>JAILPY010000189.1 GCA_024699235.1 Treponema sp. | reverse complement strand
TAAGATTTCAAGCACCAACACGCTTGAACGACTTAACCGGGAAATCCGCAGGCGGTCATCTGTTGTCGGCATTTTTCCTTCAACGGATGCTTATATCAGACTGATAACAAGCTATCTGCTTGAATATTCAGAGGACTGGCAAACTGAGAGGAGCTACATGAATGCCGGCTCAATAAAAGTTCAAAAGGAGATTCTGTTTAACGCAGCATGATGGATTTTTGGCTTTTTTCAGAGACGAAATTGCGAACTAAAATTGACACAATCAAGAATTTTTTAGATTTTATTGACTACAGTCTGTTTTCGGATTAAACTTTAATCAGCATCTTATTTAAAAATAGTTTATAGTCTTTTTTTTAGGAAAAACATATGTCTGATAACGCTTCAAAAAAACAGGGTAAGTTAGTTTATTTTATCATTTTAATTACAGTTGCAATAATATTCTTTTTAAGTTCTCTTCAAGTCTTTGTAGTGAAAGGCCGGACTAAGAAATCTGTTGCTTCTTCCTATGAAGAAAACTGTAAAAGGATTACGGATGCATACGCAAATGTCGTTTCTATACGCTTGAGCGAATATATAAAGCAAATGCGAATGTATACAGAAGCCGATGTTACTCAAACGGCAGATCCGCATAAAATTCAGGCATGGCTCATAGAGCATGAAAAATCTAGAACGCCAGATTTTGACAGGATAGGTTACATAGACGGTAAAGGCGATTTTTATAATGACCAGAAGAAAATTACAAATGTTGTTGACAGGGATTATTTTATTGCAATCATGAAAGATGGCAATGATGTAAATATTGATGATCCTGTAATTTCAAAGTCTACAGGTGCAACAATCATACATGTTTCTAAGGCTGCAAAAATAAATGGAAAGACTTCTGGCTTTTACAGTGCTGTTGTTGGCGTTGATAAGCTTAATGAATTTGTTAGCGGCATTAAGATAGGAAAAACTGGCTATGCAATGCTTTTGAATAGCCAGGGAAAGGTTATTGCAAGTTCTGTTCCTGATATGAACGAAGAAAAGGAACAGAAACTTTTGGAAGCTCTTTCACCTGTAACTCAGGCCCTTGCTAAAAAAGAAAGCGGCTCAATGTGGGTTAATGCAGGTTCTTCTGGAAAAAAATTTGTAACATACCAGCCTGTTGAGAATGCAGACTGGGGCTTTGCATTTTTAATTGATGACTCTCAGGTTTATGCTACTGCAAATGAGATTACTGTTACATTAATAGCTGCTGCCATTTTCCTTGGCATGGCTCTTGTCCTGGGCATAAGCATGGGAATCTTTAAGTCTTTAAAGCCTTTGCTTAGGGTAAAGGAATCTATTGATGAAATTGCTTCTGGAAAGGCTGATTTAACGCAGAGGATTACTGGTCCTGCAGCGGAAGTCAATAATGAAATAGGCGTCATTGTAAATGGGTTCAATAGATTTACAGAGAAGCTCCATAATATCATTTTTGATGTAAAGCATTCTAAGGAAGTCCTTTCTGCTGCCGGAGAAGACTTAAATTTGAGCATGCAGGATACAAGCGCATCAATTACTCAGATTATTGCAAATATTGAAAGCGTACATGGGCAGATTGTTAATCAGAGTGAAAGCGTTTCTCAGACTGCCGGAGCCGTTACCGAAATAGCTTCAAACATTGAATCTTTGGAAAGGATGATAGTTAACCAGTCTAACGAAGTAAGCAATGCATCTTCTGCTGTCGAAGAGATGATTGGAAATATAAGTTCTGTTAATAATTCTGTAGATAAAATGGCATCTTCTTTTGATGTACTTACAGAAAATGCCCGGGCTGGAGCAGAAAAGCAAATTCATGTAAATGAGAAAATACATGAAATAGAACAGAAGTCTGATATGCTTCAGGAAGCTAATACTGCTATTGCTTCAATTGCAAGTCAGACGAATCTTCTTGCCATGAATGCTGCAATCGAAGCTGCTCATGCAGGGGATGCAGGAAAAGGTTTTGCAGTAGTTGCAGATGAAATCCGTAAGCTTTCAGAAACGTCAACCGTTCAGTCAAAGACAATCGGAGATCAGCTTACAAGCATAAAGGAATCTATCAATTCTGTGGTAGAAGCTTCTCAAGAATCTAGCGAAACGTTCTCAAGAGTAGCGGATAAAATTCATGAAACTGATCAGCTTGTACGGCAGATTAAGAGCGCCATGGAAGAACAGAAGGAAGGCTCAAAGCAGATAACTTCATCTTTGCATTCAATGAACAACAGTACGATTGAAGTAAGGACAGCATCTAAAGAAATGTCTATAGGAAATCAGCATATTCTTGAAGAAGTAAAGAATCTTCAGGATGCTACGCTGGTAATGAAGTCCAGTATGGAGGAAATGTCTATAGGCGCTAAAAAAATCAACGAAACGGGTTCTTCTCTTTCTGAAATTGCGGATAAAATGCAGGATTCAATAACAGAGATTGGAACTCAGATTGACCAGTTTAAAGTATGACCTTTAAAAGTAATTGAAAGGTTTTAGGCTGCAATCTTTAGTTCTTAATTACAGAAACTGGAATCATGCCTTTGAAAAGCGTATTTATCCTTTTTACGCCTTCATTGTCTGTTCCAAAGATGTTTCCTAAAGCATTGCAGCTGTCTGTTATAAGCTGAATGCCCTTTAGCCTTGCATTTTCTATGCAGCCGCTCGTTTCTAGCAGGCTTATGGCATCTTCTACGGCAGGACTGTCTATGCCGCTTTTCTTTGCTTCTCCAAAATATGATGTCAGCTTCTTGAATTCTGTGGAATCTGTGCCGTATTTTTCTGCAAATAAAATGACAGGAAGAGACTTTTTATTTTCTACAATGTCATCGCCTCTCTTTTTTCCTGGATTCCCGCTTGTAAGGTTTATTACATCGTCAATAATCTGGAATCCGGCTCCTATTTCAGAAGCAATTAATCCGCACTTGTCATAGGTTTCTGCCGCTGCTCCTGCAATTGATGAACCGATTTTAGCGGCCAGAGAGGCAAGTGTCCCGGTTTTATTCTTAACCATAGAAAGATACTGCTCTTGAGACGGGCAGAATGATGTGTTTCTATGCCAGGTAATATCCATTGCCTGTCCAAGATGGAGCTTTCTCAATTCTTTTGCATAGATTTTATATAGTCTTAGCTTTGTTTCTGTTGGTGCGTCGAGCGTATCTATGCATACAGGAGCCTCAAAGTAAAGCCATGAACCTGCATTTATTGCAACGTCAATGCCGTATGTTATATATGCTGCCGGCTGATTTCTCCGTGATTCAGAAGAATCCTCTATGTCATCGTGTATAAGGCTTGCCGTATGAACAAATTCTACCAGTGGCGTAAGGTGGTATGCTGAATCCAAAATTTTATTGCTTGAGCTGCCTTCTGACTGAATGTAAGACTCTGCGCAAAGTACCAGAAAAAGCGGGCGCCAGCGCTTTCCTCCTAAATCTATGAGCGACCGAGTCGGCTTGACCAAAGGGTAAAATGTATCGTCTGTAATGCAGTCTGGTAAAGTTCCAAAGGTATTGTCTTTCCAAGTCTGTTCTGATGATGCAGGAAGTGCTTCTGCTATTACTTGCTCAATTTTTTCTAAATATGGAATAAATAAACTGTTCATTGATATTACTATACAGTGTTTTTTACATTAACTCAATGAAAAAAACGTCCTTGTTCAGGACGTTTCCGTGTGTTATTCATGGATGTTATTTTACCATGCTGTTTATTTCTTTTGCCATGTCTTCCAATGAAACCTGCTTCTGGACTGCTCCCAGTTCAAAGGCAACTTTAGGCATTCCGTAAACGATTGCAGATTTTTCGTCTTGTCCTAATGTCCAGGCGCCTTGCTTTCTCATTTCAGCAAGCTGTACTGCTCCGTCACGGCCCATTCCAGTCATGATTACGCCTAAGGCCCTGTTCTGATATATTTTTGCAACGGATTCAAAAAGTACGTCAGCTGACGGTCTGTGGCCGTTGCGAGGGTCTTCCTTTGACAGGTGGATCACATTGCATAGCGTTGATTTTTCAACAACGATATGGAAGTCTCCCGGAGCGATGTAAATCTGTCCAGGATGAATCAAGTCGCCTTCTTCCGCCTCTTTTACTTCCAAAGGACAAATTCTGTTTAAGCTTGCTGCAAATTCTTTGGTAAATCCTGCAGGCATGTGCTGCACGACAAGTATAGGCTTTGGAAACTTAGGGTCAATCTTTGCAAAAACTTCACGCAGTGCATTTGGACCGCCGGTTGAAATTCCTATTGCAACTATGTCGATTGGGCCTGGCTTGCGCAGAGGCTCAATTACTGCCGGCTCCTTTTTTGCTGAAGCAGAAAAAGATGGAGGCGGTGAATATATAGGCTTTGGTGAAAATGAAGGTGCAGTTGCAGACGTTGGCTTTGCTGTATTTAATATTGTAGGCTGAGAATCCTTCTGCTTTATCTGCTGCATGTAGAATTCTACAGGAGGAATGTCTTTGCCTTTCTTTATAGCATATCGCCTTCCGTATGAAGAAACTGCTTCGATTAATGTGCTGCTTACAGATGAAATGTTGCTTGAAGTAGATCCTGAAGGCTTTGTAATAAAGTCGCTTGCACCGAGTTCAAGACACTGCATTGTAACGGCAGCGCCTTTTGTTGCTATTGATGAAAGAATTATTACCGGAATGTCAATGCCTTGCTTTCTGCGCTCTTCAAGGAACTGAACGCCATTCATTTCTGGCATTTCTATGTCAAGGACAATTATATCCGGCTTTAAAGTTGGAATTTTCTGAAGGCAGAATTTTCCATTCATTGCAGTGCCTGCAACTTTGAGTCCTTCGGTTCCGTCAATGATACGAGAGATTAAGTTACGCATCAGGGCTGAATCATCGCATACGAGAACCTGTATGTCATCCATTTTTATCCCCTCTATATTTACAAAACTAAAAAATTGTCAGTCTGCTAGTTATCATCCTTTTCGTAAATACAGGCCCAATTTGTCTTAAGGAATTTAAATTTTGTATCCATTCCGAAAAGACTTTCTGAATGCCCTATAAAAAGATATGATTTTTTAGCCATTGATGCCCAGAATTTATCTATTGTATTTTTCTGGGCAGCCTCGTCAAAATAAATAAGAACGTTGCGGCAGAAAACAATATCCAAATCGCGAACGCCGCTGTCATATGCAAGATTATGGTAGTCAAATCTGATAGTAGACATTAATTCTGGCTTTACCTGATATCCGTCTGAAGATTTTGTAAAGAACCGTTCCAGATAATTTTCTGGGATGCCACTTATTTTGTTATTATGATAAAAGCCTTGCTTTCCTACGAGCAATGACTTTAAGGAAATGTCAGATGCCTTTATTTCGAATGTATATGGTGACGGAAGCTTATCTTTTAAAAGCATTGCAATGGTGTAAGGTTCTTCACCGGTAGAGCATCCTGCACTCCATATCTTTATCTTTGTATTTCCGGTTTTCTTCTTATTTTCAAGTACATGTGGGATTACATAATTTATAAGAGTATCAAAATGAGGTTGATTACGGAAGAATCTTGTCAGGTTAGTAGTAATGCTGTCTAGAAAAAGCTTCATTTCTTCTTGGTTTGAAGTAATAAGCTTATAATATTCTTCTACATCTGCAATCTGCTTTTCCCGAAGACGCTCTTTTAGACGACTGTCTAAAATAGACCTGTTTGTGTCAGAAAAAGTGATTCCACTCGACTTGTAAATTAATTCTTTATACTCTAAAAACTGTGAGTCTGTAAGCAAATCCGCCATGTTAATAATTATATAAGGTAAAATGAAAAATGTAAACTAATATTTAAATTTACATCCGGCATCTAATATAAAAAGAAGGATTTGCCCTCTGTTTATAACTGTCAGTTAAGTACGCCCAATGGGTTTATACTTCGTCCGTTTTTATATACAGTAAAGTGCAGGTGAGGCCCCGTACTCATTCCTGTATTTCCAACTCTTCCGATACGTGTTGATGTTGTGACTGATTGTCCCTGCTTTACATCTACTGTATATAAGTGACCGTACAGGGTTTTATAGCCTGTCCTGCCATGTTTTATGATTATATAGTTTCCGTATACGTTATTGTATCCGACTTCTATGACAGAGCCAGAAAGCGCTGCATAAATAGGAGTTCCCTGAGAGCATGCCATGTCAACTCCACCGTGGAATGTTCTTCTTGATGCGTCAAAAGGACTTGTTCTCCAGCCGTAGCGAGAAGAAATGTAATACCATGAATGCAAAGGATTATGGAACAGGTCTCCGTTAATTTCCTGTACTGTAGCCCAGTCAAGCTTTGCATCAGGAACGAATATTGTGCGGCCAGAAGCTATTGCTTCGTCCTTAAGTATGTTGTTTGCAAGTGCGCATTTCTGTGCATCTACCTGATATTTTTCTGAAATGCTGCTAATGGTCTCGTTAGATTCTTTTATTGTGTACAGAATTCCAGGCATAGAAGGAATTTTAAGGTATTGGCCTGGCTGTATAAGGCGGGATTCCTTGATGTTGTTCATGCTGATTATTGTATCTTGGGTGATATTGAACTGCTCTGCAATTTTGCCAATCATGTCACCGTCTTTTATGCAGTATGAAAAATACCATAGGGGCTTATCTTCGGTATCGTCAGGGATGATGTCTTCGCTTTGGATGCTAAGGGCGTCTCCTGTTTCAAGTTCTGAGGTCATTAATTCTGGAAGTCCTGGCGTCTCAAGTCCTCCTTGGCCCCTTGTATTATTGTAATGTATGACTCCTAAGGTTGTTGCAACTACAAAACCTGCTGCACACATTACAAATAGAGTAAAGAACAGTCCTACTTTAAGGTATTCTTTCATCCTGTTCTTTCTTGTGTAACAAGATTCTGCAAAAAAAGCTATTTCATCCATTTTTCAATAACCTCTATTTATTTTTTATTTATACCGATTAAATATGTTTCAAATGATGTAGTCCTGCAGGCTTCTGGCTTAAAGCCTTTTGCAGAGGTAAAAATGCTTCGCATTTTCTGCAAGTCTTTCTGCTGGTCTCCATTCTGAAATATTTTAACACAAAAGTTTCCACCTGTCTTTAGCATTTTTTCGGCATACCAGATGGCCATTTGTACTAATGAATGAGAACGGGCTGTGTCTACTGTCCTGTTTCCTGTTGTAAGGGGTGCTGCATCGCATACTACAAGGTCGTAAGGACCTTCGTTTGTTATGCTTTCCCTTATTTCTTCACTTAAAAGGTCTCCCTGAAAAAATACGAGGTTTTCTCCCTTTACTGACTTTGAAAGCGGATTTAGGTCGACAGAAACTACTTTCCCTGTGCCTTCAAGGTTACGGATAAGCCATGTAGTCCAGCTTCCAGGAGCTGAACCTAGGTCAAGTACTGTATAATTTTTCTTGAGCATTCCAAATTTCTGGTCTATTTCCTGAAGTTTATAGACGCTTCTTGCAGGATATCCTTCCTTAAAGGCTTTTTGTGACCAAAAATCGGGTTTTGCATAGCTGTTCGTTTTTGACGGCATACTTTATTTGTCGGTTATTTTATCTTTGCAGTTTCTATTTTTTTTATAAAAAAATCAAGATTTGAACCTATAAATGCTATGCAATATACTACAATCATAAGTGCGAACATTCCGTAAGTGAGCAATGCTATCATTTCTGTTACGGGAATTGCAAGTATTGGCAATATTATTACGCATAAAATCATGAAAAGTCCTGTTATGATCCATTGCCTGAATGAAACCTTGTGTTCCTGAGGATTATAGGAAGGGTCCAATGCTTTCATGACTGATGTAATTGAGTCGCTTTCAATTGGAACTGGAATTTTCAGGGGTTTCTTTAAAACCCTTTCTGCTTTTAGCAGCGCGCGGACTTCACTCCTGCATTTTGGACATAGCAGAAGATGCAATGTCAGCCCGACAGAAAGTCGTTCCCCTTTATCGAGTGAAAGATACTGATCCATGTAATAATCGCAGTTGTGCTTCATAGTAACCTCCTGTTATGTTTCTGTGAATGACTTAAGCTTTTGCTGCAATATTTTCTTTGCCCTGAAAATATGCGATTTTATTGTATTTAGTGGTATGTCTGTAATGACTGATATTTCTTCGTAGGTCATGTCCTGAAAAAAATAAAGGTTCAGGCAGTTATAATACTGTTCCGGAAGGTTCTCTAATGCCTGCTTTACGGCTTCTGCCGTAATTTTCCGTATATGCTGTTCTTCCGGGGTCTGATAGTTGCTTTCAATCAGGGTTTCGTCTTCTAGTTCTGCACTTTCATGTGACCGCTTTTTGGAATTTACGGCCGTAGTATATGCAATTCTTGTAAGCCAAGTGGAAAATTTGCTTTCATGACGGAAAGATGACAGGCTGTTGAATACTTTTATGAAGACATCCTGTATGAAATCGTCAACATCTGCTCTGTTATGAAAGAAATTGTAGCCCATGATTTCTACCCGCTTCTGATGCCGGGTCATTAATTCTGCAAAAGCCTCTTTATTCCCTTCTAATGTTTTCTGTACTAATGAATTGTCTTTTTTTTGAGAAAGAAAATCTTCGATGCTTCGTGTAATGGTCTGCACCGGCTTGCTTTTCATCTGTCAGTCTTTATTTATGAATGAAAAGATAGTGAGCGCAATGCCTATGGCAAGAGGCAGAAGGCCGCTTAATAGGGCCCATGTTATGCCTGTCAGAATTGCAAACAGGACTGTAAGGACAAGTCCTGTTCCTATGAGGCAAAGTCCTGTCAGAAGGGAAAATGCCTTAAGGTTGAAGCTTTTAGGAGTATAAAGTCCCTTTAGGATGAGCATTTTTATTTCATGATGATGCCATAGCAATGCAAAAAATATTAATATAGTAGCAAATACAATTCCTGACAGTGGAATGAGTGAAAGGATTATCTGTGCTGCTGGAGTAAGAGTTGATGATGTCATAGTAACCTCTTCTTAGTTTGACAGTCTGGTAAAAGAAAAGTTTCAGAAAATTATGATTTTTTTAATTTTATTCAAAAAATATATATTCTGAGAAATAAACTTGCTGAATCTTGCCTAGGATCATCTGTTCGTTTAAAAGGTTCTTTATTTCTTCCTTTACAGTATCTTCGCCTTTGGCAAGCAGGTCTGCTTTTGTGTTCTGTCCAAAATAATTGATTATAATGGCTTTTTCCTGCTGAGATTTCTGAGAGAGCTCTTCCAGGAGTATGGTATCATTTGCATTGTATGAGAACCATGGGTTAACGATTACCAGAACTCCGGTATGCTCATTGTCAGGGCTTTTCGTTATGGTTCTGATTTGTCCAAGTTCATTAAATGCACTGACTTTGCTGCTTGTCTTTAGGCTGGAATTTATTACCTGCTTAGGAGTTGGATCTGCTTTTCTGTACTGATGCCCAATGCTGCTTTTTTTTACGGCTAATGCATATACTGTTCCTGCTGCAATAAATGCAATTATGCATATGAGTATTACTGTGAGCACATAATCTGCTGTAACTCGCTTGTGTTGTTTTACAAATAATGATTTTGGATTATATCTTGAATTATGCATTTCCTTTAACCTATCAGATATTTCATGAGCATTGCAAGGGTTCTTGTTGTTGCATTTCCATTCTTGTCTACTGTGCCTGGAATCCTTGCATCAAGCATTATGCAGTCTTCCTGCCAGTCTTCATTTATGATTGTTCCGTTTTTTCTTGCAAGTTCTACAAGCTGATTCTGTTCCATTGGAATTTTAAACTTTGCCTGCGTTCCTAAGAGGCGTTCCGTTATTTGCAAGATCAGCGTATCAAAGCCTTCTTTTGTTTTTGCACTGATTTTTATGGCATCAGGAAAAAAGGCGTCCAGTTCTGCTTCCAAAAGTTCGTCCTTAGATACTTTGTCATATTTATTAAGCAGTATCAGGCGTGGAATGCGGTCAGCCTTTATTTCTTCAAGGACTGAAATTACCTGACCGTATTGTTCCTTGCAGTTTGGGTCGCTCGCATCGACTGTAATTAAAAGCAAGTCTGCAAAGGTTGTCTCTTCAAGAGTTGATTTGAATGAGTCAATGAGAGTATGGGGAAGGTTTGATATGAAGCCTACTGTGTCTGTAAGCAATATAAAGGAGCCTTCAGCCAGTGAAAGCTTTCTTGTTGTAGGATCGAGCGTTGCAAAAAGCTTGTCTTCAACGAATGCGTCTGCGCCTGTTAAGGCATTTAGTAGGCTTGATTTTCCTGCATTTGTATAGCCGACAAGTGCACAGGATGGAGTGGAAGTCCTTTCCCTCTGCTTTCTCTGTACCTGCCTGTTTATTATTATCTGATCCAGTTCTTTCTTTATCTGTATGATTTTATCTTCTATCTGGCGTCTGTCAAGTTCAAGCTGAGTTTCTCCGCTTCCCTTTGCTCCATAAGAGCCTCCTCTCTGTCTTGCAAGGTCTCCGTAAGTATGGCTTAGCCTAGGAAGTGAATAGGTTAGGCGTGCAAGGTTAACTTGAAGGACGGCTTCTTTTGTCTGTGCTCTCTGTGCGAAGATTCGAATGATTACTTCGTTGCGGTCAAATACAGGTATGTTTGTCAGTTTTTCCCAGTTGCGCTGCTTTGTTGGGTCTATTTCCCAGTCAAAGATAATGCAGTCTGAAAAGGTTTCCTTTGCCATGTCAGCAATTTCTTGAGTTTTTCCCTTTCCAATGCCGTATGCGGGATTAGGTTCAATGCGCGTAAGGACTTTTATTCCTGAAATTTCCATTCCTAGAGTAGAAACCAGTCCCTTTAGCTCTTCAGGCTCTTCAGCAACGCCTTTTTGCTTTGAAGGTGCCCCTATAAGCAGGCACCTAACCTTTTTTTCCTGCTCTTCTTGTATTTCTACCATATTCTAGATTCTAGTTGAGGTCAGAAATTTCGATGTCAAAGTTCTGCAAGAGGGAAACAAATGCAAAAAGTTTTTTGTATACGTCAATGCATTTTTGCTTAAGATTGCCTTCTGCAAAGGTGTCTAAGGCTTTCCAGTTTCTGATAAGCTCGCTGCGAGGCTGCTTTACAAAGTCTTCCAGCAGCATCTTCAGGTTTTTTGCGTAAGCTACGAAATTCTGACGCGAGGCTAGTATAATGCGGGCGGCTTCGTTGTTTGCGTCATTAATAACCATTTTGGCTATGTTTTTTCCTTCACGGTCTCGCTCAACGCGAGGAAGGAGCATTTTTATCTTGCTTCCGAATTCTCCGCTATCTGAAAATTTTTCATCTAGGGCTGTAATTTCGCTTGAGAATTCTATCATCTGGTGATAGGCTTCGCTCATTGGCTTTGCCAGCTGCTGTGAGGACCATTCCGCCCGGACAAGCAGGATGTCTGACAGTTCCCTTACATCTTTCTTTACATAATCAAGGAGGAAACTTCTTAAGTAACTTAATGGGGCTGCATAGGTAAGGCTCAGAAGCTTTTTATTTTCATAGACTGAACTGGTTTCTTCATTATAATAGTGAAGGGGTTCAACAGAAGATGACTCAAATATTTCTGACAGCAGGTTATCGACTTTTCCTGCTCGCTGTTCAGACTGAAGCTGCTCCAGGGTGGCTTCTGCAGTTTTTCTGATTTCCAGAATAAAGTCATCCATTATATGGTATTCTTCAGTCTTGTAGTTTTCTCTGTATCCAGGGTCTTCTGTAATAAGCTGAATCATTAATTCAAATATATTGTATTCACGTACGCTTTTAAGCCGCATTAATATTTTTTTCCAAGTGTTAAGGGCAATAGGCTCTACGCCTTTTAGTGACTTGAGCAGATTAAATACATCTTCCCAGTCTGAATCAAGAGGTATGCTCCATGCAATTGACGTAAAGTTCTTTATGTCTTCTACAACGTATGAGCCGCCTATGGGCTGGAAGCGAGGAGTTGAATTAAAACTTCGTTCTCTTAGGGAACTGTCGAATTTTTTTAACAGGAAAAAGAAGTCGTATTGACAGAAATTCTTGAATAATATGAATTTTGTATATAAGGAATCTGTTCGCGTAATTTTGTCTCGGGTTAATTCTGCATTGAATTTTTCAAGCATTGCATTAACTTTATGTGACAGCTCCTGAAGTGACATGGAAGCCGCATTCTGTCTTAGGCTTTCTTCTGATAAGTCATCTATCAATGTTTTCTGATCTTCTGACAGTGATAGGTTTATTACTATGTTCTTTAAAGAATTTTGGTTTGCATTTGCAAACATTAGCTGAGCAGGAGATATTGCCTTATATATTTCATAAAAGAATTTTGCAAAAGAGACATCAACTTCATGAGAGCCATATTTATAGAAATGATATTTAGACTTTGATAAATCTTTAGCAGCCTTTTTAAGCATTCTTCTTTTTAAAACTTCTGAATTGCTGCTATTAAATATAGATGCCAATATGTCTTGAAAAAAATTTCCTTTGCCCATAGTCATTTATAATATGAGATATGTGGAAAATAGTCAATGAATGTGTATTTGGTGTGTATTTCTTGTACTTTTCTGAAATGCTAGGCATCCATAACATAATATTATAGTAACTTGTCGCAGAACTTCTGTTTTATTATATTAAATTATAAATGGGGTTAGATTATGATAGAAGTTGAACACGTATCCCGAAGATTCGGGACTTTTCGTGCTGTTGATGATATCAGTTTTTCTATAAAGACTGGTGAAATTGTCGGGCTTCTTGGACCTAATGGTGCCGGTAAGACAACAACTATGCGCATGATTACCGGATACCTTGAGCCGTCTGAGGGCATAATAAAGATTGATGGCCTTAATGTTTTTACTCATGAAGTAGAAACTAAGCGGAAAATAGGATATATGCCGGAGTCTGCGCCTTTGTACAGCGACATGATTGTTGCTGATTATTTGAAATATGTCGCAGACATAGAGGGCGTTGATTCGAATGCTAAGCTTCCTGAGCTTGCAGAAATTTGCGGATTAAAAGAAGTCATGCATAAGAATATTGGAGATTTGTCGCGGGGAAACAGGCAGCGTGTCGGTCTTGCCCATGCTCTTATGGGCGATCCTGAAATCCTTATTCTTGATGAGCCTACAAGCGGCCTGGATCCTAATCAGGTTTCTGAAGTCAGGTCTTTAATAAAGAAAATCGGAGAAACTAGGACTGTCATTATTTCAACTCATATATTAAGTGAAGTTGAGATGCTTTGCAGCCGTGTAATAATAATATCCAATGGAAAAAAAGTTGCAGACAGTCCTACGGAAGAGCTCCGCAGCCAATATAATTCTTGTGACGAAGTTCAGTTTGTTATTGGTAATGCTGATGAAAAGTCTGTTGAATCGGCTATATCGGCAGAAAAAGATGTTGAGGCGTGTTCTGTCCGTACGGAAGGCTCTCGGATATTTGCCAGTGTACGTACTGGCCATGAAGAAGCCGTTCGGCCTTCTCTTGCCCGTCTTATTGTATCCCGTAACTGGGATTTGTATGAAATGAATGTTCATAAAAACAGTCTTGAAGATGTGTTTAGGACTTTGACAGCTGGAGGTGGAGAAAATGAAAACTAATAGAGCCTGGAAAGTTATTTTAAAAAGGGAGCTGTGTTCTTATTTTTCCAGCCCTGTTGCATATTTTGTAATCTGCCTGTTCCTTCTGGCTTCTGGACTGCTTGTCTTTTCAACATTTTTTATTTCAGGAAGGGCTGAATTAAGGAATTTCTTTGTACTTCTTCCTATTGTATTCAGTTTTTTTATTCCTGCCCTTACCATGAGAGTTTTCAGTGAAGAAAAGAGGAGCGGTTCCTATGAAACTCTTCTGACTCTTCCTGTTTCGGTAAAAGATATTGTTATGGGAAAGTATCTGGCCGTTTTTATCTTAAGCGTTGCTATGCTAGTTCCTACTATATTATATGTACTGACATGCTGTGCTTTTGGTAATCCGGATGCAGGCCCTATAATAGGCGGGTATATAGGCGCTGTCCTTTTGGCTGCGGCTTTTTGTTCTATAGGAATATTTGCTTCTGCAGTTACAAAGAATCAGATAGTCGCCTTCTTTTTGGCGTTTTCAATTTGCATTGTCCTTGCATTTCTTGATAACTTTTCCATTCTTCTGCCTGCAGTGATTGTTCCTTTTGTAAAATTTATTTCTTCTGCAAGTCATTTTGAATCTATTGCACGTGGAGTTATTGATACTAGGGACGTAATCTATTTTATTTCTATGGCACTTGGTTTTTCTGTAATGACTATCTATGTGCTTGATAATGCTAAGAAGGGCTGATTTATGAAAAACGAAAATAAATTTATTCAATGGATAAAAAATCCTTCAAGCGATGCGTGGCTTTTTATCCTTATTCTTATATTTGTGAACCTTGTGGCTTCCCGCAGCTTTTTACGCCTGGACCTTACCGCTCCGAAATCTTATTCGATTTCTTCAGCAAGTAAAAATGCTGTAAAAATGATAGAAGAGCCTTTAAGCATTAAAGTGTTCTTTTCTGATAACCTTCCGTCTCCATATTCTGATGTTTATCAGTATGCAAAAGATTTGCTTTCTGAATACGGCAGGGTTGCAAACCGTAATTTTAATTACGAACTTTTTGATATGTCTAAGCCTGAAAATGAATCCCTTGCCCAGAGCTACGGATTGAATCAGATTCAGATACGGGAACTGAAGAATAATGAAGTCGGATATAAAAATGTTTATATGGGTCTTGTCCTGACTTATGCAGATCAGATTGAGGCTGTTGACGGGATATCTTCAACGGATGGCCTTGAGTATAAAATTACGACAACTATCAATAAGGTCATTTCTGATACAAATGCTCTGGCAGGACTTTCAGAAGGTGTAAGGGTTACGCTGTATAGGTCTCGCCGCCTTGCAGATTTTGGCATTAACGGTTTTGATGAAATAGACGGGTTGGTTCAGTCTGCGTTTAATTCTGCAAACAAGCGCTTTCATAATTCGCTGACGTATGATGTTGTAGATCCTTCGTCTTCTGAAGTTGGCGAAATTGCTTCCCGTTACGGCATCCAGTCTTTGAGCTGGAAAGAAAATGACGGCAGCGTTTCTTATGGAGCCCTTGGCCTTGTCGTTGAGTCCGGGGAAAAATTCAGAATAGTTCCTATTGAAATGATTAATGTCCTTTTTGGATATACAATCGGGGGTCTTGAGAATATTGATGAATCTCTTGTAAAGACTATTCAGTCTCTGGCTGCAAGAACTAGTTCTGTTGCTTACGTTTCTAATCATGGAGAGCTTTCCTTGAATGATGCTCAGAACGGAGCGGGAAATTTTGTTTCGCTTATGCGGGACAGCTATTCATTTGAAGAACTTGATCTGGCAAAGAGTGAAATTCCTGTTGGCGTCAGGTGTCTTGTAATCAATGGGCCAAAGACTGCCTTTACCGATGCAGAGCTGTATAAGATTGATCAGTTTCTGCTCCGCGGTGGAAATGTAATGCTGTTTGTAGATCCTTTTTACGAGGTTATGCCGGAAGGCGAAATGGCTTATTATTCTCAGCCTCAGTATGTTCCTAATGTGAGTGGACTGGATAAGCTTCTTACTGCGTACGGAGTTTCAATGGATGCTGCTTATGTCTTTGACGGTCAGTGCTATTATCAGAATACTCCGCAGTATGGGCGTGTAAATTTTTATTATGCGCCAATGATGCAGAAAGACCAGCTTAATAAAAATAATGATATTTCTAAGAATTTAGGATATGTTATTTTCCTTCAGGCAGGCGCTTTGGATGTTGAGAAGGCTCTTGCAGATTCTGAAAAATCGGTAACTGTCCTTGCAAAATCATCTGCTGATTCTTGGCTTGTTAAGGATAATGTGATGCTGAATCCATTGTCGATTTCAAAGCCATCTGATACGTCTCAGAACAAGCCTTATAATCTTTCTGTTCTTGTAGAAGGAAAATTTAAAAGTGCATTTGAAGGTTCTCCTCTTTCTTCTTCTGAAAATGCAGCAGTAACTGCAGAATCTCATATTGCCGGAAGCGTTCAGAAAGGCAAGCTTTTTATAGCATCTACGTCTAGTATTACTGGCTCGCAAATCCTTCAGGAAAATAGTACTGAACCGGTTGCCCTGTTTCTGCAGAATGCTGTTGATTACATGAATGGAAATTCTGAACTGTGCGAAATGAGGACAAAAGGCTTGAGCTTGAATGCCCTGAAGGTTACTCAGGGACCTTTTGTTACATTTGCAAAATATGTTAATTCTGTAGGACTTGCTCTTATAGTTGCACTTATAGGAGTTCTTGCTGCTGTTTCTAGGAACAGACATCGTAAGGAAATTCGTCTTAGCTATGATGCTGATGATGTAAGAGAGGCAAAGAAATGAAATTTGGCGAAAAAAGAAAGATAGTGCTTCTTGCTGTGCTTGCAGTGCTGGTATGCATTTATATTGTTCAGCTTGCACTTACTGGAAAAAATAAAGTAAAGATTGTATCTATAAAGGAAGAGCCTGATTCATTTGTCATTAAGAAAGGGACTGGTGAAGAGATAAGGCTCTATATGGATGGGGATAATTGGTTTGTAGGAGACAGCAAGTATCCTGCAGACGAAAGTTCCGTACGTGAAATGTGTTCTGCTGTTCAGTCGGTTAAGCTTTTGGGCGTAGTTTCCGGTTCTTTGAGTGGAGAAGAAGAGCGTTATGGCTTTGACTCTTCGTCAAAAACTGTTGTAGAAGCATTTAAAGGCGATAAGAAAATACAGACTGTTATTGTTGGTAAAAATACTTCTACTGACAGGCAGTGTTATATTCAGCTTGAAAGAGATGATTCTGTTTATCTTGCTGCAAAGGCCCTTCATTCAATTTTTGCAGTGGATGTAAATGCTTTGCGCAGTAAGGATGTATATTCTGTTGACAGTTCTGAAATTACCTCTGTTACTGTTTCTAGACAGGATAAGGGGCATGTAAATTCTGTTTCATTTGTGAAGTCTGTTGATTCTGCTGCAGAAGAAGGTCTTGTAGCAAAGGAATCCTGGAATTGCATTCCTGCGGAAACGGCTGATTATGAAAACCCTTCTCAATTAGACAGTGACAAGGTTTCTTCTTGGGTGCGGTCTCTTTCATCATTGGAAGCTTCTGAATGGATGGCTGATGACTTTTCTATTCCAAAGGAAGAAGCTTCGTTTGACATTGTAATTAATTTAAAAGATAAAAGCATTGAATTGCGGGGCTATGAAAAAGATGAAGAAACTTATCTTTCTTGCAGTGAAGTACCATACTGCTTTAAGGTTACTTCTTATGTGGGCGCCCGTTTTTCAAAAAAGCCTTCTGACTTTTCGAAGGAGTAAATTATAGGTTGCTGAT
>JAILPY010000186.1 GCA_024699235.1 Treponema sp. | reverse complement strand
CCTGTAACGAGAGGGTCTTCTGAGAAATATTCAAAGTTTCTTCCTCCGAGGGGATGTCTGTGAATGTTCATGCCGGGACCAAGCAGTGCATCTATTTTATTCTGAACAAGTTCTTTCCCTTCAAATGTATAAAGTTCTTTTACGAGAGTAGGGTTCCATGTACAAGCAAGCAACGTTCCTATAGGCATTAAAGTTGCTTCTGTACCTGTATCCATTCTTATTCCTGAAGGTCCGTCAGAACATCCTGCACAAGGTATGCCATAACTGTGCAAGGCTTCGCTTGTTCCTCCGTATGCGGCAGCAATGCCTGGAGTTACTTTTTCACTGAGCATTCCTTCTCCCCTAACCATGGTTGCAAGTTCTGTATCTGTAAGCTGTGCAACAAAAGAGTCCATTAGTGAAGGGTCTTTTTTGAGCATGTCGAACGTAATGCCTTTGTTTCCGGTAAACTCAATTTCCTTAGGAAGCCTGTCTTCTATTCTTGCTTTTAAGTCAACGCTGTTAAGATGGGCGTCTTTGTATTCTTCTGTAAATGTTCCGTCTGTTTTCTGTGTGCCAGGATGGAGTACTTTAAATTGAGTAACTGGAGCGCAGCACTGCTCAAGCTGTTCAGTAACAACAGTTTTATCAAGATGAACAGTAAGAACTTTTTGGGATGTCAGGCTGTCTGTTCCTGCAAAAATGTCATAGTCTCCCTGTTCTAGGACAAAGCAAGATTTATTTCCTGTCACGCCGCTTTCATCGTAAGAAGCAAAGTTTTCAAGATTAAATGAAAGACTTACATTTTCTTCCTGCTGAGGTTTTAAAAGAGATGTCTTTGCAAATGCTGTAAGTACCCTTGCACTTTTTCCTAATTTTCCTTGAGGAGCCCCTGCGTACAGCTGGACTACTTCTTTTCCACTGTATGATGTTCCTGTATTTTTTACAGTTACATTTACAGATACTTCCATGTCTCTGTTTTTTGCATTGATATTGGAAAGTTTAAATTGAGTATATGACTGTCCGTATCCGAAAGGAAACAGGATTTTGTCTTTTGCAAAAGTAAGGAAATAACGGTAACCTACGAAAATATCTTCCTGGTATACAGCGTTTCCTTTTTTTCCAAAATTTTTTGTAGCAGGGTAGTCGTTAAGTGTTTTTGCTATTGTGTCTGTAAGTTTTCCAGAAGGAGTTGCCTTTCCTGTAAGGACTGAAGCTGCAGCTCTTCCGCCTTCCTGTCCCCCTTCCCATGTATAGACAAGTGCTTTTAGTTTTCCTGAAAATTCAGGAGCATCTATCCAGCTCATGTCCATGATTACTGAAGTGTTGAATATAACTATTACAGATGCAAATGTCTTGCATAGGATTTCAAGATTGCTTTTTTCAACGTCTGTAAGGAAAAAACTGCCTTTTTCTGCAGTTAGGTCTTTATCTTCTCCTGAATTACGTCCAATTACATATATAGCTTTTGTAGAAACTTCTGCACATGACTTAGCAAGTTCTTCTGAAACGGGCATGTCTTTCTGACTGTTTGGCTCTTCTGCCCATCTTCCCTGTGCGTTGTCAAATGGATTTTCTTTTATCCATTGTCGGTACACATCGCAGAGTTTTTCGTTAATCTGTGCTGAGTGTTCTTTTTCATGCAATGCAATGAGTTCGTCTGTCAGATTCGTAGAATAAGGAATGTGAACAGAACCTCCGGAACCTGTACCGCTCCGGTAATAATCAAACTGAATTCTGCCAAATACAGAAACAGTGTCGTTTGGCTGCAAGGGAAGAACGTTGTCCTTGTTTCGTAATAAAACAATTCCTTCCTGTGCATTCTCTAATATTTTCTCTGCAAATGTCATATAACGAACAAAACTAACAAAGTTTTGAAAATGTGTCTAGAGGTATTTTTTTATAATTATGCAGCTATTGTGTCCGCCAAAGCCTAAAGATGTAGATGCCGCTGCCTTTACTGATGCTTGAATGCCTTTTTTGGGGGTATAGTCAAGGTCGCAGCCGTTTTCTATGTCAGGGTTGTCAAGGTTTATAGTTGGCGGAATAAAACTGTCTGTTATGGCTTTTACGCAGAATAAAGCCTCTAAAGCTCCTGCTGCTCCTATCAAATGGCCTGTCATGCTTTTTGTTGATGAAATGTGTAGTTTTTTTGCATGTTCTTTAAAAACAGAATGAAGCATGTTAGTTTCTGCAGTATCATTTGCAATTGTTGCTGTTCCATGAGCATTGTAATACTGTATGTCTTCCGGTTGCATATTTGCATCTAAAAGAGCTTCTTTCATTGCCAGTGCGGCAATGCTTCCGTCTTTGCGTGGCGCTGTAATGTGGTAAGCGTCAGAAGAACTTCCAAAGCCTGCTACTTCTGCATATATTTTTGCACCTCTTTTTTTTGCATGTTCCAGTTCTTCCAGAATCAATACTGCAGAACCTTCTCCTACAACAAATCCGTCTCTGTCTCTGTCAAATGGCCGGCATGCTTTTTGCGGCGTATCGTTATAATGATAAGACAATGCCTGAAGTGCATAGTAACTTGAGAGTGAAAAACCATTTATTGTAGATTCTGTACCGCCAGAAATGCATACGTCAAGTCGTCCTGAACGTATTAGTTCTGCTGCTAGTCCTAATGCGTCTGTTCCTGAGGCACATGCTGTGCTTAGAGTCCAGGAAATTCCGTGAATTCCGTAGTGTATGCTTACATTTGCGGCGGCTTCATTCATAATCATCATAGGGGCGGTGAGGGGTGATATTCTGAACGGTCCTACTTCTGGATTGAAATATCGAGAAAAGCCTTCTTCTGCTGCAATTTGACCTCCAAGGCAGTTACCTATTATTATTCCTGCTTTTACTTCTTTTGAAAGATTTTCTTTTGTGTAGCCAGAATCATTTACTGCCTGTATGCTTGCAGCCATAAGGAATTTTGAAAAACTGTCTAGTTTTCTTTTTACTTTTGGACTTATTCCATAAATGGAAAAATCAAAGTTTTTTACTTCTCCTGCAATTGTAATTGGACATGATGAGGCATCAAATTTAGTTATTTTTTCAATTCCGCTTTTGCCGTTTTTTGCTGCTTCCCATGTTTCCTGTACGGAATTACCTAGAGGTGTAACGGCTCCTAATCCTGTAATTACAACCCGTCTTTTTTCCATAATTTATATTTATCGGATTTTAAAGAATATTCCTAGCATAGCAACTGTTACTAATAGTTGCATTATAAGAAATTTTATAAGCACTTGGTTTGGAGACCAGCCGTGATTTTTTCTAAAATGATCATGTAATGGAAATCTTACGTTTTTAAAAATGCAGATGTGCAGAAATCTTTTAAGTGCAACTTTAAGCAGTCCCATGCCGCCATTTATAAATATAATGGAAGATGTTGCCAGGAATATGAAAGGGTTTCCTGTCATCATTACGCATACTCCAATAAAAAAGCCAAGGGCACGAGATCCTGCATCTCCCATCAGCACAGAACTTGGAAATGCATTGTGCCATAGGTATCCCATTATTATTCCAGCAAGGCAGAATACCATTATGGCCCAAGACGCTCCGTCTGCAAGATGAGGAACGAGCAGGTATGAAGAAATATTTGCATGGCCTAGAATGACGTAAAAAATAGTGCCTATTGTTATAAGGGCGACAAGTACAAGGGTTGAACTTAATCCGTCTACGCCGTCTGTACAGTTTGTTGTATTTACAGACATCCATAGCATCACAGTCGTTATGATTATGTACAGCCATTTAGGAATGTAGATAAAATTTGATACAAACGGAATCCAGAAACAGATTTTTCCAGTCTCACTGTCTGAAAGATAATTAGAAAGAAGTGCTGCTGCAGAAAAAGCAATGATAAGGTCCAGGATTCCTTTTAAGTATTCGCCCCAGCCTTTCTGACTTCTGTCATCAAGAAATCCTGTGAGCATCATAATCCATGTAAGAATCAAAATGCCTGTTTGAAGTCCATCGAGGGGAACGAAAATAACGCTTAGTATTGCAAAGAATGATATGAATACAACTCCTGCTCCTGTAGGCTTTCCTTTTGCAGCTTCTTTTGTCAGAGAAAACTCCCTTCCTCTGTCACTTGGTAAAAATTTATAGAATTTTGGAAGAAAATGTCTTGTCAGTATAAAACCTGCATAAAGTGCAATTACGATAAGTACTGCGTAAGACTGTAATAATCTAGCAGGTCCAAAATAATTCTTTAATAATCCACCAAGATAAAATAACATTTTGTGAATGTTCCTCAAAAAAAATATTTCTTCATAATATCAAAAAATGATTATAGTTGCAATGCATGACAGATTTTTCATAAAACTGCTACTTGGATATTGCCACAAAACGATATATCATGTATTCGTCATGAGTAAGAAAAAGCTTTCAATTGCTGTAATAAGTATTTTTATCCTGCTTTTATTTTGTTCTCTTTTATATGTGTCTAACTATATGATGGAAGTCGCCATAAGGCGAGAGTCAGGTTCAAATGATTCCATTCATAAGACATTAAAGGTGTCAGATGATCCAGAACAGCAGGAGCGTGAAGAAAAAGCAAGGCTGTTGCAGGAAAGACTTATTGCTGAAGGTGTTGAGTGGGGAAAATCTGCTTGCACTGAAACTTATTTGCTGCAATCTGAAGATAAATTGCTTATGAGTGGATATTTTTTTACTCAGCCGGACTCAGATAATCATCTTTGGGCTGTAATTTTGCATGGCTATAATGACATTGCTTCCGAATTTTGGAATTATGCAAAAACTTATTATGAACGCGGATGGAATGTACTGACTCCTGATTTGCGTGCATCAGGTAAAACCGAAGGTACTTATATTGGCATGGGATGGCTTGACAGAAGGGATATAATTCTGTGGCTAAAAGAGATCATTCGCAGGGACCCTGAGGCTAAGATTATTATTCATGGATTTTCTATGGGTGCTTCTGCCGTTATGATGGCAAGCGGTGAGAGTGATTTTCCGCCTGAAGTTAAGGTCTGCATTGAAGATGCCGGTTATTCTTCTGTATGGACAGAATTAGAGGATAAGCTTAATAAAATATATCATCTTCCTTCTTTTCCGATTTTGAATTGCGTAAGTCTTTTTGCGAAATTTAAGGCAGGATACAGTATAAAAGAGGCAGACTGCGTTCCTCAGCTGCAGAAAAATAAAACGCCAATGCTGTTTATTCATGGTGATGCAGATGACTATAACCCTTTCTACATGCTTGACGTTGTGTATAATGCCAATGCCTGTGAACAAAAGGAAAAACTTGTTGTTCACGGAGCCCGTCATGTAATGTCTTCTTTTACAGAACCTGATTTATATTGGTCAACAGTCTGGAGTTTTATAGGTCGCTATGTAGATTAATTCTTTTATATCACTGTATATTGAATTTTTATTATAAAAACATCATTATGTGGTGCGAGGAATCGTATGTTTAAACCCGAACTTATATCTACATTAAAAAATTATTCAGTAAAAACTTTTTTTGGTGATTTGACAGCAGGAATTATTGTTGGCATTGTTGCCCTGCCTCTTGCCATTGCTTTTGCCATTGCCAGCGGCGTTTCTCCTGAGGCTGGACTTTTTACGGCCATTGTTGCTGGATTTTGTATTTCTGCATTTGGAGGAAGTAAAGTTCAGATTGGAGGTCCTACAGGTGCATTTGCAGTAATTGTTTATGGGGTAGTTGCTCAATTTGGACTTTCAGGTCTTGCTACGGCTACTGTTATGGCAGGAATACTTCTTATTTTGCTTGGTGCTTTCAAGATGGGAGGACTTGTTAAGTTTATTCCGTATACAATTGTTACTGGATTTACAGCAGGCATTGCTGTGACTATTTTTACGGGGCAGATTGGTGATTTTTTGGGTCTTTCCATTACTAATTTTCCAGAAGGATTTGATAAAATGCCTGGAGACTTTGTAGGAAAAATACAGACTTATGCCCTTAATATTTCTAATGTTAATGTATATTCGTTTGTCATTGCAGCCGTAAGCCTTGCAATAATTTTTATATGGCCTCACATAAATAAGAAAATACCAGGGTCTCTTATTGTTATTCTTCTTGCAACTGTTGTGAGCGTTTTACTGGAAAAGTATGCAAGTCTTACGACTGATACTATAGGAAGTCGTTACGGTTCTATTCCTTCTTCGCTTCCTATGCCAAAGCTTCCAGATTTTAGACTGTCAACAGTCAGAACTCTGTTTCCGACATCTGTCTCTATAGCTTTGCTTGCAGCAATTGAGTCTCTATTGAGTGCAGTTGTTGCCGACGGTATGATTGGTTCAAAACATGATTCTGATACAGAATTGATAGGGCAGGGAATTGCAAATATTGTTTCTCCTCTGTTCGGAGGAATTCCTGCTACAGGTGCTATTGCACGTACTGCAACGAATATTAAGAATGGAGGTCGTACTCCTGTAGCCGGCATTATTCATGCACTTACATTGCTTTTGATTCTTTTGGTACTTGGACGGTTTGCCGTATATATACCGATGGCTGCCCTTGCTGCCGTACTTGTAAGTGTTGCATGGAATATGGCAGGAATTCCAGCAATTAAGGCTTTGTGCAAAGGTCAGAAATCTGATATTTGCGTTCTTTTAATTACTTTCCTTATTACAGTATTTATTGATTTGACTGTTGCAATTGAAGTTGGACTTGGTTTTGCAGCATTCTTCTTTATAAAAAAGATGATTGACCTGTCTGAAGTTCAGAATGAAAGAGAGACCCTTATAGGTGGAATTGCAACTGCTCCGGATACAATAGAAGAAAAACTTGACATTCCAGAAGGTACTATGGTTTATGAAATTGATGGACCTTTATTCTTTGGTACTGTACGTAAATTTGAAGTTGCTGTAGAAAAGGCTGGAATTCAATATAAAGCCCTTATTCTTCGTATGCGTAAGATGATTTATCTTGATGCGGGTGGATTGCGTGCTCTTGAACAGGCTAAGTCGGCCTGCGACAGAAAGGGTGTTACGATTGTCCTTTCCGGAATTCATACGCAGCCATATATCCTTTGTGAAAAAACAGGTATGGCTGATAAAATCGGACGCGAAAATATCTGTGAGAACATAAATGCAGCCTTGGAAAGGGCTCGAGTAATATGTGTATCTAAGAAGACTTCTTTATAAGGATCTAACTATCTTGAAGGGATTTGTTCTGATTGTCTTTTTTTATCCATTGCAGTAAAATTAATTATTAAAACTGCATTGTTTTGCGGTTCTAAAAACCCGGTTTCAATGGTTTTGATACATCAGAAACTGGCTTAATCATGCAAATAAAGGAGTGTTCCCATGGATCAGAAAAGACCTCGTGGACGTGAAAAGCATGTTACAAATAACAGTACTGGCGTTCATAAGAGAGGAGAAGGACTTGGAACAGGTCCTGTAGGATCGTCTGGCGGTTATGCTGGAAGAAAAGGTAGTTCTGGCGGTAGCGGAGGAGGCAAGCGTGCTGCTGGTGGCGGAAGCTTAGGACTTATAGTCATAGCAGTATTGTACCTGCTGTTTGGAAGAGGCGGCAATAATTCTTCTGATACATCTGCACAGAATGAATCTCAGCAATCTTCTTCGTATAGTTCTTCATCTTCATCATCTGCTGTATCAAATGTAACTACATCTACGTCTAGTATAGATACATCCGTTGCATCAGGTTCTCGTTCAAAATATACCTCTGTTGCAGGTAACGGCAATGATACTGTTACTTTAATGGTCTATATGTGTGGAACCGACCTTGAATCTAAGAATGGAATGGCAACGTCAGATTTATCAGAAATGGCGGCTGCCCGTTTTGGCGAAAAGGTTAACCTTTTAGTATATACAGGCGGCTGCAACCGCTGGCAGACAAGTGGAATAAGCAGTTCAACAAATCAGATTTATCAGGTTGCTGACGGAAAGATAAAGCGTCTTGCAGATAACTTGGGTTCAAAAGTTATGACTGATCCTGCAACTCTTTCTTACTTTATAAAATGGTGTGCATCAAAATTCCCAGCAAACCGTTATGATTTAATTCTGTGGGATCATGGCGGAGGTTCTGTAAGTGGATATGGATATGACGAAAAATATGCAAGAAAAGGTTCAATGAGTCTTGCCGGCATAAATACAGCCCTTAAGGACGGTGGCGTAAAATTTGATTTTATAGGTTTTGATGCCTGTCTTATGGCTACTGCAGAAACTGCCCTTATGCTTAACAGTCATGCAGACTATATGATAGCGTCTGAAGAAACTGAACCTGGCATTGGATGGTTCTATACAAACTGGCTGAACAGTCTTGGCTCTGACACTTCTCAGCCAACTGTTGAGACAGGAAAGAATATAATTGATGACTTTGTTGCCCAGTGTGCAAGGCGATGCAGCGGTCAAAAGACTACTCTTTCTATTATAGACCTTGCAGAATTTGCTAATACTGTACCAAAGCCTCTTGCTTCTTTTTCAAAATCTATAAGTTCTCTTATTTCAAATAAAGAGTACCAGACTGTTTCTGATGCCCGTTATAATACTAGAGAATTTGCATCTTCATCCAGAATTGATCAGATTGACCTTGTTGATTTGTGTCTTAAGATGGGAAATTCTGAAGGTAAGGCCTTGAGTAAGGCGTTGAAGGGCGCTGTAAAATACAATAAGACTTCTTCAAACATGACTAATGCATACGGCGTTTCCATTTACTTTCCTTATCAGAAAGCTTCGTATGTGGACAAGGCTTGTGAGACTTATGAAGCTATAGGCATGGATGATGAATATGCAAAGTGTATAAGAGAGTTTGCTAGTCTTGAAGTGAGCGGTCAGGTAGCTGCAGGAGGTTCTTCATCTTCAGCAGGTTCTTTGCTTGGTACTCTTCTTGGCTCTGCAATGGGTTCTTCTTCAGGTTCTTCTGGTAACGCAGAAGTTATCGGTCAGTTGCTGGGAACTTTCCTTGGTGGCAGCGGTGGATCACTTATTGAAGGTCTTACAGGGTTAAATACTTCATTCTTATCAGGCAGAGCGATGTCTGTTGATGAAACTGCAGATTATCTTTCTATGAATTATTTTAATGCTGGAAATCTTGTATGGACAAAGAATGGCAGTAAAAAAGTAATTCATCTTTCTGAAGACCAATGGAAGAAAGTCCATTCTCTTGATTTGAATATGTTCTATGATGATGGAGAAGGATTTATAGACTTGGGACTTGATAATGTATATGACTTTACTGATGATGGTGACTTGATTGCAGCATCTGACCGTACATGGATAGCCATAAATGGTCAGCCTGTTGCTTATTATCATGTCGATACTGTAGAAAATGGGGATGATTATACAATTACTGGCCGTGTTCCTGCATTTCTTAATGGAGACCGCGTAAATTTATGGTTAGTTTTTGATAATGCAAATCCTTACGGATATATTGCCGGTGCTCAGTATGACTATAAAGATTCTGCTTCAGAAACAGAACCTTCTGTCGTTGCAAAAAACATGACAGAACTTGAAGAAGGCGATAAGCTTGAGTTTATTTGCGATTATTATTCCTATGATGGAGACTATCAAGACAGCTATTACTTAGGCGAACCTATGATTGTTTCTGACAGTATGGAAATAAGTAATGTCGATGTTGGTGACGGGGATGCTGTCATTACATATCGCTTTACAGATTTGTATAATCAGGCTTACTGGAGTGAAAGCATAACGCTTAAAAAGTAAAAATTTATTATATGATAAAAAAGTCCTCGAATGTATTCGAGGACTTTTATTATTTATTTATTGAACTTATACTCTGAACAAGTCAATCTGTGAACCAATCTTATCAATTGAATCCTGTACTTTATGTGAAACATCTCCTAATGCAGTACCAGTTTCGTTAATCTTTCTAGCACCTACGGACATTTCCTGCATGCTTACGTTCATTGTTGAAGTAGCATCTTGTAATGTGTTAATTTCACGCATAATTTTTTCATTGCGTGCCGACATGGATTTTGATGCACTCTGAACTTCAATGGCACTGTCATTCATATTCTTAAGGGCTTCACTAATCTGCTTTGAACCGCTGTTCTGTTCTTCCATGGCAGCCTTAATCTGCATGACAAGTTCATCTGTTTCTTTGATTTTATTAGAAACAGCAGTAAATGCTTCGCTTGATTCTGTAGAAGCTGAAACAACTTCCGTTATAGAATCTTTTATTTTGTTCAACTGTTCTCCGATTGTCTTTGACTGAGCTGAAGATGTTTCTGAAAGCTTTCGTATTTCATCAGCAACAACACTGAATCCTTTTCCTGCTTCACCAGCATGGGCTGCTTCAATTGCAGCATTCATTGCAAGGAGATTTGTCTGTTCTGCAATGCTTGATATTGCAAGGTTAGCTTCCTGAAGCATCTCTGACTGATTTTCAATCTGCTTAATCCTTTCGTTTACATCCTGCTGCTTTGAGAAACCTGTCTGTGCATTAGTTGAAAGAGATTCAAAAGAATTAGCCATTTTATCTACAGAAGTATTTACTGACTGAATGTTTCCTATCATCTGTTCAACAGCAGCGGAAGCCTGTTCTACGCCAGTTGACTGCGTTTCAATCATTTTATCAAGGCTTCTGATATTTTGAGAGATTTCTCCTACAGCTTCTGCTGTTTGAGAAACACTTGTTCCCTGGGTTTTAATCTGATCATGAATGCTGTTGATGTTTGCTATAATCTGAGTAATTGCTGATGTTGCATCTTCTGTGCCTGCTGAAAGGTCGCTGCCAGTAGTCTTGAGTTCTTCTTTCGTATTTTTCATTTCTTTGACTATGCCCTGGAGTTTGTCACAGAATGCATCGAATTGGATTACAAGGTCTCCGATTTCATCACGGATAAGGAGCTTGACACGTTTTGTCAAATCTGCTTCTCCAGTGCTCATTTCTGTAAGCTGTCTCGTAACATTGTAGATACGCCACATAAGCCAGCGTACAAACAAATAACAGCATATAATCAATGCTAATGCAATTATGATTGTTATAGGTATGACACTCTTTACAGTTGTTGTGACTGTAGAGGCTATGTCGTCGTAACTTTTAGCAACAAAAAACATACCTGTAATTGTTCCATCTCCTGATGAAATAGGCATGTAAGCGCAGTCATATTTCATACCTGCAATCATATTGCTTCCACGGAATTCTTTTCCGTTAGTAAGGACAACATTTTCAATTTCAGGGTTATTTAGCTTTGTTCCTACGAGTGATTTTCCGTCTGCAGATTTAAGAGTTGTTGAAATACGGACATTGCCTTGAAAAACTGTGAAGTCTATTCCATAACTTTTTGATACTATAGATTTTAATGATGAATCACTTTCATTGTCTGTTATAAAATCATATCCAACAACAACGGTTCCTTTTATTTTACCGTTGCTGTAAATTGGACTTGCGGCTGCCATTGTATAATTCAGATTTCCTAAAGCTTCAACTGTTGATGCATTATGACCTCTTAATGCCTGTTGTATTACGGATGCAGAAGATAAATTTGATTTGCTTGATATTCCTTCTCCATTGCAGGCAATAACAGTTCCTGATGTATCTGTAACAGCAATAAAGTCTGTTGCGGAATTATCAAAAATTACAGATGTGGCTTTTTGTATTGCAGATGTATTGTTTTCTTCAATTGAATTTATTAATCCTGCATTTCCTGAAGCCAAGGTAGAAACTACCTGAAGGTCATTTGACCAAGTTGTAATTGTATTGTTAACCCCATATACGGCTTTATCTATTGTCGCATCAATTGTTTTCTTGAATCCGTTATTAAAAATTAATATAGAAACAGTTGCAACAATAATACAGCTTGCAATAATTGAAAAGCCTGTAAGAGCTACAAGTTTCAAAGAGATTTGGATGTCTCGCTTTGCATGTGTGTCAAATCTATCTAGTTCTTTTCTTGCCATGTAGAACAATCTCCTTTTCAGTGCAATAGATATCTTAATTATATATAAGATTATATACTATGTGTGATAAATATGCCACTGTTTTTTGATAATTTTTAAATTAGAAAAGCCTCTGAGCAGAGGCTTTTCAAGGTTTATTAGACTTTGAACTGGTCTATTTGATTTCCGATTGTATTTATGGAATCTTTCATTTTCTGGGCAACATCATTCAATGTTGATCCTGTCTCATTGATTTTTGCAGCTCCAATGCTCATTTCATCCATGCTTGTTTTCATGACCGTTGTTGCGTTCTGAAGATTTCTTACTTCTTCAAGAATTGCTTTGTTACCTTCACTCATTTCAGCAGATGCTGAATGAACCTCGATGGTACTGTCATTCATTGTATGCAAGGCTTCACTTATCTGCTTTGAACCTTCATTCTGTTCTATCATTGCAGATTTTATAAGGCGTACAAGTTCGTCTGTCTCATGTATTTTATCAGAAACAGAAGAAAATGCATTGCTTGATTCAGAGGAAGCAGCTACTACGGATGATATGGCTGCCTGAATGTTGCTAAGCTGATCTCCGATAGTCTTTGACTGAACTGAAGATGTTTCTGAAAGTTTCCTGATTTCATCAGCAACAACGCTAAATCCCTTGCCAGATTCTCCAGCATGAGCGGCTTCAATAGCAGCATTCATTGCAAGAAGATTTGTTTGTTCTGCAATGTTGGCAATGGTTTTATTTGCTTCCTGGAGCATCTGGGACTGGTTTTCAATCTGTTCAATCCTTTCGTTTACATCCATTTGCTTTGCAAGACCGTTTTTTGCAGTCATTTCAAGGTTTTCAAACGAATTTGCCATCTTTTCAACGGATGTATTTACAGAACGTATGTTTCCTATCATCTGTTCTACTGCTGCAGATGCCTGTGCTACTCCGGACGACTGATGGTCTATCATTTTTTCAAGGGATTCTATGTTTGATGCAATTTCATTTACAGCACCGGCAGTCTGACTTACACTGTTTGCCTGACTGTTTATCTGATTGTGCATACTTTCAATGTTTGCAATGATTTCTGTAATTGAACTTGACGTTTCTTCTAGAGATAGGGACAGGTCATTACCTGCATTTGAAAGAGTTCTTTTTGAATCTTTTATATCCCTGATGATTTCATGAAGTTTTTCAGTGAACTTGTTAAATCCTTTTACAAGACTTCCGACTTCATCATTGCTGGTTACTTTTATGCGTTGAGTAAGGTCTGCATTTCCGCTGGCAATGCCGTTTATTGTTTTGTCAACATTGATAATAGGGGTTATGATTGGCCTTGCTGCAAAAATGGCAACAATACCTGATACTATTATGCTGATTATTGCACATAGGAAAATAATAAAGATATTATGGTATACAGAAGCG
>JAILPY010000114.1 GCA_024699235.1 Treponema sp. | reverse complement strand
TGGCTTTACTAACAGCTTTATGGCATCTTCTACGTCTTTTATGTCTATGATGCCTGTTCGGCAAGCCGCTCCTAAAAGAAGCGTGTTTACGACTTTAGGGCTGCCAAGTTCTTCACAGCCTTTGTCTGTGTCTACGCAGATGACGTTTTTGGTGTGCTCTTTCAGGGCTGCAATCATAGTTTCTTCAGAAAAGGCCTTTCCAGTAAGGCTTGCCGTTACCGGCTGGACGACTTTTTCATTTACAATTACCATTCCGTTGGGCTTAAGGTAAGGAAGGTTCCTTACGGCCTCGGCTGCCTCAAACGATATGATTATGTCCGCCTGCTTTTCTGGAATGAGAGGGGAATATGCATCGTCGCCTATGCGGACGTGGCTTACGACTGACCCTCCTCTTTGGGCCATGCCTATGGTTTCTGCAGAAAGAACTTTCTTGCCGGCACTTACAGCAGCCTGCGATATTAGTTTTGCCGCAAGGACAGTTCCCTGTCCTCCGACTCCGCAAATCAATATATTCTTTGACATTATTTACTCCTGTAAAATCGTGGAATCAGTTACCCGATAGCCTTTGTAGGGCAGATGCCGCTGCAGAGGCCGCATCCCGTGCACAGTGAACTGTCAATGACGGCCTTTGCTTTGCCTGCTGCACTTCCTGTAAGGCTTAATCCCGGACATCCCAATTCGTTTATGCACTTTCTGCATCCTATGCATTTTTCTGCGTTGACTTTGAGGGAATGGGGCTTTTCCCATCCCACTTTTGAGGCTATTGCAATGCAAGGAGCCTTAAAAATAACTGCGCTTACGCCAGGACTTGCTACGGCTTCCTTTACGGCGGCAACTGATTCTTTCTGGTCAAAAGGATTTACCGTTATTACGGGGCTTACGCCTATTGCCTTTAAGGTTGCCTCTATGCTGATTTTTCCAACAATTTCGCCCATCATTGTTACGCCTGTTCCTGGATGAGGCTGGTGTCCTGTCATAGCCGTAGTTGAATTGTCCAGTATGCAGACTGTCTGATGGGACTGGTTGTAGACTGCATTTACAACTCCTGTAATGCCTGATGCAAAGAAGGTTGAGTCTCCAATAAATGAAAAGCAGTTTCTGTCCGGTTCGTTGTGGTAAAAGCCTTGGGCCATTGTAATGTCTGCACCCATGCATAAACAGGTGTCGCACATATCCAGAGGCTTTGCGTTTCCTAGAGTGTAGCATCCAATGTCTCCGCAGTAGGCTGTCTTCTGTCCTTTCATTGCCTGCTTTACGGCATAAAACGAACCTCTGTGCGGGCATCCTGCACAAAGGACTGGAGGGCGGACAGGCAGTTCTGGAAGAGGCATATCTTCCTGTGATTCAGAAGCCGCTTCCGCCTGCTTAATTCCTGCAAGCTTTTCTATGATTCCTTTTATTATTTCTACGGAAAGCTCTCCTGCTTCCGGTACTGTTCCGTCAAGCTTTCCATGGATAACAGGGGAAAGCTTTTCTTTTCCGCATAAGAATATGAGTGCCTGTTCAATTACAGGATCAAGCTCTTCAAATACTGTTATGCTTTTAATGTTTGAAAGCAATTTTTTTGCCAGTGGATTTGGGAAAGGGTAGGGAGTCCCTATTTTCAGTATGGAAGCATTTGCAATGCTGCCGTTTTCTGGATGCTCGGCCTTTAATATTTCAAGGGCTTCTTTCAGGTAGCACCAGGAGATTCCTCCCGCTGCAAAAGAAAGGGCGTCTTTTGCCTGGCTGTCATGCATTTCAAGCCTGTTAAAGCGGCTTTCTGAAAACTCCTGCGGCAGAATAGATTCATTGCGGCTGAATATGCGCTTATGGTTATTGTAAGATGCACGTGGAAAGATTACCCATCTTTTTGTGTCTTTTTCAAAGCTTCCTGGCGTTCGGCATGGCTGCAGCTCAGGGAATTCCATGGATTCGTAGGCATGGTCTACGCGTGTGGTCGGCCTCAGGATTACTGGAGTGCAGTACTTTTCTGAAAGCTCAAAGGCGGCCTGCATCATGTCAAAGGCTTCCTGCGGCGTTGAAGGGTCTAGGACAGGTATCTTAGAGTATGAGCCAAAAGTCCTTGTATCCTGTTCTGTCTGGCTTGAAATAGGTCCCGGGTCGTCTGCAGATACTATTACCATGCCCCCCTTTATTCCTACATACGAAAGGCACATTACCGGGTCAGAGGCTACGTTCAGCCCCACTTGCTTCATTGTTACGAGTGTGCGGCTGCCTGCATAGCTTGCTCCTGCAGCAACTTCCGCTGCCGCCTTTTCGTTTACGGACCATTCAACGTAAGTCCCTGTCTGTTTATTATATTTGGCTATGAATTCGATTATTTCGCTGGAAGGCGTGCCAGGGTAACCAGCCACAAGGTTAACTCCTGCCTTCAGGGCTCCAAGTGCAATTGCCTGGTTGCCCATAATCATCTGTCTTGTCATATTATGACAGTGTAACACAAAAAGATGATTGTGTAATGAAAATGCAGCCTTTTATCTTAACGTTCCGCATAAGAGTCTTGAAACCTTGAAAAATGCAGCCGGCTAGTGTAAATTTATGTCAGAATGCATTAAAAGGTGGCTTTTGCAGATTTATGAAAATAAAGGTTTTTCTATTAATTATAACGGCAATATTGAGCGGCTTGTATTTTTCATGTAGTAAAAAGACTGCTGAGCAGGCTAGTCCTTCTCAAGAGGGAATAAAGTCTGGTCTAAATGACGGCTCTCCTTCTGAATCAAATGTTTCTGCTCTTGAACAAGAAGTTCCTCCTTCCAAGGCAAAGGCTGCTGATGCTTCTGAAAAGGCCTTTAGCATAAAGGATGTGGATGTCTCGCAGCTTATGGTACGTCCGTCTGTTTTTGTGGCAGAAAAGAATAATCTTGATCCCCAGCACCTTGTGTATGATAATGCCTCCCTGTATTTTATTGGGTTTTCTGAGTCAGGGCACCTGGCTTTTATGGAGTTTCAGGTACTTGAAGGTAAGGGCAGCCCTGAATCGGCCTTTTACATTCAGGATCTGGTAAGTGATGAAATTGTATTGGCCTTGAAAGGCAGTGATAACAGTGGCGATGGCTGTGATCTTGATTCTTTGATTGAAGAATATCATGAAGAAATTGATGCTGCTTTGGTTATGTATGGCATTGAGGCAGTGCCGTGTCAGTTTAAGGCGCTTCCGTATGATGATGGCGGCTCGTTTATAGACATTCAGGTTAATGTAACAGATACCGGCAGGCTCATGTATGATATGTTAAAGATAATCAATTATGAATGCGTTGCTTCTGATGGAAGGAAAGGATCTAAGACAATCTGCCTAAAGAAGGAAGTTACTGTAGAAGATGTGTATGCCTGCGGTTACATAAAGAGTCCTCTTGAAGACAGGCTTGCAGTCGTTATAGCAGAAAAAGTCTATGGATTTGAAGGCTGCGACCTGCATTACAGTGTCGTTGGCTGCAGGATTGATTGATTTTCCGTAAAGATATGCTGTTTGTGCAGTCCTCGTTTATTTCAATTATTTGCATATATATGTAATTTTATGCATATTTATGCATTCTTTTCCCTTTACTAAATAAGAACAATTCGCTATCATGCACAAAGGAAACCTTTAGGTTTCAGGACATGTCCTTTCATATTCTGGAGGTTAATATGAAAAAATTTGTTAGGAATGCTGCTTTAATGGCAGTTGCTTTGGCTTCTTTTTGCTTAATGAGCTGTTCTTCTTCTAAGAGCGACACTATTAAGATTGGTGGAATTGCCCCTCTTTCTGGAGGAGTTGCCGTTTATGGCATTGAATGCAAGAACGGAATCGATCTTGCCGTTGCAGAAATCAATGCAGCAGGCGGAATTAATGGAAAGAACATAGAGTTTATCTGTGAAGATGATGAAGGCGATCCTGCAAAGTCAGTAAATGCATACAAGAAACTCACAACTCAGAACGGAATCCGCATGATGATCGGTTCCCTTACGTCTGGATGTACTCTTGCAATTACAAATCTTGCACAGTCAAACGGTGTAATACAGCTTGCCCCTGCAGCAACTGCAGTTGCAATTACAGATGCTGGAAATTACATTTTCCGTGCATGCTATACAGACCCATTCCAGGGAAAGGTAGGCGGAAAGTTTGCTGCTGATAATCTTGGTGCAAAGACTGCTGCCGTTCTTTATGACATTCAGAACGATTACTCTGTAGGCCTTACAGATAACTTCATTGAGCGCTTTACTTCTCTCGGCGGCACTGTAGTTTCTAAGGAATCTTACAGCACAGACGACAAGGACTTTAATGCTCAGCTTACAAAGATTAAGAATGCAAATCCTGAAGTTGTATATCTTCCTGATTATTATGGCACTGTTGCATTGATTGCAAAGCAGCTTCGTGCACAGGGCATTGACGTTCCTATCATTGGCGCTGACGGCTGGGACGGACTTACAAACAATGCAGGCGATGAAGTCCTTAACGGATACTATTCAAATCACTATGCTACAGACAGCGACAGTCCTGCTGTACAGAAATTTGTATCTTCTTTCAGAGGAAAGTACAATAAGGCTCCAAATGCTTTTGCTGCTCTTGGCTATGACTGCGTATACATGCTCAGGGATGCAATCGTAAAGGCTGGTACAACAGACGCTGCAAAGGTTCGTGATGCCCTTGAGTCTACAAACGGAGATTACGTAACAGGACACCTTACATTTGATGAAAAGCACAATCCTGTTAAGTCTGCTGTAATGATTAAGCTTGTAAAGGGTTCAAACGGACTTGATACTGCTTATGAAGCAACTGTAAATCCTTAAGTTTAGGCTTTATTTAAGCACGATGAAGGACGCGTTTTTGCGCGTCCTTTAAAATTTATATAATTTACTTTAGTTTCTTGTTTTTTAGCTAAAAATGAATTAAACTTGTTATATGGCAAATGAAATGAAAATTAGGCTTTCTGATATTGCCCAGCGTCTTAATGTAAGTACTGTAACTGTATCTAAGGCTCTTGCCGGAAAGGATGGAGTTGGAGAAGACTTAAGGCAGCGCATTCATGAATGCGCTAAAGAAATGGGGTATATTCAGAAAAAAAATCAGGTTTTGCGTTCTGACATGCTCAAAGGAACTGGAAATATAGGCATTGTCGTTCCAGAGCGTTTTTTTGACAGGCACGGTTCTTTTTACTGGGTTCTTTACAATGCCATTTCACGGGAACTTCTTTCAAGAGGCTATTATGCAATAATAGAACAGCTTGATGAAGATATGGAGCTTTCTCTGTCCATGCCTCATGTCATAAAGGACGGTAAGGTTGACGGCATTATGGTTATGGGGCAAGTATCCGAACCTTACACTCATTTTTTTTCAAAGAATTACAATAACTTTTTATTCATTGATTTTTCTACAGGAGATGCTCAGCAGGATTCTGTCACTTCTGACAATTTCTATCTTGAATATCTTTTAACCCGGCATCTTATAGATTTAGGCCACAGGAACCTTCGCTTTGTAGGAACCTTTAACAGCACTTCCAGCATAAATGACCGCTTTATGGGCTTTGCCAAGGCTATGTTTGAAAACGGCCTTAGAGTTACTACAGATGACATAGTTCCAGACCGCGACAGGAAAGGCGTTTTTATTTCTCCTATGCTTCCGGAAGAAATTCCGACGGCATTCGTCTGCAACTGTGACGAATGTGCCATCCGCATTATAAAGGAACTCCGCCAGAGAGGCCTCCGTGTTCCAGAAGACGTATCTGTTGTCGGGTTTGACGACTTCTTATCTACTCCCTATGACGGTCCTGCCCTTACCACTGCGGCCGTAAACTTTGAATCCATGGCAAGGACCGTCGTTGACATTATGCTCCGTAAAATTACGGGACAGCCATATAACAAAGGCTGTACCGTAGTAGGAGGACGTCTTGTCTTTAGGGAATCAGAGGCCGCTCCCTCTAGCTGAATGCAGGAATCTGTCCTGCAAAAATAACATTATCCATATTGTGGAACGAAATGAAATCATCTAAAAGTTCGTGTCCTTCAAGTTCCACAGGGATTCCCCTGCTGTCAGTTTTTCGCCTTGTTACGTAAGGCGTGTAATAAGCCTTGTCTGCTCCAAAATTTGCCCACAGCAGGAAATAGCAGGCTTTATGCTTAAGGCATATTCCTGCAACTCTTTCATACCATCCTCTTTCATTGCCTTCGTCTAAGAGAGCCTTGTTTTCTGGCCGCATGATTCCAGTTTCTGTATTTGCAAAAAGCTTTCCGTGCTTTTTTGCAGCAAGTGCGCTAAGCTCAAGCTGTCTGTCGTAATCCTGCCAGAATGCAGCATAGTCAAAGCTGTAGTTCTGGTACATATCAAGCCCGATTAAGTCTATATAAGAATCTCCCGGATACCGCTCTTCAAATTCGCTTATGCTAGACGGTTCGCTTCCGGGGCTGTATGCCCATATTACATTGTGTACGTTCTTTACGTCCGTCATGTATTCCCAAGTGTATTTCCATAGGTTTTTAAATTCTTCAGGCGAACAGGTATCGCAGCCCCACCAGAACCATCCGCCCGTATTTTCATGGAATGGCCTCCATATTACAGGAATGTCTTTTTCTGCAAGCGCTAAAAGAAGGTCGCATACAAGGTCTAGGTAGCCTGTAAAAATGCCGTTCAGCCTTTTGCCAGGCATTATGTCCTGTACGACATTTCCCCGAAGGTCATTAGGAGTGTAGCCAGAATAGTCGGCAGCGCCGCCTTTTAAATTCTGCTGTACGAGCTCAAAGTTCGGCATGTGTGCGCTAAGGCTGATTATGGAACCTTCTTTGCTTGCCTTTTCGCATAGGCTTATTGCGGCATTAAGCCTTTTCTGCCTTTCCCAGCTGCATTCTCCAAGTTCCATGCCGGTAAGGCTTAATGCATCAATTCCCATTATTGCCGCAGCGCGTCCGCAGACATCTTCCGTATCGCTGCCTGTAAAGCCTGGCTGAACAGGTCCTGCCTTGCTGTGCCTGTCATTCTGATGCCCGTAAAGGATTTTTCCGCTTTTACTTAATTGAGCAAGAAATGAAGCTAATTTTATTGTGGATTGCTTTGTTTTGCCGTCACACAATGAAAACGGAGTGAATTTAAACTCTTCTCTTTTCTTTTCTAAAGGTTGTTTAGTTGCTTTCATAGCTTGATAATAAGTTATAAACTTAAAAAAGTATAGTAAATTTAGCTAAATATAAAAATTTTAATTGACAAAAATTAAAAATAGATAAACAATTAATTAGCTAATAAAATTTGTTTTTACTTTTATTTTTAAGCTCAGGAGTTTTAGATGAGTCATTTTGTAAACGGAATAAGCATTCCTAACATGCCTTGGCAGGAAAAGCCGGAAGGCTGTGTCCTTCCTATGTGGCGCTATAAACAGAATCCTGTAATAAACAGGAATCCCTTTAAGGGAATGGGACGCATTTTTAACAGTGCAGTTGTTGCATATAATAATGCTTTTATAGGCGTATTCCGCGGAGAAACTACGACAGGACGTCCTTTTCTGTATTTAGGGCATTCTGATGACGGCATCAACTGGCGTTATGACGAAGAGAAAATCCACATGGTAGATGAAAGCGGAAAGCCTTGGGAACCTCTTTATGCATACGATCCCCGCTGCGTTCTTGTTGAAGGCGTGTACTATATTATATGGTGCGGAGACTTTGACGGCGCTTCTTTAGGGCTTGCAAAGACTTCAGACTTTAAGACTTTTGTCCGTCTTGAAAATCCTTTTATTCCTTTTAATAGAAATGGAGTTCTTTTTCCTCGCAAAGTAAACGGGGAATACCTTCTTTTAAGCAGGCCTAGCGACAGCGGACATACTCCGTTTGGCGATGTCTTTTTAAGCCGCAGCCCTGACCTTGTTTATTGGGGCAGGCATCGCCTTGTAATGAGCAAGGGCGGAAACGGCTGGTGGCAGGCCGTAAAGATAGGCTGCGGCCCTGCTCCTTTGGAAACAGATGAAGGATGGCTTGTTTTTTATCACGGCGTTACCGGAACCTGTTCTGGCTTTGTGTACTCCATAGGAGCCGCACTGCTTGACTTGAATTGTCCTAGCAAAGTCTTGTACAGGAGTTCAAGGTATCTTTTGACTCCAGAAGAAATTTACGAAACAAGCGGCTTTGTTCCTAATGTGACGTTCCCGGTAGCAGCCCTTGCAGACGCGGATACGGGACGCATTGCTTTGTATTACGGGGCGGCAGATACGGTTGTAGCACTGGCTTTCTGCCGGCTTGACGAGGTTATTTCCTATATAAAAGAAAATAACGAGCTTGTAGCTCTTGATGGAGATGAGGGTCGTTTTTAGGCGTTAAACTGCCTGTAAAGGCTGTGTAAAAATAACGGAGGTTTATATGAAAAAAAATGTAAATTTAGTTAAGTCGCTTGGAGCTGTAGTCCTCCTTGCTGCTATGGTGCTTTCTAGCTGTGCAAAAAAAGAAGAAGCTTCTGTAAATGCCCCTTCTGTTGCCTACAAGGATGTTGTTCTTGGAGAAACAGGTAAAGATTTAAAAGTTACTCTCAAGCTCCTTAATCACAAGACGGATATGCTTGCAGATGACTACCCTGGAAAAAACTGGGCTGCCTATCTTAAAGAATTTAACGAGATGTATCCTGGCATAAAGGTTGAAGTAGAAGGCATTACAACTTATGCAGATACTGTTCTGATGAGACTTCAGGGCGGTGCCTGGGGTGACATAATGATGATTCCTGCCGTAGACAAGAAAGACTTAAGCGAATACTTTATGCCTTTCGGAAGCCTTAGCGACATGGAAAAGGAAATCCGCTTTGCAACAATGTGGATGTATGATGATAAGGTCTATGGAGTTCCTTATATGGCAAATGCCCAGGGCATCCTTTATAATAAAAAAATCTTCAGGGATGCCGGCATAACTGAGTTGCCTAAGACTCCTGATGAATATATTGCTGCCCTCAAGAAAGTAAAGGCAAAGACAAATGCAATCCCTCTTTATACAAACTATGCTGCCGGATGGACTATGGGTGCATGGGATGCCTATATTGCAGGAAGTGCTACTGGAGATGCAGACTATCAGAATAATGTCCTTCTTCATGAATCAAATCCTTTCCGCAATTACGGAGACGGTACCCATGCCTATGCAGTTTACAAGATTCTGTATGATGCTGTAGCAAACGGACTTATTGAAGATGACTATACGACTACAGACTGGGAAGGCTGTAAGGGTATGATGAACAGGGGTGAAATTGCAACAATGGCTCTTGGCTCATGGGCTGTTTCCCAGATGCAGGGTGCCGGTCCTAATGCCGCTGACATTGGCTATATGTCATTCCCTATAACAGTTAACGGAAAGCAGTATGCAACTGCTGGCGGAGACTACTGCTACGGAATTAATGCACACATATCTGCAGATAAGCAGCTTGCATCCCTCATTTTTGTAAAATGGCTGACAGAAAAGTCTCACTTCTCTTATAACGAAGGCGGCATCCCTATTTCCCTTAACGACAATCAGTATCCTGACTTGTATAAGTCATTCGATGGAATTGACTTTGTTCCTGACAATCAGGCCGCTGCCGGTGAAGAAGACATCCTTAACAAGCTTAATGCAGACTCTGAACTCAATATTAATAACGGTGGAAATTCAAAAGTCCAGGCTATTATAGAACACGCCTTTAATAAGGATAAGGATTTTGACCAGATTATGAATGAATGGAATGAAGCATGGACTTCTGCCCAGGAAAAGAATTCTGTAAGGATTAACTAGGCTTGCATTCTGCAAGTGAAAGGAAGGGGCGTGATACCCCTTTCCTTTTTTAAGGAGTAATAAATGTCTGCTGTACATAAAAAAAGTAGGCCTGCAGGAGAAATTGCTGTAATCTGTGCATTTATTGCATTGCCGCTGCTTCTTTTGCTGGTTTTTACATACATTCCGTTTGGGGAGATGGTTAGATTCAGTTTTTTTGACATGAAATATATAGGTAAAAGGGTTTTTGTAGGACTTTCAAACTATAAGGAACTTTTTACAAGAAAGGATATATTCCAGTCTCTTAAGCTTAGCCTTTACTATATGGGAGGGTCGTTAGTACAGCTTGTGCTGGCTTTGTTCCTTGCAACTCTATTAAGCTTTAAGACAAGATTTGGCGGTCTCTTTAAGGGAGTAATGTTTTTTCCTTATCTGATTAACGGCATTGCAATAGGCTTCATATTCAAATTCTTTTTTACGCACGGATTCGTATTTGATACTGTACTTGGATGGTGCGGTCTTCCAGAAGAAAGCCTGCCTTACTGGCTTAGGACTAAAGGGCTGAATAATGTATGTCTGGTGGGAACTTCTGTATGGAGGTATTTCGGACAGAATATGGTTTTGTTTATAGGTGCAATCATGTCTGTAGATGCGTCTCTTTATGAGGCTGCCGACATTGACGGCGCCAATAAATTCCAGCAGTTTTTCCATATCATTCTTCCAAGCATAAAGACAATTATTACTCTTAACGTAATCCTTTCTATAACAGGTTCCCTTAGTGCCTTTGAGCCTCCTTATGTAATAACAAGCGGTGCAAATGGAACGGGAACTTACTTTATAATAATGGACAGAATTGCACATACAAGCCAGAAAGTTGGTCTTGCAAGTGCTATGGCAGTATTCCTTCTCATGGTAATTATTATAGCAACGGTAATACAGAACGTATTCTTTAAATATGTATTCCGAAATGCTACTACAGAAAATACAGAAGGAGGAAGCGTTATATGATGTTAAAGAAAAAATATACGGCAGGGGCGGCAATATTTACTTTTGGAAAATATTTTTCATTGGCATTTTTTTCCTTCTGGACTCTTTTGCCTCTGGTTTCTTGCCTTATAACTGCATTTAAGAATGAGGCTGAATATCAGTCAACGTCAGTAATGATGCTTCCTCATGCATGGGAACTGTCAAACTTTTTTAAGGCCTTTGCAACTGCTAATATGGGCAGGGCTTTCTTTAATTCTACAATTGTACTTATATTTGTTCTTGCAGGCTCTATCCTTATAAGTTCTCAGCTGGCCTTTGTATTAAACCGCTTCAAGTTCTTTGGAAACAGTCTTATTAGGCGCCTGTTTTTATTTGCTACGCTTCTCCCAGGCGTTGCCATGCAAGTATCTGTCTACAAGATAATGGGAACATTAGGTTTTATAAACCATCTTTACGGATACATAATAATGATGATGGGAACTGATGTAATTACAATTTATATATTCATTCAGTTTATGGAAAATATTCCGGTATCATTAGATGAAAGTGCAATAATGGACGGTGCCAGTTATTTTACCATATATTCCCGTATAATACTGCCGCTCTTAAAGCCGGCAATAGTTACCAGCCTTATTCTAAAAGGCGTAAGCACATATAATGAATATTACGGTGCAAACCTCTACCTTCAGTCTCCTAAGCTGCGTACTGTTTCAATATCTCTGTATACTTTTACAGGCCCATTAGGCAGCCGCTACAATCTCATTTGTGCTGGCGTAATAATATCTCTTATTCCTGCATTTATCGTATTTATTATCTGTCAAAAACAAATTTATTCTGGCATTACTGCTGGAGCAGTTAAGGGGTAGTTTTCTTTTTATGAGTAATTTTTCAGTTGCTTCGGTTTTTTCAGACTGTTGCGTACTGCAGCGTAGAAAAAATATATGCATTTTCGGCAGCGGAGAGGACGGTAAAATGGTATCCGCTGTCCTTAAAAATAAAAATGGTCTTGTTATAAGTTCTGGTGATTCTGATGTATCGGATGGCATCTGGCGTGTTCGCATGCCTCCCGCTGAGGCTTGCGAAAGCTGTACGCTTACCGTTGAGTGCAGTTCTGAAAAGGTTACCTTTAATGACGTTGCTGTCGGAGAAGTGTGGCTTGCAGGGGGACAGTCCAACATGGAATTTGAACTTGGAAACTGCACGGAAGGTCCTGATGAACTTAACTCAAGGCAAATGCCGAATGTACGGTATTATTATACGCCAAAAAATTCATTTTTCAGCCCCAAGTTCTATGAGGATGAAAAGGCGTCTCACTGGACAAAATGGGGAGATGAATCCTGTCATGCATGGTCTGCAGTGGCTTATTTTTTTGCAAAAGAGCTTGCAGGAAGGCTTGGAGTTACGGTTGGAATAATAGGCTGCAACTGGGGAGGGACTTCTGCAAGTGCATGGATTCCCCGCAGCTGCCTTGAGCAGGATGAAAGCCTTAAGCCTTACCTTTCTGACTATGCAGAAAAAGTAGGGGATAAGAGTGAAGAAGAGCAGGCCTCTGAATTTGACTTATACACAGAAAAAAGGGATGCATGGCTTAAGAATCCTGTAGGTGCAGACCCCTGGCCTGGACCTATGGGAATTCATAATCCATGCCGTCCATGCGGTCTGTATGACTGCCTTGTTTCACGCCTGTTTCCATATACAATCAAGGGTTTCCTTTATTATCAGGGCGAAAGCGATGAGCATAGGCCTGATTCTTACGGCAGGCTTTTGACTGCACTCATAATGCGCTGGAGATCAGACTGGCAGGATTTAGGGCTTCCATTTGTCATTGTCCAGCTTCCTGAGCATAGGGATGCAGCCAGTCCTGATACCCGCTCATGGTGCATCATAAGGCAAAAGCAGCAGGATGTCTGGCATTCTGTCCGAAATACAGTACTTGTTCCTGCCTTGGGGCTCGGTGAGTATAATGACATTCATCCAAAGCATAAAAAGGCTCTCGGCGAACGCATTTATGAATCTGTTATGAGCCAAGTGTATGGAACAAATTCTTTCCTTACTCCTTTTGCCTTGTCTGCAGTACGGTCGGGAGATGCAGTTACTGTTACAATAGCGAATGCATCTAACGGATTAAAATTCTGTTCTGATAATCTAAGGCGTGAGCATTATCGTGACATGGAAGCCCTTCAGGGGAATTCTGTAATTGGCGGCTTTACGGGAATGGAGCTTTGCGGTGAGGACGGAATATTCTATCCCGCCCGTTCAGATTATGAAAGCAGTTCTTATGACGGTACTTCAAGAATGACTGTCCGCAGCTGCTGCGTAAAAAAGCCGTGTGCTGTCCGTTACGGCTGGTACAATTACGGGCCTGTAACTTGGTACGGAATAAACGGGCTGCCTGTCCTTCCGTTTTTTCTGAACGTATAATGAATTATTTTGCTGCTGCTATTGCGTCTATTAAATAAACTTGCTAAAATACTGTAGCACAAAGGGGTGCATGCCGATCTGGTGTGCACCCCTTTTTTTATTCTGGAGGATTTGGTGGATACCTTTTTAAGACAAGTAATAAACGGACTTTCGCTAGGAAGTATCTATGCATTGATTGCACTTGGCTATACAATGGTTTATGGAATTGTAAAGCTTATAAATTTTGCACACGGCGATGTAATGATGGTTGGTGCCTATGCAGGTTATTTTGTATTAAGGTCAATGGGGGCAACTCCTATGGGCCTTTTATGCGCCTTTATCATGGCAATGATAGTCTGTGCGGCACTGAGCCTTGTCATAGAACGCTGTGCCTATCGTCCGCTGAGGAATGCCCCTCGCCTCAACTCCCTGATTACTGCAATTGCCGTTGAGCTTATTCTTCAGAATCTTATGCGTGTCCTTCCTTTTGTCGGTCCAGCTCCTCGTCAGTTTCCGACTATGCCTACAAAAATGTACAGCATAGGGCTTGTTACAATTTCAAACATACAGATTATCGTAATTATTTCGTCAGCAGTCCTTATGATTGTCCTGAATTACATAATTAACTATACAAAAATGGGAAAGGCAATGCGAGCTGTCAGCTATGACTTAGGAGCTGCAAGCCTTATGGGAATCAGCGTTAACAGGACGATTGCCATTACCTTTGTAATTGGTTCTGTTCTTGCAGGTGCCGGCGGTGTCCTTTATGCAACGGCTTATCCTCAGATTTCCCCTACAATGGGATATATCCCTGGACTTAAGGCCTTCGTTGCGGCAGTTCTTGGTGGAATAGGTTCTGTTCCAGGCGCAATGGTTGGCGGCATTATTCTTGGCGTTGCCGAAACAATGACAAAGGCTTACCTGTCTTCACAGTATGCGGATGCCATTTCTTACAGCATTCTTATTGTCATGCTGCTTGTAAAGCCTGCCGGACTTCTCGGTAAGAAACGCGTTGTCAAGGTTTGATGAGGAGGATGAACGATGAAAAATAAAGTTTTAAGAAATATGATTATTCCTGGAGTTGTGGCTGTAGCATGCGTCATTATTCCAGCAGCGCTCATTCAGGCGGGCGTAATAAAAGGATATCCTGCTCAGATTATTACCCTCGGTGCAATTAATGCAATTATGGCAATAAGCGTAAATATGATATGCGGCATTACAGGTCAGCTGTCTCTTGGTCAGGCAGGATTTGAAGCGCTTGGCGCTTATGCTGTAATTATGTTTACGGCTAACTGTCATATTCCTCTTGGAATCAGCATTATCATTGCCGGTCTTGTATCTGCATTTTTTGGCTTCCTCATTGGATTTCCGACATTAAAGCTTGAAGGCGACTATCTTGCAATTGTAACGCTTGCATTCGGTGAGATTATCCGTGTCGTTCTTGTAAATTTAAAGGGAATCACTGGCGGTCCTAACGGAAAGCAGTTTTCAACTCTTTTTACGACATCCTTAGATTTTGGCGCAGCGCTTTCTTATGTTTCAATTATAGGAACACTTGTCCTTATAGTTATTTTGCTTCAGAATTTCCTGCGCTCCACTTATGGCAGGGCAATCCTTTCTGTCCGTGAAGACGAAGTTGCTGCAAACAGCAACGGCATAAGCGTTTTCCTGTATAAGATGATAGGATTTGTCATTGCTTCGTTTATTGCAGGCATTGGCGGAGCCCTTTACGCTTCCTTCATTGGGTTTGTAAAGCCTGACCTTGCTTCTTTCAATAATTCCATAAACGACTTGATTTATGTTGTTCTTGGAGGTATGGGTAGCGTTACAGGCGGCATTCTTGCAGCATTTGTACTGACAGTCCTTCAGGAATTCCTGCGTTTCTTAAAAGATTACAGGCTTCTGTTTTATCCTGTCATCCTTATTATTGTCATGCTGTTTAGGCCGCAGGGCTTGCTTGGCACTAAGGAACTTAGCTTTGTAAAAGTGTATGACGGCATTCCTGGCCTTGTCAGAAAACTGTTAAAAAAAGATTCTAAGAAACAGGAGGCTCAGTAATGACCGAAGAAAATGAATTGTTGCTGCGTGCAAAGAATATAGCGATTCAGTTTGGAGGCCTTCGTGCTGTCAGTGACTTCAGCCTTGATTTGTATAATGGAGAACTGATAGGCCTTATTGGTCCTAACGGCGCTGGAAAGACAACTGTTTTCAATATGCTCTCTGGCATTTATAAGCCGACTGAAGGAGCAATTACATTTGTTGACCGCAGGGGCAGGCTTCAGATGATAAATAAGAAATCTCCTGCTCAGCTAAACAGGATAGGCATAGCCCGTACGTTTCAGAATATCCGTCTGTTTGGAAACCTGTCTGTTGCTGATAACATTAAGATAGCTTTGCATCAGAACCGTACGGTTAATCCTTTTGACGTAGAATTCAGGACAAAGAAATTCCGCAAGGATGAAATAATGATGAAAGAGCGTACAAAGAATCTTTTGTCGCTTTTTCATCTTGATGGTAAAATTGATGAGTATGCAAAGAATCTTCCTTACGGAGAACAGAGGCAGCTTGAAATTTGCCGTGCTCTGGCAAGCAAGCCAAAGCTTCTTCTTCTGGATGAGCCTGCCGCCGGCATGAACGGTCAGGAAACTGAAAATCTTATGAATATGATTTCTTTCATAAGAAAGGAATTTAAGCTGACGGTTCTTTTGATTGAGCATGACATGAAGCTTGTCATGAGCATATGCGAACGCCTTATGGTTTTAAATTATGGCCGGATTATTGCCAGCGGAAAGCCTTCTGAAATTCAGGCAAATAAAGATGTCATTAAGGCATATCTTGGATCTGGCTACGAAGCTGTTCAGGCTGGAGGTGACGAATGAGCATTCTTGAAGTAAAGGACCTCTCTGTTTCTTATGGTGCAATAAAAGCTTTAAAGGGAATTTCCTTTTCCGTAGAAAAAGGGGAAATCATAAGCCTTATAGGTTCTAACGGAGCCGGCAAGACTACAACTCTCCATTCTATTAGTAATCTGATAAAAAAAGACGGTGGGTCAATTATGTTTTCAGGGCAGGATATAACTAAGCTTCCTGCTGACAGGATTGTAGGCCTTAAGCTGGTTCAGGTTCCTGAGGGCCGCCGTGTTTTTGCAAACATGAGCGTCAAGGAAAACCTTGAAATGGGATATTATACCCGTAAAGACAGCGATGGCATAAAAAAGGATCTTGAATGGGTCTTTGAGCTTTTTCCTCGCCTAAAGGAAAGGCTAAGGCAGTTTGCAGGAACTCTCAGTGGCGGTGAACAGCAGATGCTTGCCATGGCCCGAAGCCTAATGACAAAGCCTGAGCTTTTGCTGCTTGACGAACCAAGTATGGGATTAGCTCCTATACTAGTTGATGAAATTTTTGATATTATAAAAAAGATAAATTCCAATGGAACTACTATTCTTTTGGTTGAGCAGAATGCGTATAAGGCTCTGTCTATTGCAGACCGTGCGTATGTCCTTGAAACTGGAAGCATTACAAAAAGCGGAGTTGCAAAGGACTTAATCAATGACAATGCAGTAAAATCTGCTTACTTAGGAGGCTGATTTATGTTAGTAAAAGATGTTATGACAAAAAATCCGGTAACGGTTACAACAGGAGTTTCAATTCCAGAAGTTAAAGGCTTGATGACTCAGAAGCACGTCACAAAGCTTCCTGTTTTGGATAAAAATGGAGCGCTTGTTGGCATAATAACAGACAGTGATTTGATAAAGGCATCTCCTAGCGATGCTACGACACTTGATATGTTTGAGCTCAGCTATCTTCTCAGCAAGCTTACCGTAGAAAAGACTATGGTAAAAAAGGTAATTACGGTAATTGAGTCAGAGCCTGTTGAAGAGGCTGCACGCCTTATGGACGACATGGATGTAAGCTGCCTGCCTGTCCTTAGGAATGGACTTGTTGTCGGCATTATTACAGAAAAAGATTTGTTCCGCTCTTTTGTAAACATGTTCGGAACCCGTCATGCTGGAGTCCGCGCTACATTTGTTATGAGTGACAGGCCGGGAGACCTTGCAAACTTCACAAAAATCCTTGCTGAAAATAAGTCTAACATAGTTTCTCTCGTTACTTCTGATGTCGAGGAAGAAAATTGCCGAAAGGTAACAATGAGGGTTACTGACATAGAGCTTCCTGTCCTTGAAAAGATTATACACGACAGCAATCTAAAGCTTGAAGACATAAGGAACGTATAATGTCATGCAGGACATGGACGAATCTGAAATAGAAAGTCGTATAAGAGCGCTTGAAGATATTGAGATTCCCCGTGTCCGCAGCCGCTATGACAGGCTTTTATACGAATTCCTTGATTCGGGATGCTTTCCGTCGCCTGCCCTGCAGCGGGATCTTGATGCAGCAAAAGAAGACTTTATTCATCATGTCGAAGAATTAGATGAACTTAAGCGTCTTTTGTTTTATATGGATGAAGCCGATTAAATAGAGGTGACATCCTTTTATCTATTAAGAAAATATTTAAAAATGATTATGCTTTCTTATTAATATAGTATTATTTTGTTGTCATATAAAAAAAGTCGTGCTAAAATAAATTTCTACCGCCATACAAATTTCTGTTGTGCGGTTCTCTTTTAAGGAGGTTTTTACATGGCAAGACAGTCCAGAGCTCAATTTAAGGCAAAAATTTTAATTGCAGCATTAGTGGCTTCTGTAATGGTTATTGTCGTAACTGTAATTTCTACAAGGCTTCGTTTTAGGGCAGATGCTCAGGAGACTCTTTCTCACCGTGCAGAGCTTAAGACGCTGCAGTTTACATCAAGCCTTAATGCACAGTTGGCTTTGGTTGTGCAGATGATTCAAGATCCTTCCATTGTTAAATATATGGAAAATCCTGACAATCCAGAACTTAAAGCCGATGCTTTTGAAGATTTCGGAAGTTATATGAATTCATACCTGTCCAAGTCAGTATTTTTCGTAAATGACAAAGACCATGTTTTCTATCAGGACATGAAGGCTACGTATATCCTTGACCCCGATAAGGAAGAAAACTACTGGTACAACATGACGATGTACGAGACTGATGTGTACAATTTTAATATAAATTATAATCCTGACCTTGGGGCAACATTCCTTTGGGTTAATGCTGTTATCCGTGATAATTCAGGAAAGCCTGTCGGAATAGCAGGCACGGGAATTCCTTTGACAGACTTTATAAATTCTATGTATGACGGCCTGCCGTCTGACGTTTCAATGTACATTTATAACGACTATCTTGAAATAACGGGTGCACGAGATAAGTCTATCCTTGCAGACCATATTCCTATTACGACGGAAATTCCTGATCTTGCAGGAATTGACCTTCTTCCTACAAAAATTGTTCCTGCTCATTCTGCAAGGCATGAGTTCCTTTTAGCTCCCCTTTCTCTTGTTAGCTGGCACTTGATTTTTGCAAAAGACTATAATTTTATGGTTGCCTTAAAGAATTCTGTAGCGCCTCTTGCCGTCTGCCTTGTAATAATAGTAATCATTGTTGCTGTCGTATTATGCACAAATATGGTTTATACAGCCAGAACAGTAAAGAAGGCTGTAGATGACCTTTCTTCTGGCAATGCGGACTTGACAAGGCGCGTAGAGCTTGAGAGCATTCCTTTCCTGTCTGTTATGGATGAACTTGTAGACAGCATGAACCGATTTATAGAAAAGCTTCAGGGAATAATGAAGACTGTTAAAGATTCTAACGGCTCTCTTGTTGCCAGCGGTGACAATCTTCATAAAACAACTGATGATACCAAAAATTCTATTGAGCATATCATACAGAGCATTGATTCCATGCAGCTGCATATTGAAAATCAGGTTGAATCTGTTACAGGAACTGAAAAGTCTGTAAACCAGGTTTCTTCTGCAATCGGAACGCTGGGAAGCATGATTGAAAGTCAGTCCCACGGTGTTACAGACGCTTCCAGTGCTGTTGAAGAGATGATCGGTAACATAGCCAGCGTAAACCGCAGCGTTGATAAGATGGCTTCGTCTTTTGAAGACCTTCGTGATAATGCTAAGAACGGAATTACGAAGCAATTTGCCGTAAATGAAAAAATAAAGCAAATCGAAGCCCAGTCAGACATGCTTCAGGAAGCAAACCTTGCTATTTCAAGCATTGCTGAACAGACAAACCTTCTTGCCATGAATGCTGCCATAGAAGCTGCTCATGCCGGAGAAGCCGGAAAGGGATTTGCTGTCGTTGCTGATGAAATTAGAAAGCTGTCAGAAACATCTTCTGCCCAATCAAAGACAATCGGAGACCAGCTTAAGAATATCAAGGATTCTATTTCAGAAGTCGTTTCTGCATCAACCGAATCCAGCAAGGCCTTTGATACTGTTTCCGGCAAGATTGATGAAACTGACGAGCTTGTTGCTCAGATTAAGGCTGCCATGGAAGAACAGGATGCCGGTTCAAATCAGATACGTGAGTCTTTGCAGTCAATGAATGAAAGCATGGTTCTTGTCCGTAAGTCTTCTGGTCAGATGGATGAAGACAACAAGGCTGCCATTGAGCAGGTTACTAAGCTGCGACAGGCAACCAATGACATTATGAGAGATATGAATGGCGTTTCTGACGGAACCCGTAAAATCGGCGATACTGGAAATTCTCTTGGCAACATGGTGGAAGAAGTAAAAGGCTCTATATCAAAGATTGGCAATCAGATAGACCAGTTTAAGGTATAAAACTTCCTGCAAGTATGTGTAAAAGGCGAAAACTACCTGCCGTTCGGCAGTCTGGCTTTCGCCTTTTTTTATGCTCTGATTCATGTTTTTATATTGACTAAAAACACCATAGATAGTACACTAATAATTGATAGTCCCCTATATATGGTGGAGTGAATAAATTGTCTAAGTGTAGTTATTATAAACAATTATGCTGTGGATAATTTTTACTAGAGGGTATTGATGAAGATTATAAAACGTAGTGGCGCGGAAGTACTGTTTAATCAAGAAAAAATAATTAAGGCTATTGAAAAGGCTAATGCTCAGGTAGAAGAATCAAAGCGTCTGTCTGAGCAGGACATTAATTCAATTGCCTGCGATATTGAAATTCAATGCCATAAAGAAGGTCATGCTCTAAACGTAGAAGACATTCAGGATCTTGTTGAAAATGGCATTATGGAACACAAGGCCTATGAAGTTGCAAAGCTGTACATCACTTACCGTTACAGGCATCAGCTTATGCGTAAGGAAAATACTACAGACCAGCAGATAATGAGCCTTCTTGAAGAAAATAATGAAGAAGTAAAGCAGGAAAATTCAAACAAGAATCCTACTGTCGTTTCTGTTCAGCGTGACTATATGGCTGGTGAAGTCAGCAAGGATATTACCCGCCGCTTCCTTCTTGATCCAGACATTCAGAAAGCTCACGAAGAAGGAATCATTCACTTTCACGATGCAGATTATTTTGCCCAGCACATGCATAACTGTGACTTGGTTAACCTTGACGACATGCTTCAGAATGGAACCGTTATAAGCGGCACTAAAATCGACAGGCCACATTCTTTTTCTACTGCCTGTAATATTGCTACTCAGATTATTGCTCAGGTTGCCAGCTGCCAGTACGGCGGACAGAGCATTTCTTTAGCTCATCTTGCACCTTTTGTAGACGTTAGTCGCCAGAAAATACGCAAAGAAGTTCAGGAAATGATAGAGGCTACGCATCTTACAGTAGATGACAGCCAGTTTGATTTTATGGTAAACCAGCGTCTTCGCGATGAAATTAAGCGTGGCGTTCAGACTATCCAGTATCAGGTCATAACTCTTATGACTACTAATGGCCAGGCTCCTTTCGTAACAGTATTTATGTATCTTAATGAAGCCCGTAGCGAACAGGAAAAGCATGACCTTGCCCTCATCATAGAAGAAGTCTTGAAGCAGCGCTATCAGGGCGTAAAAAACGAATCTGGCGTATGGATTACCCCTGCATTCCCAAAGCTTATTTATGTACTTGAAAAAGATAATATAGAACCAGGCTCTAAGTATTATGGTCTGACAGAACTTGCAGCCAAATGTACGGCAAAGCGTATGGTTCCAGATTACATCTCAGAAAAGAAAATGCTTGAGATAAAAGACGGTAACTGCTACCCTTGCATGGGATGCCGGTCTTTCTTGACTGTATATAAAGACCCGGCCACAGGCCGCCCTAAGTTTTACGGACGCTTTAATCAAGGCGTAGTAACTATTAATCTCGTTGACGTTGCCTGTACTTCTGGAGGCGATATGCTTCGCTTCTGGACGCTCCTTGACATGCGCCTTGAGTTATGTCACCGTGCGCTTCGAATCAGGCACGACAGGCTTGTAGGTACAAAGTCTGATGCCGCTCCTATCCTGTGGCAGAATGGCGCCCTTGCCCGCCTTAAGAAAGGTGAAAAAATAGACAGGCTTCTTTACAAGGGGTATTCGACTATTTCCCTTGGATATGCAGGGCTGTATGAATGTACCCGCTATATGACAGGAAAGTCTCATACTGATGAAGAAGGAAAGCCATTTGCCCTTAAGGTAATGAAGGCATTGAATGATGCCTGTGCAAAATGGAAGGCAAATGAAAGCATAGATTATTCTGTATATGGCACTCCTCTTGAAAGCACAACCTATAAATTTGCAAAGTGCCTTAAGAAACGTTTTGGCATAATACCTGGCGTAACAGACAAAAACTATATAACGAACAGCTATCATGTTCATGTTACAGAACCTATTGATGCCTTTACAAAGCTGACATTCGAATCTGAATTCCAGGAGCTTTCACCAGGTGGCGCTGTAAGCTATGTAGAAGTGCCTAATATGGAACAGAATATTCCTGCAGTGATGGCTCTTCTTAAGCATATTTATAATAACATTATGTATGCAGAGCTTAACACAAAGAGCGATTACTGCCAGAAGTGCGGCTACACTGGCGAGATACAGATTGTAAAAGACAGTGACGAAAAGCTTGTGTGGGAGTGTCCTAACTGCAAGAACCGTGACCAGGCTACAATGAATGTTGCCCGCCGTACTTGCGGATATATAGGAACCCAGTACTGGAATCAGGGACGCACTCAGGAAATTCAGGAAAGGGTCTTGCATCTGTAATGAGATATGGCGCAATAAAGAAATTTGACGTAGCAGACGGCGAAGGCGTCCGCGTTTCTCTCTTTGTCTCAGGCTGCAGAAATCGCTGCAAAGGATGCTTTCAGCCTGAGACATGGGACTTCTGCTACGGTGAAGAATTTACCTGGCAGACAGAGGATGAAATTGTTGAGGCCTTAGAGCCAGATTTTATCAGCGGGCTTACTGTTCTTGGCGGAGAGCCTTTTGAAGAAGAAAATCAGATAGTCCTTACTCCATTTTTACGGCGCATACGTGAAAAATTCCCTGATAAAAATATATGGTGCTATACAGGCTATGTATATGACAAAGACTTGCAGCCTGGCGGCAGAAAGCATATTTACTGTACTGATGAAATGCTTTCATATATTGACGTCCTTATAGACGGTCCCTTCATAGAAGAATTAAAAGACATTAGCCTTTCTTTCCGCGGTTCAAGCAACCAGCGAATCCTGCATCTGAAAGGTCTGAAAAATTAGGACTGCTTGAAATAAATGTCAAAAAACTCTAGAATAACACTGATATGAATGATGATCAGATTGAAGAGTTTGTTGACAGATCTGCCGTAAAGGCATTGGGCACATTGCTTTCTGCAAGTGCAGATGAAGAAATTTCTTCTGCTGCAATAGTAATTTCCAGTGCATTTAATGTTGGTGATGCGTTTAAAAAAATTGTTGATGTTTCTACAGATGGAGAAGAAAAGCTTAATTACAGTTTCCATAAAAATTTAGTTCTTCTGATTCAAAAGACATGGGTTGAAAAGTCGGATGAAGAGTTGAAGGCTCAAGTTCTGTATCATCTGGATGAATTTTCTGAATACCTAAATAAAAAATCATATAAAGAAGCATATCCTTTGTTTTTCAGCATTGTTGATGACGTTGTATACCTTATGTTTGGTGCACAGACCAAGACAAAAGGCTTTAATGAATATGCTCTGCGCATAGATCCAGAATTCGGTGTCTTCTGGTGGTATATGAAGAATCTGCCTCGCACTTCTGACTGGTCTGAATTTAAGATGCGTGCAGCAACCCTTCTTGGAATGTACTTTCTGGCAAATTACTAGAGGCTATTTATGGATATTGATGCAATTAGTTCCGGTTTACGTGCAGGTGCTGGAGCTCTTGCACTTCATACTGCTGCACAGAAAAATCATGCGCTTGCCTGTGTGGCTGCTTCTATTGCCAGGCATAAGGAAGACATTCTTTCTGCAAACAGAAAGGATGTTGAAGATGCACGTGCCAGGGGAATGACAGAAGCCCTGGTAGAAAGGCTTTCCCTTGATGAAAAAAAGTTCAAAAGCATTTTAGACAGCATTGACATAATCATTAACCAGGGGGATCCAATTGGAGAAGAAATTGCAGGTTGGAAAGCCCCTAAAGGAATGCAGATCCGTCAGGTCAGGGTTCCTCTTGGCGTCGTAGCCATCATTTATGAATCAAGGCCAAATGTTACGGTAGATGCCTTTTCGCTTGCATATAAAAGCGGAAACGCTATTCTTCTGCGCGGTTCTTCTTCTGCACTTGCATCTAATAAGGCGCTTGCACAGGCCATAAAGGAAGGCCTTTCTGATGCAGGAAAAGACGGAGTTGCCGATGCAATTTATCTTTGCGAAAGCGTTGACCATGAGGACGTTAGCCAGATTCTTGGAGCAGTTGGCAAAATCGATGTTGTGCTGCCGCGCGGTTCTTCCCGCCTTATAAATACAGTCGTAGAAAATGCCAAAATACCGGTAATCCAGACAGGAGCAGGTGTCTGCCATCTGTACGTAGACGATGGTGCAGATATAGACATGGCATGTGAAATTGCTGCAAACGCAAAAATGCAGCGCCCAGGTGCCTGTAACGCAATAGAAACCCTCTTAGTTCATAAAAATATGCTCAGTTCCTTCCTTCCTGCTCTGGCAAAAAGGCTTGACGGCAAGGTACAGCTGCGTGCTGATGAAGACAGTTATGCAGTTCTTTCTGGCTTTAATGCCGTTAAGGCAAGGGATGAAGACTTTGGCTTTGAATTCCTTGATTTTATTCTTGCCGTAAAGACAATAGATTCTGTAGATGCTGCAATTGACTTTATTAACAGCCACAATACAAAGCACAGTGAGTGCATAGTGACAAACAACAGGGCAAATGCCCGTTCTTTCCAGAATAGGATAGATGCAGCCTGCGTTTATGTAAATGCAAGCACTCGCTTTACTGACGGCGGAGAATTTGGATTCGGTGCAGAGCTTGGGATAAGCACTCAGAAACTCCATGCACGCGGACCTATGGGCATCAAGGCCCTTACAACGACAAAGTTCTTAATAGATGGTGACGGACAGATACGATGACAGTACGCGATACAATACAGAATGCAAAAAAAATAGTAATAAAGTTTGGAAGCAATTCCCTTGCAAAAGCAGACGGTACAATTAACCTTGATTTTATGAATCAAATAGCGGAAGAATGTTCTCGGCTTATTGCAATGGGCAAGCAGGTAATCATTGTATCTTCCGGTGCACAGGTTGCAGGGCTTTCAAGCATTAATGGATGGGCTCATAAAAAAGACATGCATTACCGCCAGGCACTGTGTGCAATAGGTCAGGTAGAGCTTATGGACAAGTGGAGGGCTGCCTTTCAGCAGGAAAGTCTTCATGTGGCCCAGCTTTTGTTCATAAAAGAAGACTTTGAAGACTATCATCATACGCTCAACATGCGCAACACCCTGTTCACGCTTGTAGATGAAGGCGTTGTTCCTATAATTAACGAAAATGACTCAGTTTCATTTGAAGAAAACAGCATTGGAGATAATGACAACCTTTCCGCTTTAACAGCAATACTCTGGAGTGCAGACCTGCTTATTCTGTTCAGCGATATAGACGGTGTATATACAGATAATCCAAAGACAAATTCAGATGCAAAGCTGGTAGAGACAGTAACAGACATACCTGAACTGTTGAAAAAAATAACGCTTGGCAATACTAATAGCTTTGGAACGGGCGGCATACGTACAAAGATTCAGGCTGCAGAAAAAACAACGGCCTCCGGCATTCCTCTTGTTCTGGCAAACAGCCGCAATAAAAACCCCCTGTCATCTCTTGTAGACGGAAGTCAGTCAGGAACGCTCTTTGTACCAAAAGACTTTAATCTTGCAAAGGCATAAATAAAGACTGTAAGGCTTTATTCTTTTACAGAAGAACGGGTATGCTTTCTTTCTTTTTCTTCATATAAAAGCTTGTCTGCCTGTGAAAGCAAGTCTCCAAGATTTACATTCCCTTCTTTAAATTCCACAGCTCCAAGGCTTATGCTCAGCCGGAATAGGGAATGGGTTTTCATATACCATTCTTCACAGGCATCTTTAATGCGTTCCTGTACTTTAGGAATAAAGGAAGAGTCTACGCCTGCTGCAACAATTACGAATTCATCGCCGCCAAGCCTTGCAATGACATCATGGGCCCGGAAGGTTTTCCTTAAAATATGCCCCATGCCAATTATAGCCTGGTCTCCGGCATCATGACCGTATGTATCGTTTATTCTTTTAAGGCCGTCCATATCGGAATAAAAGACAAGTCCCTTGTTGCCCATTTCAACGGCAAGGTTAATGGTCTGCTGCCCAAGGCAGAAAAATCCCCTTCGGTTGTACAGCTTTGTCAGCTCATCAGTCTGAGAAATTCCAGTTAGCTGCGTATTAGTCTTTTCAAGCTGCTCCATCATTAAATTCTGATGGCTTTCAAGTGCAAGCTTTTCCGTAAAGAAAATAGACGAGTTGAATACATGGGAAATCATGCTGTAAGTAGTGTCATAAAGGGTTGACGGCAGGTTTTCAGGTTCATATACCATGTAGCCGTAAATGAAATTGTTATAGTACAGAGTGCGCACAAACTGCGTTATTCTGTGTTCTGTAAATAAATCTTCAGGATACAGGCATTCCTGTGGATTAAAGGAAATAGCGTCGCGAGTCTGCTTTATTCCTTCTTCGTAGACCATCAGGACGTCTGCAATGGAAGGAAGCTCAAAGTCTTCATCGCTTTCTATGTGGATTTTATTTTTAAACATAATGATTGCACATGAATGAATGTGCAGCTTCGGAAGCCATCTTTTTAGTTCAGGTATAAATTCCTGTATTGTAATAGGCTTAACCTGCGATTCAAAGAATTTCTGCAGAAGTACAATGTCATGATCCAGCCTGAAATACTGCTGGTGCATAAAATTTATTGTAGAATAGGAATAAGGGACAAGATTTCCCTCTGAATCCCTGTAATCGCTTTCAAAATCTGTAGGTTCAACGCATCCGCAAGATTTCCTGTATTTTACAAGGCTGGGAATTTTTATCTGCTGAGGAACAGATTCTCCGTTCCACATCTGTTCGATGCAGTTTACAGCTTTTGCAGCAAACTGCCTCATGTTGCCGCCTACTGTCGTAATTGTTATGTGGTTAAATTCAGAATGGCCGCTGTCGTCAAAGCCTATTACATAAAAATCACCAGGGATTTTATAGTTAAGCGACGTTGCGTAGTCTATAAGTCCTACTGCCATATCGTCATTCAGGCATATTATGCAGTCAGTCGGCAGAAGGTTATGCTTTATGTAGTAGTGAAGGGCATTAAATCCGCCTTCTTCTGTAAATCCGCCGATGTAGAGACGCTTTTTTTCTACCTGTATGTTATGCTTTGCCAGAGTAGAGAGGCATATTTTCATGCGTCTTCTTGAATCCGTATTGCTTTCAAGGCCGGAAACAATATTAAATGTCCTGCAGTTATGGACATTAACCATGTGTTCGATCATATTTACAAAGTTCTGTTCAAATTCACTGTAAATATAAGGTTCGCCTTCCTTTGTTTCTGCAATTGCAATTTGCGGAACTGTAGGAGCTAGTTTTTCTTTTTCGCTTTTGACATTGGCTTCTATGGCCTTGTAATAGCCAGAGGTAATGACTAGGCCGTCAATATTGTTTCTGTTTATGTGCTTGTATATGAATTGCTGCTGGCGGGTTGCCGGAGTGCCGTATTCAACGCCTCCCTGAAAAACTGTAAGGTCGTAATTCTTCTGACGGCAGACTGTTTCCATTGCATTAAATATGTCTATGTTGTAACCGCTAATAAGAGAATTTAACTGAAGACCAATTCGCTTTCTACCCATATCCTTTAAATTATCGAAAAACTTTAAAGAAATGTCAAATAAAAATAAAGATAATCAAAATGAATAGGTTGACATATCAATATTTATTGGTTTATGGTTTAAATGGAAATAGTTTCAGGAGGTGCGAGTATGGCAAGACTATGTATTCGAACTTTTTTCTTTTTTACAGTAATATTATATGCTATTTTGAATCTGTCCTGTGCAGGAGGAGGAACTTCTTCTTCCAGCGACTCTTCTACAGTATCCTTTTCGCTCAGTTCCTCCGATTTTAGCAGGAATATCACTCAGGAACAGTCCTTTGACGGATATTATGCTGTAGTTTCAATGTGCGGCGACTGCGAGGAAACAAAGACCCTTAGGCTTACTTCTGGAGGCCAGCAGAGCGTATCATTTGACGATATTCCTGTAGGCTCTGAAATATGGGGCGAAGTGCAGGTCTATCATACCAGCTATTCGGATGTATATTTTCACAGGTATTCGGGAAAGTCCAATGCCGTTGTTATACCAGAAGGTGAAACTGTAATAAACGTTAGCTTACACAACATGATTGCAGACGATTTATCCACTAAATATGGAGACACATCCATTAATATAGGGACTTTTGCCCTTAATTTGTATCCTTCTACTGGAAAATTTGCAATAACCTGCTATTCATATTCAATAGCGGAAGGTACCTATACTGGCAGCGCAGAAGCTGAAAACCTTGCCTTAAAGGTATATACGTATAGGCCTTACAGTACAGACCCTGTTAGCCTAGATTCTGCAGATATTGCCGGCACAGCTTTTGTCATCTTGGAGCAGCCTCTAACGATATCGACTTCAAATTCTGTTAATTCCATGAATGAAAATGTCGTTCAATTTACAGATTCTAGCGGATATCAGCTATCTTTTACATACAACTACAGCTAGGCAAAGTAAGTAATGGTAAAGCTGTCTACTGCAGTAAACCCTGCATTTTCATAGGCATGGATTGCAGATTCATTATATTTGTTTACAAATAGGACAGTTTTTTTATCTTGTTTTTGTCCCCAGTCAGCAATTTCGGATACAAGCATGCCTGCAAATCCATGCTTCCTGCTCTGTTTTTCAGTGTATACGCCTCCAATCTGTATGTACTTTATGCCCTTGGCATTAGTCTGGGCCTTTGCTACAGGAGTTCCATCCTTTAATATTGCTAAAACGTATTGAGATGCAAGGATTTGCTTTAAGGACTTCCTTTCTTCAATAGGGTCAGGATCAGAAAGAGGGCTTCGCACTTCTTCCATAATAAATGCAAGGTGAAGGGGAAAAAGGGCGTCCGCCTTAGAAACTGTGCATTGCTCAAGCGAATATGGCGGGTCAAGCTTAAGGTGTATGGAATATTCGTGCTCCATCAGATGGTAAAAGCGAGTGTCTGCAATCTCATGGTCTTCATTGTCTGTCAGAAGCTTGTTTAAGAACGTAACGTAGTCAGATTTTCCGTTGATGCAGAAGATATGCCTTTTATGAAAGAAGCGCTGCAAGAGTTCTGCAAGTTCCCTGCTTCTGTGGGGCAGGCAAGGAAACAGGACGCTGTGTTCTAAAAAATAAAATACGCCCAGTAGCTTGTTTTGTTCGGTAATTAAATAAAGACTGTGTTCCCCTGCAATGATTTTTTGCATTAAAGAACAGCAGTGCTGCTCATATTGCATGACAAAATATTTTGCTGCAGTATACTGCTGTTCAGTCTGCGCCAAAAGAATGTGCAGGGAAGGCAATTTTAGTTCCTGAAAGAATGGATAGGTGCTGGAATGCGTCCGCCGCGGTTAATGAAATCTGCGCAGCTGAACTTGTTTACGTTCATGACAGGACATCCGCCAAGAAGTCCTCCGAATTCAACCCATTCACCGGCTTTCTTTCCAGGTGCAGGAATAAGGCGGCATGCTGTAGTCTTGTTGTTAACCATTCCAATGGCAAATTCATCTGCAAGAATTCCGCTTATTGTCGTTGCTGGAGTGTCGCCAGGAATGGCAATCATGTCCAGTCCGACAGAACATACCGTTGTCATAGCCTCAAGCTTTTCGAGGCAAATGCTGTTCTGCTTTACGGCATTAATCATGCCTTCGTCTTCACTTACAGGAATGAAGGCTCCGCTCAGGCCTCCGACGTTTGTGCTTGCCATAACGCCGCCTTTCTTTACCATATCAGTAAGCATTGCAAGGGCTGCTGTTGTTCCCGGAGCGCCGCAGCCTTCAAGGCCTATTTCCTCAAGGATTCGGGCAACAGAATCGCCGACTGCAGGAGTAGGGGCAAGAGAAAGGTCAAGGATGCCAAAGTCAACGCCAAGCCTGCGGGCTGCTTCTGAGCCTACAAGCTGGCCCATTCTTGTAATTTTGAATGCCATCTTCTTAATGCCGTCAGCAAGTTCATTTATAGGCTTGCCTTTAAATTCCTTTGCTGCTGCAAGAATGACGCCAGGTCCAGAAACGCCAACGTTAATGACGGCATCTCCTTCTCCAGGTCCGTGGAAAGCGCCAGCCATAAAAGGATTGTCTTCAGGTGCGTTGCAGAATACAACGAGCTTTGCACATCCGTTTACAGGCTTGTCCTTTGAAATGTCAGCTGTCTTTTTTATGATTTCGCCCATCAGCTTTACGGCATTCATGTTTATGCCGTTCTTTGTAGTGCCGACGTTTACAGAAGAGCATACGCACTCTGTTTCGGCAAGAGCTTCTGGGATAGATTCTATGAGAGTCCTGTCTGCTGGAGTAATGCCTTTCTGTACAAGGGCGCTGAATCCCCCAAGGAAGTTTACTCCAAGTTCGTGGGCGCACTTGTCGAGCGTGCGGCAGTAGTCTACGTAGGATTTTGCATTGCTTGCACCGGCAACAAGGGCAATAGGCGTTACTGAAATGCGCTTGTTAATGATTGGAACGCCGAATTCTTTTTCTATGTCCTGACCGACTTTTACAAGATTCTGAGCCCTCTTCATAATCTTGTCATAAATCTTCTGGCAGGCAACCTTGCTGTCCTCTGCGGCACAGTCAAGAAGGGATATGCCCATAGTAATGCAGCGGATGTCGAGCTTCTGCCGCATAAACATATTTACAGTCTGTTCAATTTCTACCGGTGAAAATATCATAATGAAGTCATTCTATCTGATAATGTAAAATGTTTCAATTGACTGCCTTAGTGCAGGCTTTACTCTCTCTTAAAGCCGTAGTATACGATGCTTGAAGCAGGCTGAGGCGATGACATTGTATAGTCGGCCCAGCTACCATTGCCTAGATCCTTTTTCCAGCCTGAGGTTACTTCAAAATTCAGTTTCAGGCTTCCGGTATCGTCTCCTCCGCCAACGGCAAATGCATGCTGATTTATTTTTGTTACGCTTGCAGGAATGGTTACTGTAGAATTCTTTAATCCTTCCCAGCCTTTGAATGCATCGTCGCTTATTGTCTTTACTCCAGTAAGCTTAAGGCCTGTAACTCTTGTAGGAAGAGTGCCTATTTTAGATACGGTCGTATATTTGCTGTCGTAATCGAGCGTGACATTTGTAAGGTTTGAATTATTTTCTATCATAAGTACTGTATTTGCATAGCCTTCGCTAGGAAGCTTTATTGTTGGACTTGAACATGCTATTTTGCTTGAAACTCCGTCAAGGGTAGAATTATTTGCAAGCTGAACAAGCGTAAGGTACGAACAGCTGTTAAATTCTGAGATGTCAGTACTGCTGTATGAAGTTTTTTGGACATTCATAAGGTTTAGGTTTACGTTTTTTCCAGAACTGCTTATCTGTCCGATAGCATCAGTAATGTCACTGTTACTGCAGTCCTCCTTTAGAATTACAGTAGGAGTTTCTGCCGTACTTTTAGAGATTAAGGTCCTTAAATTGCATATATCTCCAGAAGAAACATTTAAGGTATCCTCAAGATTGCTTGATAAGTCTATGGTAATTTCACTGTCACCGGCATCTATGCTTGTTGTCTTGTTTCCAGTGTATACAAGCAGGCTTCCAAGTTTTACTAAAACATTTATGTCTAAAGTTTCTTCTGTCGGAATGTCATCAAAATAAAACGTAACAGGATTGCCGCTTTTCATTTTTTCAATTGAATAGGAACTTCCTGTAATTCTTACTGTAAAGTCATAGCTTACAAGAGATGCTGCCCTTCCCCGTGAAGTAGTAATGTTGAGGGCAAGGCTTTCTGAAGAAGAATCTGCTCCGCCTTCACCTCCAGCGCATGAAAAATACATAAAACTAAATAAAATGACTGCAATGAAGGTCATAAAAGTCCTGATGGCTTTGACAGAAAACTTTTTCATAACATCTCCTTTTTTTGTCTGTAGGACAAATTTACTTTTATATATCTTCGTCATTTATAACATGCAATGAAGGTCCGTGCAATAAAACTGGGATGAATGTCGAATTTCTGGGATGAATGTTGTTTTTTTATAAAAAAAGGCAGCCGGAAGCCTTCACAACCGGTTGCCTTTAGGGGTAAAAAATAATTCTATTATTTAAATAGGATGTTGTTTACGACAGCTTCCAGATATTCCTGGCGGCCAGATCCAGGAAGGGCAGGCTTTTTAAGTTCTGCTGCACGGTCTGCAAGTTCCTGCAGGGTAACATTGCCGTCACGGATTTTCTTTCCGATGCCAGTATCGTAACTTGCATACTTTTCCTTAATAAAGCTGTCAATCCTTCCGTCTTCAATAAGTTCGGCAGCCTTTATGAGCCCAAGGGCAAAAGTATCCATTCCAAGAATGTATGCGTGGAACATATCTTCCATAGTATTGCTAGGACGCCTTGTCTTTGAGTCAAAGTTAAATCCTCCAGTAAGGCCCCCGTTCTTAAGGACTTCGTACATTGCCATCGTTGCATCATAGACATTGCATGGGAATTCATCTGTATCCCATCCAAGGAGGGTATCGCCTTGGTTTGCATCTATTGAGCCAAGCATTCCGTTTATCCGGCTTATGCGAAGCTCATGCTGGAAAGTGTGGCCGGCAAGCGTTGCATGGTTTGCCTCAATGTTCATCTTAAAGTCTTTGTCCAGGCCGTACTGACGCAAAAATCCTATTGCCGTTGCTGCATCAAAGTCGTACTGGTGCTTCATTGGTTCCTTTGGCTTTGGTTCTATATAGAAGTCGCCCTTAAAGCCTATGCTTCTTCCGTAATCTACGGCAAGGTGCATGAGCTTTGCAATGTTTTCCTGCTCAAGCTTAACGTCTGTATTCAAAAGGGTTTCATAGCCTTCGCGTCCACCCCAGAAGACATATCCCCGTCCGCCAAGCTTTACAGTGATTTCAAGGGCCTTCTTTACCTGTGCTGCAGCAAAGCAGAATACGTCTGCAGAGTTAGTGCTTCCTGCACCGTTCATGTAGCGGGGATTGCCAAACATGTTTGCAGTTCCCCAAAGGCACTTAATGTTTGTTCCCTTAGTCTTTTCCAGCAGATAGTCAGAAAGCTCATCAAGCCTGCGGTTTGTTTCGTTGATGTCATCAGCTTCTGGTACAAGATCTATGTCGTGGAAGCAGTAATATTCAATGCCGAGCTTCTGCATGAATTCAACGCCTGCATCAACTTTTGCCTTTGCATGTTCCATAGTGCCCGGCTTTGCACCGAATGACTTGTCTGTTGTTGAAACGCCGAACATGTCAACGCCGTTTGCTCCAAGATTGTGCCACCATGCCATTGCAAAAGGCAGATGCTCCTTCATGGTCTTTCCCATGAAAAGGCGGTTAGCGTCATAGTATTTGAATGCATACGGATTTGTACTGTCGGCACCTTCGTATTTAACTGCCGGAATACTTTTAAAAAATGTATCCATGAAAATAAAACCTCCGTGCTAGACTTATTTTAGTTAGCATAAACTAATTATATCACGGAAATGAACTTTGTCTATTAAATTTTTAGGTTGCGGCAGATTATTTTTATTTTGACAGTGCAGGCTTGCTTTATTTAAAAGACCCTATGATAAGGCTTGCGGCGCAAGCAGCCAATGCCAGCGCCATTGTTGCATTTACAGTCCTTTGATATCTTGCAAAGAATTTCTGAAGCAATGACCCGGTAAAAATCCATATAAGGTTTGCCATCGGTGCTGTAAATATAAGGAGCGCTCCGACTGCCAGAAGAGAAAGGAAGTCCTGCCTGTAAGGAAGTGCATAGGCAGAAAGGCAGGTCATGCAGAATATGACAACCTTTACGTTTGACATTTCGATTATAAAGCCTGAAAGGAAGCTCGGTTTTGCTAAGTCTCTGTCCTTAACTTGAGAATAATTCATCCTCAGCATCTGGACGGACAGATAGATAAGGTAAATTGCGCCGACAAAAGAAAGCTTTGAAACATGCCTGGAAAAGGCTGTTCCTAAAAAGTATGTAAGCAGAACGGAAGCAAGGGATATGATTAGAAATCCTGTAATTATTCCTGCCCACTGCTGAAGGGCGGCCTTTTTTCCATATTGCAGGGCTGCCGCTAAAGAAGTGATGTTTGCAGGTCCTGGCGTGATAGTGCATGAAAAGCAGTATAAAAGGAATGAGGGTATTATTGTAGCAGGCATAATGTAATATACAGGCATAAATTATTTTGCGCAATACAGGGAGCAATGCACGAAAAATATATGATTTATTTTATGCTGAAAATTGACGTTTACATATTTATTTAAAATTAAGAAAGTGTTATATTTAGTTTAAATTTATATGAAAAGGCTTATCATTTCTTCATTTTGATTGTGTCAAATTTAGTTCGCAATTTCGTTTCTGAAAAAAGCCAAAAATCCATCATGCTGCGTTAAACAGAATCTCCTTTTGAACTTTTATTGAGCCGGCATTCATGTAGCAACGCTCAGTCTGCCAGTCCTCTGAATATTCAAGCAGATAGCTTGTTATCAGCCTTATATAAGCATCCGTTGAAGGAAAAATGCCGACAACGGATGACCGCCTGCGGATTTCCCGGTTAAGTCGTTCAAGCGTCCTTGTTCAGAATGATGGAACAGCCTATGCAAAAAACTGATTTCAATGTGTGATGTAGATTAAGTGCTACAGAAATCTGGCAGTATTTTTCCGGTAATAAAAAAAATTTAATTAAGAGAAAAAAAAATTTAATTAAGAGAAAAATTTTTTTTTCTGGCGGAAAAATAATTAGGCATAAATTCAAGAGCCTTAGTGAAAATTTACACAGCAAAGAATCTCTTTATGGCATCTGCCATCTCCGGTATGTGCATGTAAAAGCAGTGGTCTGCTCCATGAATTGGCACAAGCGTTGCATTCTTGTAAAGTTTTGCTGCTTCCTGGGCATAATGGTATGGAACTACTTCATCTGCATCGCCGTGAACTATGTAAACAGGACCTTCAAATCTTTTTATTTCATCTTCAACATGTAAAGTTTGCGCTACTCGGATATAATCCCCAGACAGCTCCCTGTCGCCAAAGATAACCTTTTCAGGAATTCTGTTTGGATTGAATTCATTGCCAAGCATGCAGCCCTTTCTTGCTTCTTCTGGAATCATGCAGGCAGGCGACAGCGGCAAGATGGCCTTAAAATCCTGTGCACGCATTCCTCCTATTAGCATGGTAAGAAGGCCTCCCTGTGAATGGCCGCTCATGTATAAGTCTGTTACAAAATCAAGGGATTTAGCATAATTTACTGCATCCAGAGCGTTTGTCACCCATTTGTAAAGCGTATGATTTTTAAATTCACCGTCACTCTTTCCGTGACCGTACATTTCTACTCGAAGGACAGCCACTCCAGATTCGTTCATCGCCTTTTGAGCGGCAATGATATGCTCTTCTTCCATGTGGCCGGTAAATCCATGAACCAAAATGCAGAGAGGACCTTTGTCCATGCCTTCAGGCTTATCCAGCTTTGCATGAAGGCGAATAGAGTCGCTGCTTATATAGAATTCTTCCATATTTTCTTCCTTATATATGATGATAATACATTATACCATAGAATTTATCTGGCGGCATGCGTTCTTTTAGTAAACTTGTTATATTGAATGAAAACTGCTAAACTGTCAGTCAAGGAGTTTTTATGTCCAAGAAAATCAAGTCAGTTTTTATTTTAGTTTCATTTTCTTTTCTGCTGGTATTTGCTGCTTCTGGCAGGGGTAACCCGGCAAAATCTTTTTCATCATGGAATGAATGCACTGCCATCTCAGAGCTTAAAGCCTATGTTAAAAACGTAACAAATAAAAGGTCTCCAGACTTTATTCCGCCGGAAGACAGGATTGCTACATTTGATATGGACGGTACGTTTGTCGGAGAGCTTTATCCTACTTATTTTGAATACAAGCTTTTGGAATATCGCATTCTTGATGATGAAAATTACAAGGGCAAAGCATCTGAAAGTGAAATTTCTGCTGCTACTGCCATCAGAAACTTCTGTCAGAAGGGAGAGGCTTTTCCTGCTCATTTTGATATAATCCACGGGACTGCTGCTGCAAAGGCCTATGCCGGAATGACGCTTAAGGAATTTGATTCCTATGTAAAAGAATTTGCTTCAAAAAAAGTAAACGGCTTTACGGGCATGACTTACGGACAGTCATTTTATAAGCCTATGCTTGAAGTCTTTGATTTTTTGAATGCAAACGGCTTTACCTGCTATGTAGTAACTGGCTCCGACCGCTTTATTGCTCGTGCATTGGTAGATTCGATCGGCATTCCTTCAAACCGGGTAATCGGTATGGATGTAGAGCTGAAGGCAGACGGGCAGGGGGACGCAGAGGGAGTTAATTATGTATTTACGCCTGAAGACACTCTGGTTCGCGGTGACAAGATGCTGATTAAAAACCTAAAGACAAATAAAGTAAAGCTGATTGCTCAGGAAATTGGAAAGGTTCCAGTTCTGTCGTTCGGCAACAGCGGGGGTGACACGTCCATGCATAATTACTGCCTTAAAAACCCTGCCTACAAGGCAAAGGCCTTTATGCTTATTGCAGATGATGCGGAGCGTGACCATGCAAACGTAGAAAAAGCCCTCAAATTAGGCAAGCAATGGGAAGCTGCCGGTTACATAGTTATTTCAATGAAAAATGACTTTAAAACTATCTATGGTAAGAATATAGAGAAATCAGATTTTGAATTTTAGGGATTCCTGAGTCATTTTAGCAGCAGGCTTTCGCTTGTCCTAAAGTCTTCGTATTCCTGCTGCTGAATGGGGAAATCCCACGTGCCTGCAAGATGGATTACGCTTTCATGAAATGTAAAAGGTTATGCGATTAACCTATTGCTATCAGTGGATTTTCATCTGATAATATTTTTAGATATTATTAAAGGAAACTAGTGATGGCAGAAGGATCAGCAGAAGAATCTTTTTTCTTAAAATCTATGAGGATTGCAGTACCTGTAGCATTACAGTCTATGCTGCAATCTTCTTTTTCTATGGTTGACCAGATTATGGTGGGACAGCTTGGGAAAACGTCGATAGCTGCAGTAGAAGTTGGCGGTAAGCCGGGCTTTGTCTTTACATTTGTCAGTGGTGCAATAGCAACAGTAACAGGCATCATGGTTTCCCAGTATATGGGGAAAAAGGATGATGAAAAAGTTAATGTGAGTATGACAGTAAACATGCTGGTTATGATGGTAATATCTCTTTTGACAGCAATGACTTGCTTGCTTATTCCGTCAGTATTAACCAGCATATTTACAAATGATGCTGCTGTAATAGAAGCGGGAGTTTCCTATGTTCGCATAGTTTCTCTTGTTTACCCTCTTTCGGGAATTGCCTCAATTTTGGCAGTACAGATAAGGTGCAAAGACCATTCGGAATATCCCCTATATATAAGCGCAGTAGCTGCTGTCATTAATACGGTTCTTAACTTCATCCTGATATTTGGACATTTTGGGGCACCTTTACTTGGTGTTAAGGGAGCGGCCTTGGCAAGTGTTGTATCCCAGGCTGTAAATCTGCTTCTTATGATCTGCTTTTATAAAAAGATTTGCAGGTTCCGCTTCTATATCAAAATGAATGCAGAGGAACTAAAGCAATACGCAGCAATGCTGCTTCCTATCGTATTTAACGAATTCATGTGGACTGTGGGGCAGAATGTAAACACCTTTATTTATGGGCATATGGGGACAGATGAGCTTGCCGCCATGTCGCTTACAGGGCCGGTTCAAGGATTATTTATAGGAGCCCTTTCGGGAATAGCGCAGGCTGCTGGAATTCTTATTGGAAAGCGTCTTGGAGAGCATGAGTACGATAAGGCCTATGAAGAGTCTAAGAAGCTGTGTCTATATGGTTTTATAGGGGCGGTTCTTTTGTCTGCCATTCTTTTAATGGTTAGAAATATATATGTGGGTCTGTTTAAAGTAGATGTGAATGTGGTTTCTATTGGAGTTCTTTTACTATTGACCTTTGGAATTCTTGCACCGGTTAAAGTTATGAACATGATTCTTGGTGGAGGAATAATTAGGAGTGGCGGCAGAACCAAGTACATCATGATAATAGATGTTCTGGGAACTTGGCTTGTAGGAGTGCCTTTGGGACTCTTTACAGGATTATATCTTAGGATGCCTATAGTCTGGGTGTATTTCATATTGTCACAGGAAGAACTGCTTAGAATTATAATAACTGTGTTCATGTTCAGAAGCAGAAAGTGGATGAATACCATAGAATAAGGATTTTATATGTGGGATGAAAATAAAGTAAGAATAATAGATATTGCGGAAGATCTTGGACTCAGTACAGCTACTGTTTCCAATGTGCTGCATGGTAAAACAAAAAAGATATCTGATGCAACCGTAAAAAAAGTTGAGAGAAAACTTGAAGAAAGCGGTTACATTCCAAATATGGCTGCTACACTGCTAGCCAGAAACGACTCAAGAATCGTTGGAGTTGTAGTTAATAATCATAGAAAGTATGAAGGAAGAGTCTTTGAAGATCCGTTTATTAGCGCTGCCATCAACTATTTGTCAGATGAAATAGAAAATTCCGGGTACTTCATGATGCTTAAAAAGGTGAAAGAAATCATGGATATAGTGCGTTTTGCCTCAATGTGGAATTTAGACGGACTCATTATCATAGGTTTTTGCGAGGATGAATACCAAAATCTTCGAGATCATATAAGAATTCCTTTCGTTGTTTACGACGGATTTATGAAAGAGCAGGGGCGTATTAGTAATGTAACAATAGATGACTTTGACGGTGGCAGGCAGGTCGGAGAATATCTAAAGAAAATGGGGCATAGGAAGGTACTGTGTATTTCTGATAATGATATATGCATGGATCTTGATAGGCATAATGGACTTAACAGTGGACTTGGAAGAGATGCGGATTTTCTTATGATTCCAATGAGTAAGGAGAAGAGGGATATCTTTTACCAAGAAAATCTAAATAAGATAAAAACTTATAGCGCTATATTTGCAGTTTCTGACTATTATGCAATTGATATTATGGTATTTTTAAAGAATCACGGAATCTCGGTTCCAGAGGATATATCTATTGTAGGCTTTGATGGAATTGCTGACTGTCAAAGAGTTGTACCTCTTCTCACTTCTGTATATCAGAACAATGAACTTCGAGCAAAGGTGACTATGGAACTTCTGATTAAGATGCTGAAGGATAATAGTTTTTCTCAGAGCGTGTGCATTCCGGTAAAGCTTATACAAAGAGAAAGCGTAAGGAAGATATGACAGTTTTCTGCCTACATTCCCTTAAAGCAGATGTCTACTTCGAAGATTCCCTGCTTTGTGTAGAATGGTACGCCGATTATCCTTGCAGACTTTGGCCATGGAATTACATGGTTTTCACCAGCCCGTACATCTGGTGCAGATACAGTTATATTTTTATTCTGTATTACAGATACGGCATTACCAGTTATGATGTTTGTAAATTCACTTACAAGGCCTTTTTCCATTTCTTCCATTTCATCAGGATCTTCTACTGCCATGTCTGAAAGTTCCAGCATTTTTGCTGCCAGTCGCCTGTGCAGGCGGAATACGACTATTCCGATTTCATCTCCAGAAACTGCAACGAGACCTGAAATTTCCCACATGTGAGTGGCACTGGGATTTAGCAGGTAAGGCTCTTTATGCTGAGGAACTATGTTAAACATTGTTACAAACGCTTCTTCACATGCGCTAAGAAAAGGATTGATAACAGAAACATCCATAATCTATAATTATAACTCATTTTATTAAATAATGCAAAAAAAACATAAAAAAAGGCCTTCCGGCATTCTGTAAGGGTAGAACACCGGAAGGCAGGGAAAAATTTACAAAATTTTACAGGTTTGAATAGCCCATCAGGTATGTGTCTATTTCTTTTGCACATTCCCGGCCTTCGCATATTGCCCACACTACAAGAGACTGTCCTCTGTGCATGTCTCCTGCTGTAAAGACTTTTTCGACTGATGTTTTGTACGAGCCTGCAGGCGATGCAACGGTTGTCCTTGCTCCCAGTTCTGTTCCGAAAGCCTGTGCGGTATATTCTTCGCAGCCAAGGAATCCTGCTGCAATAAGTATAAGGTCTGCCTTCATTTCCTTTTCAGAGCCTTCTTTTTCTACCAGCTGTCGCTTTCCGTCTATTGTCTTGAATTCTACCTGAACGGTCTTTATTCCTGTTACACGGTTATCCTGCGTATAGATTTCCTTTACTGTCGTTTCGTATATGCGGGGATCGTGCCCCCATTCGGCAATGGCTTCCTGCTGGCCGTAGTCGGTCTTTAGTACCTTTGGCCACTGCGGCCATGGATTTGATGCAGTGCGTTCTGCTGGCGGACATGGCATCATCTCAAGCTGCGTAACGGATGCCGCTCCCAGCCTTATGCATGTGCCTGTGCAGTCGTTTCCTGTGTCTCCGCCTCCGACTACTATTATGTCTTTGCCTTTAGGGTCAAAGAACTGTCCGTCTTTTAGGCCTGAATTCATAAGGCTTTTTGTTACTGACTTAAGGAAATCTACAGCAAAAAGGACTCCTTCGGCATTGCTGCCTGGCACGGACAGGGGCCTTGGATTTTTTGCTCCGCAGCAGAGTGCTACGGCATCGTATTCTGAGATTATTTCCTGCGCACTGACTGTATTGCCTACGTCTGCATTATAAATGAATGAAACTCCCTCTTTTTCCATAAGCTGGATTCGCCTTTCGATTATGTGCTTGTCCAGTTTCATATTTGGAATTCCATACTGCAATAGGCCTCCGGCCCTGTCATCCCTTTCGTATACGGTAACATTGTGTCCGCGCCTGTTAAGCATGTCTGCTGCGGCAAGACCTGCAGGCCCTGAGCCTATGACTGCTATTTTTTTGTCTGTCCTTATCTTTGGAATCCTAGGCTTTATGAAGCCTTCCGTAAAGGCTTTTTCTATTATGAACAGTTCGTTGTCGTGAACTGTGACTGCATCAGCAATGTCATTATTGCCGCAGTTACAGGCCTTTTCGCACAATGCAGGGCATACTCTTCCCGTAAACTCTGGAAAGCTGGATGTTGCCATAAGTCTCTTTGCGGCAGTTTCGTATTCACCGTTATAGAGTGCATCGTTCCATTCTGGAATAAGGTTATGCAAGGGACAGCCTGTTACCATGCCAGAAAGCCTTATGGCCGACTGGCACATTGGCACTCCGCAGTTCATGCAGCGTGCAGCCTGCTCTTTTCTGTCCTTTTCATTAAGATAGGTGTGGAACTCCTTAAAGTTTGTTGCCCTTGTCAGTGCATCAATGCTTGGATTGTCCCTGCGCGAAAATAATAAGAATCCGTTGTCACGTCCCATTTAATAGCCCCCTTACTTGCTATTGATTTAAAATAAAAAAAGACATCTGGCTTAACTTGCTCACTGTGCCGGGCACAATTAGCACGTCAAACCAGACGTCTTTGTCTTGGTCTAAGTATATCGTAAAATCTGTATCTTATGCAAGTATGCAGTACTTACTGTCTACAGATTTTCCTTGAAGAATGCTTCGAGCTTTTCAGCTGCTGCTTCTTCGTCGTCTCCTTCTATTTCTACAGAGACTGCATGATTCTGCTTTGCTCCAAGACTCATAAGGGCTATCAGACGTTTTGCATCTACAGTCTTTCCGTTGCAGGAAGCCTTTACGGTTGAATTGAATTCTTTTGCAACCTTTACAAGGTCTCCTGCCGGTCGGGCGTGAATGCCTAACTTGTCTGTAACTGTGTAGGTAAACTGTTTCATTAATCAGCTCCTTTCTGAAACGTTCTTTTTAAGCAGTCCGAGCATGAGGCAGCTGATTGCAGAGCCTACGAGCAGGGCTACTATATATGCAAGTGGGTTGCCTACAACAGGGAATACGAATATTCCTCCGTGTGGTGCCATAAGCGTACACTTGAATGCCATTGAAAGAGCGCCGGCAACGGCACTTCCTACTATACATGAAGGGAGGACTCTTCCTGGGTCTGCTGCAGCGAAAGGAATTGCGCCTTCTGTAATGAATGCGAAGCCCATTACAAAGTTTACAGGACCTGCCTTTCTTTCTTCTGATGTAAATTTGTTCTTGAATATCAGTGTTGCAAGTGCAATTGCGATTGGTGGAACCATTCCTCCTACCATAACTGCAGCCATGATGTTGTAGTGTCCTTCTGCAAGCATTCCTGTAGCAAATACGTAAGCAGCCTTGTTTACAGGGCCGCCCATGTCAACAGCCATCATTCCGCCAAGAATAAGTCCAAGGAGGACTGCGCTTGTTCCGCTTATGTGGTTAAGTCCTGCATTGAGCCAGTGGTTGATTGCACCGACGATTGGCTCAACTATAAAGTTCATTCCAAGGCCTACGATGAGCATTCCGAGCAGAGGGTAAATAAGGACAGGCTTAATTCCGTCAAGGCTCTTTGGAAGTCCAGAGAATGCTTTCTTGAGTGCGAGGACAGTGTATCCTGCAAAGAAACCTGCAACAAGAGCACCAAGGAATCCTGATGTTCCGTTTGCTGCCATGGCTCCGCCAAGGAATCCGACTGCAAGGCCAGGGCGGTCTGCAATGCTGAATGCTATGAATCCTGCAAGGACTGGGAGCATGAATCCGAATGCAACTCCTCCTACTTTGCCCTTAAGGAATGCTGCAAGAGGGGTAAGGGTACCAAAGTTGCCTTTCATGTCTAATGGAAGTTCGTTCAGGTTATAGGCAAGTCCGTCAATAAGGAATGCAAGGGCTATAAGGATGCCTCCGCCTACAACAAATGGAATCATGTGTGAAACGCCTGTCATGAGGTGCTTGTATACTGAAGATCCTCCAGACTTACTCTGTGAGCTTCCGTCCTTTTCTGCAGAGTCGCCGTCTGCCTTGTAAACAGGTACGCTTCCGCTTAAAGCCTTTGAAACCAGCTCTTCGCTCTTGTTTATGCCGTCAGATACGCGGCAGTGAATTACTTTGCGTCCGTTAAAGCGTCCCATTGGAACGTTTACGTCTGCAGCAACAATGATTGCGGCTGCATTTTCTATTTCTGCAGGGGTCAGCTCATTCTTTGTTCCTGAAGAGCCACGTGTTTCAATCTTAATTGTTGCACCAGCCTTTTCTGCAGCCTTCTTAAGGTTTTCTTCTGCCATGTAAGTATGAGCGATTCCTGTAGGGCAAGCTGTAACTGCAAGAATCTTTGGGAATCCAGAAATTCCGCTTTCCTTTGCATCTGCAGCATCTTTCTTTGTTTCTGCTTCATCAACTACAGCAAGGAATTTTTCTACGCTGTCTGCCTTTAGCAGGTCTTTTGTAAAGTTTTCATCTAAAAGGAGTACTGAAAGCTTGCTCAGAACGTCAACGTGAACGTTGTCCTTTGTGTTCGGGGCGGCAATAAGGAATATGACCTTTACTTTTTCTCCGTCAGGAGCGTCATAGTCAACTCCTGCTGGAACTGTCATTGCAGCAAGGCTTGGGCGCAGTACGCTGTCGCTTTTGCAGTGCGGGATTGCAACGCCTTCGCCTACTGCTGTCGTACTTTCTTCTTCGCGTGCCAAAACGCCTTTGTGATACGCTTCAATGTTTGAAATGCTGCCGCATTTTGACATAAGCTTAACCATCTGTTCGATTGCATCAGCCTTGTCCTTTGCCTTTCCGTTCAAGCAGATACTTTTCGGATCTAACAAATCTTTGATTCTCATACTTTTCCTCCTAATCTCGGAAACTTTTTTATAACATCAGGTATGCCGAGCAAGAACTCAGTTTAGACCTGTATATTCGCTAATGATTTTTTCAACGGCTTCTTTAGTAGCAAGTTCTTCAGAAGCAGCACTTGCCGTCCCTGTGCAGAGCCCCATCTTCAGGGCTTCTTTGTAAGATGATGTCTTTTCATAGCCGGCAATAAACCCTGCTACCATAGAATCTCCTGCGCCAACGGAATTAACCAGTACGCAGTCAGGGGCGTCTCCCTGATATACGTTTCCGTCTGCAGCGGCAAGTACGGCTCCCTTTGCAGCCATTGAAACGAGAACGTTCTGAGCCCCCATCTCTTTGAATTTTAGGGCATAGGGAATGACTTCTTCGCGCGTATTGAGCTCTACTCCGAATATTTCTCCCAGCTCGTGGTTGTTAGGCTTTACCATAAAGGGCCTGTACTCAAGTGACTTTTTAAGAAGGTCTCTTGTTGCATCAACGACAAAGCGTACTTTCTTAGATGCCAGGTGTGCCATTATGTCGCTGTAAAAGCTCTGTGGAAGAACGGCTGGAATGCTGCCTGCAAGAACCAGGGTGTCATCTGCCTGGAGGGTGTCGAGTTTCTTTAGCAGCTGCTCAACGTCTGCTTTCTGGATTTCTGGTCCGATTCCGTTGATTTCTGACTCTTTGCCAGAGCGGAGCTTTACGTTTATGCGGGAAAAGCCGTTCTGCACGCGGATAAATTCTGTGGTTACTCCCTTTTTCTGAAGGAGGGACTCAATTTCGTTTCCTGTAAATCCGGCTGTAAATCCCAGTGCCTGGTTTTTTATGCCGAGATTCTGAAGGACAATGGAAACGTTTATGCCCTTTCCACCGGGAAATATTGTTTCGTGACTGGTTCTGTTTACAGATCCGATTTTAAAATCTTTTACATCAACAATGTAATCCAGGGAAGGATTAGCTGTCAGTGTATAAATCATTTTTTTACCTCCACAACGTTGCTGTATGTTCTATAGGCTTCTGAATCTTTTCCCAATTCAGAAGTAATGACTGTAGCGTCTGAAAATTCTGCAAATGTAACGCATGAAATCTTAGAAAATTTACTTGCGTCGCTTAGTATGTATCTTTTTCTGGTTCTGTCCATTGACATCTGCTTTACCATGGCTTCCTTTACGTCAGGCGTGCTGAATCCGCTGGACATGCTTATTCCGTTTGTTCCCCAGAATCCTTTTGTAAAGTGATACTTGAACAGCGTCAGTATTGCTTCTTCTCCTACGACGGCTTCTGTAGGAAACTTTATTTCGCCTCCAAGTATGTATGTAAGGAAGCCTGCCTCTGACAGCTTTCTTGCATGAGAAAAGCCGTTTGTTACAAAGACTGCCTTTTTTGCAGTAATGAAAGGTATCATCAGTTCCGTGGTCGTACCTGCATCAAGATAGATGAAGTCTTCGTCTTCTATGAGTGATGCCGCATACCTTGCAATTATGACTTTTTCTTCCTTGTTCTGTTCTTTCCTAAGGTTTACGCTTTCGTCTTTTCCAGAGAACGTTACGTTTTTTGCTATTGCGCCGCCATAGACTTTTTCAATGAGTCCTTTTGAGTCCAGGTCGCTCAAGTCTCTGCGTACGGTTGATTCAGAGGCATCCAGCATTTTCATGAGCATCTGTATGGTCATGCTCTTGTTTTCGTTTACGAGTTCTACGATTTTGTTTTGGCGTTCTTCTGATAGCACGGAAGGCCTCCTTTATCATAGAGTGTAAAGCCACAAACGTTCAAAGTCAATCAAAATCTTTCAAAAATTCTAAAATTTCTTGCAAATTCTGTCATTTTTAGTCAAAGTCGGTCAAAATTTGTTTGACAGGAAGCGGTTATGAGAGGTATCATATAAGTATGAAAAGATATAACGGAAAATCAATGTACAAAGGAATCGCAATCGGCAAGATTTCAATTTTTAAGAAAACCGTTTACGATACGTCGCTTCATCCCATTACTGACGTTGAGGCAGAAATAGAAAGATACAACAAGGCTCGTGATACGGCAGTCCAGCAGCTGCAAAGGATATTTAAGAAGGCTGTTGATGAAATCGGTCAGGAGGCTGCGGCGATTTTTGATGTGCAGTCAATGATGATTGGCGATGATGATTTTACCGATAGCGTTTATTCTTTTATACGGGACGAAAAGGCTAATGCTGAATATGCAGCTTTCCAGAGCGGAGAGCAGATAAGCCAGATTTTTGCCCAGATGGACGATGAGTACATGAAGGCCCGCTCTGCAGACATTAAGGATGTTGCCCGCCGTATCGTTACCGTCCTTTGCGGTGGCGGCGATGACAGCATGGAAGGGGAAGGCAATCAGATTCTGTGCGCAGACGACCTGACTCCTGCAGAAACTGTTGCCCTGGACAAGTCTAAGGTCCTTGCATTCGTAACTAAATACGGCTCTTCTCAGTCTCATACGGCAATCCTTGCAAGGACTATGAACATTCCTGCACTTGCAGGGGTTATTATAGATGATGACTGGAATGGCAAGCTGGCTGTTGTTGACGGCTTTGCAGGAGAGCTTATTGTTGAGCCTGACGAGGCGACTCTTGCCCAAAAGGAGCAGCTGCGAAAGGAAAGCCTTGTAAAGCTGGAACTCTTGCAGCAGCTTAAGGGCAAGGAGTCTGTTACAAAGTCTGGCAGAAAAATCAACTTGTATGCAAACATAGGTTCTGTGGCTGATGCCGAGGCTGCCATAGAAAATGATGCAGAAGGCATAGGGCTTTTCAGGAGTGAATTCCTGTATCTGGGCCGAAGCACTTATCCGACAGAAGAAGAGCAGTTTGTTGCATACAAGAATGTTGCCCGCAAGATGAAGGGGCGTAAGGTTATAATCCGTACCCTTGACATTGGCGCTGACAAGCAGGCGGACTATTTTAATCTTGAAAAGGAAGAGAACCCTGCAATGGGATTCCGAGCCATAAGAATCTGCCTGGACCGCCCTGACCTGTTTAAGACTCAGCTTAGGGCCATCTACAGGGCTTCGGCATTTGGCAATCTTGCAATCATGTATCCTATGATTATTTCTGTAGAAGAAGTTCGCCGCATAAAGAAGATTTCTGCAGATGTATGCTATTCCTTGAATAAGGAAAGCATTCCTTACGGTAATGTTGAGCAAGGGGTAATGATTGAAACGCCTGCTGCTGTCATGATGAGCGAAGAGCTTGCCCAGGAAGTTGACTTCTTTTCAATAGGAACAAACGACCTTACTCAGTACACTCTTGCTATTGACCGCCAGAATTCTAAGCTGGAGTCATTCTTTGACGCTCATCATCCTGCCGTGCTAAAGGAAATTAAGATGACTGTTGAAAACGGCCACAAGCATGGCTGCTGGGTTGGAATATGCGGTGAGCTTGGCGCTGACCTTGACCTTACGCAGCAGTTCATAGAGATGGGAATAGATGAGCTTTCTGTCTCTCCTTCCCATATCCTAAGCCTGCGCGAAAAAATCCGCTCGATTTAGTTTTTTAGATTTATTGGCTTACGCGGCAGCACTTTTGTGCATGCCGCGTTTTTTTTCATTTACCCTTGAAAAAGTCGTCTATGCTTTTTACAAGCTCGTCCTTTTCCAGTGTCTTTAAAAGGTATTTTTCTGGCTTAGAGGCTAAGACCTTCATGACGGTTTCTTTATCATCCTTAGACGTAAGGAATATTACAGGAATGTCTTTTGTATTTTCGCTTCCCTTTAGCATTTCAAATATCTGAAGCCCTGACGCCCCAGGCATTTCATAGTCCAGAAGAATCAGGTCGGCCTTGTTGTTTGTCAGGAATGAAATTGCATTTATTCCTGAATTTGCCATGTATACTTCATATTTGTCGCGCAGCCAGTTGTTCATTGTCCTTAATGTCATGCCGTCGTCGTCAACGACAAGGATGCGCTTGCGGCCAGAAGAATTGTCTTCGTCAATAATCAGGTTGTTCAGCTTTGATATTATGTCATTCATATTGACTGGACGGCTGAATGATGCCGATACAACTGCCTTAGGAATTATTTCGTGGGCAAGGTTGATTTCGGCAGGGGTTCCTATAAGATATGCGATGCGGTCTTTGCCTTCTTCCGTAACAAGTTTCTTTATATATTTTAAAGTGCCGTCAAAAGTATTGACGTCACCTTCAAGATATACAATGTAAATGTCAGGTTTTTTTTCTATAAGTTGTATTTCGACAATATCAGGCTGTACAGGTATGACATCAAACAGTGCATCTTCCAGAGCTTTTATCATTGAAGAAATAAGGAAATTCTTTTCTTCACATACAAATAAAATCTTTCTGTTCATATAGAAACTCCTTTCGACTTATAAATCGAAAGCCCGCTGTTGCCAGCGGGACGCTATCATTTTACTTGCGAATAAAAATCAGTCCGCAGTAGCTTTGTATTTATCAAAATCTGCAAGCATTTCAGGATCCTTGTTCTTGTCCAGAAGGCTTACTACTATTGCGAATATAAGGCACATGATGAATCCTGGAACGATTTCGTACAGATTAAAGATTCCGCCTTTCAGGTTGTGCCATACGATTACTGTTATGCCGCCTGCTGCAAGGCCTGCAATTGCACCCTTTGCAGTTGCATTGCGCCAGAACAGTGCAAGCAGGATAAGAGGTCCGAATGTGCTTCCGAATCCTGCCCATGCATAGCTTACTAATCCAAATATAGAGCTGTTTTCGTTAAGCGACAGGAGGAATGCAATGACTGCTATTGCAAGAACTGTAATGCGGCTAACAAGGACTGTTGTCTTTGGGCTAAACTTTTTCTTGAGCAAGGTCTGGCAGAAGTCTTCTGTAAATGCACTGGCAGCAACAAGAAGCTGTGAGTCTGCTGTAGACATTGCTGCAGCAAGGATTGCACAAAGGAATATGCCTCCAAGGAATGCTGGGTATGTCTGCATGATTGCCTTTATTATGACGCTTTCGTTTTCGGCAGCGCTAAGCATTGGAGAAAGGTATACGGAAGCGAATGAACCGACTCCTACCGCTCCTATGAATGCTATTGTTACCCAGATAATGGCAATGCGGCGCGAAAGGGTAATTTCCTTATTGCTGCGTATTCCCATAAAGCGTACCAGGATGTGAGGCATTCCAAAGTAACCGAGACCCCATGCAAGGGCAGAAACAATAGACATAAAGCCGTAAGACTTATTCTGTGTAAACTTTTCCTTCATTATATCGCCAAACTCACCGGAAATTGCACGTGAGCTGAATTCCTGCACTTTCAGCACTGCGTTTGAAGGACCGCCCAATGTCACCATCATTATTGCAATTGTAATGATGAGTACAATGAACATGAGTGTTCCCTGAATGAAGTCAGTCGTACATACAGCGCTGAAACCACCGAGCAGGGTATAAAGAAGGATAACTACCATGCCTATTACCAGACCGCAGATATATGGCAGACCGAATACTGTATTAAGCAGTTTTGCACAGGCAACAAATCCTGATGCCGTGTAAATGACAAAGAACAGAACGATGAATATAGTAGAAATCAAAGAAATGATTCTCTTTCTGTCCTTAAAGCGGTTTGTAAGGAACTCTGGAATTGTAATTGAGTTGCCGCATGCAATTGAATATTTGCGTAAAGGTTTTGCAACGATGAGCCAGTTAAGATAAGTTCCGATTTCAAGGCCGAGTGCCGTCCAGAATGCTTCTCTTAATCCTCCAAGATATGCTACTCCTGGGAGTCCCATTAAAAGCCAGCCGGACATATCGCTTGCTTCTGCTGAAAGGGCTGTTGTCCATGGGCCCATGTTGCGGCCGCCAAGGAAAAAGTCTTCAGAGCTGTTATTTTTGCTCATCCATCTAATTCCAATATAAATCATAAGCCCAAGATAAATTGTAAAGGCTATTACCTGCTGAATCATTGCAGATGACATTTTTTTTACCTCCAGATTTATATAAAACGGTATTAAACCAAGTATATTCTATAAAGAGAATTGTTTCAATTGAGTCCTTTGGGCTGCAGGGCTTATAAAGCCCTTTAGTCCAAACAAGGCTTACACTTTGAACTGGTCTATCTGATTTCCAATTTCTTCTATAGAGTCTGTTACCTGTTTTGAAATATCGCCGAGTGCAGCTCCTGTATCGTTTATCTTGCGTGCTCCGTTGCTCATTTCGTTCATGCTGTCTTTCATTGCAGCCGTAGCAGATTGAAGAAGGTTTACTTCGTTCAGAATTGCCTTGTTGCCTTCTGACATTTCAGCAGATGCATTTCGGACTTCTATTGTACTGTCGTTCATGGCATGCAGTGCGTCACTAATCTGCCGCGAACCAGTATTCTGTTCTTCCATTGCGGCCTTTATCTGCATTACAAGCTGGTCTGTGTCCTGAATTCTGTGTGATACGGACTCAAAAGCCTTGCTTGATTTTTCAGAGACTGTAACGACATCCTGAATGGAATCCTTGATGTTGTTAAGCTGTTCTCCGATAGTCTTTGACTGTACCGATGATGTTTCGGACAATTTTCTGATTTCGTCTGCAACAACGCTGAATCCTTTTCCTGACTCACCTGCATGAGCTGCCTCAATGGCGGCGTTCATTGCCAAAAGATT
>JAILPY010000098.1 GCA_024699235.1 Treponema sp. | reverse complement strand
TGTTGTTTGTGAAATTCAGATTAGAACAATTCTCCAAGATGCATGGGCAGAAGTTGAACATGAACTTATATATAAATCAGAATTTAATCCATTTGATAAACCTCTAAGAAGAAAACTTGCTGCAATTAATGCAAATTTAGGATTAGCTGATACAATTTTTCAAGAAATACGAGATTATCAAAATAAGCTTCAAGCAGAACTAGGATATAGGCGTGACACTTTTTATGATAAGGCTGATAACTTTACAGATAAGGCTCTTGGACTATCAACAGGAACTGTTGATGAAAATAAATTTGCTTCTAATAACATTGATATTGAACAATGCAGTATTGATGATCTTGTTTTAGCAGCATTACATGAACATAATTGTGGAAATTTTGAAGAAGCTTTAAAGATTTATACACAGATAATTAATACAGAGCCAAGACTTCCAGATGTAATGTTAGCTGTTATATTAAAACATAGAGGTATGGCATATTTTGCACAGAATAATTATAAAAATGCTTTGCTTGATTTTCATGAAAGTTCTGTATTAGATCAAAATGCTTTTAGATCTATGTATTATGAAGGAATTGTTTATTCTGTATTGCAAGATGATAAAAAAGCAATAGATTGTTTTAAAAGATCTCTGCAAGCTAATCAATTTCAAAGTCATGTTTATTATAGAAAAGCCGTTTCAGAATACAATTTGGGAATGTATACTGAATCAATGGCTGATTTGAATAAAGCTTTTGATTTAGGATTAAATGATTCTGATTCAAAAGCATTCAGGTCTAAATTGCTGAAAAAGTTTGATATGGGATTTTAGACTTTAAAAGTGAAAAAATAAATAATTTTGTAAAAATTATTTTATAAGTACTTGACTAAAAATATGTATAATGATATTATATTAACATCTTAAACGAAAGCAATGCTTAAGTTTATGTCTCCCTCGTCTAGTGGTTAGGACATCGGGTTTTCATCCCGACAACATGGGTTCAATTCCCGTGGGAGATGTTAAGACCTTAATCTAAAGATTAAGGTCTTTTTTATTATGCTCATTTCTATTTTATAGTAAATAAAAAACCGCACAATTGTGCGGCTTTTTATTCTTAATAATTATATTTATCTAAAGATAATAATAAGGAACTGTGATACAAGAACAACTGCAACTAGTGCAATTGGATAAGTAGAAGCGTAAGCTCCAGCAACCTTTTCTGTTCCTGCTGTACCAATCAATGTTCCAAGTGCTGGGGTAGATGTCATGCCGCCGCAGATAGAACCCAGATTGTTGAGAAGATTTAGTTTGAGAACGAACTTTGCAAAGATGTATCCAATAATCATTGGCAACAGTGTCATAATAATTCCGTAAACGAAGTATACCCACTCAAAGTACTTGACAAAACTTGCTCCACCGGCAACACCTGCACCAATAAGGAAGAACATAAGACCTAACTCACGGAAAATCTTCAAAGTAGATTCCTGTGGCATAAATCTAATCTTTCCTGCTTTCTGGAAGTGTCCAAAAATGAGTGAAAGAATAAGGCATCCTCCTGTAGTTGTAAGAGAGAAGTTTCCAAATTTGAAAGAACCTACAAATATGCCAAGAAGTGCAACAATTGAAAATGAGCAGAATCCAAATGGATCAAGTGTAATTTCATTTCCTCTAAGCTTTGAAGGTGCTTCTGGTGCTGATTCTGATAACTTTGCACGCTCTTCTTCCATGTTTGCATTTGCAAATTTTGGAACTAGCTGTACAAAAAGAACGACTCCTACAACGCCGAACAGGTATGCAATTCCATGACCAACAGCAACGATTGCTTCGTAGTCTATAGGTCCACCCTGTGTTACAGAAGCTTTTGCAGCTGAAAATGCTGGTGTTGAAGTTAAAGAACCTGAAAGAAGACCAACAATCATTGCAGCAGCTTCTTCAAGATTGCGATTGTAAATCTTATTGTCAAATACTATACATCCTGCACATGAAAGTCCTCCTATGAGTATTATGAGTACTCCAAGAAGGATATATGACTTAAAGTTTTTCTTTAAGTCACCAAAGAAACTTGGTCCAGCAATGAATCCAACTGACGTTACGAAAAGAATAAGACCTAAGTTTTCAACAATTTTGAGTGCATTGGAGACATACGATGTACTGCCAACCTTAAGTTGGTTTGCGAGCGGACTGTATAGAAAAGCTCCGAATAGCAATGCGATTATGAAAACTCCTGCTGTACCCAAAGAAACACCTTTGACAGTGATTCTCCCAAGCAAATATCCAAGTCCTGCAATTGAAAATACGCAAAAGACAAGGAAACTTATTGCCTTAATTGATAAAATTCCACCAAAAAGAACCATTTAAAATACCTCTATACACATTATAATGAAAAAGCAGGTACGTGGGTAGTACCTGCTTTTTTATTCATGAAACTTTCAGAAAGTGAAAGCTCTTTAGGTTAAAAAGTAATGCTTTTTAACGAGTAGCTCCTGGAATCTTCTTGTCAAATTCAGGATTTCCATGATGATATGTTGGAAGAATCTTTGGAGATACAACATCATCCTTAATTCCTGCAGAACTGCGCTCAGCTTCAAAATCCTTTACATGTTTTAAAGTGAGTTTTGATGTTTCTGCAAGTGTAATGTTCTTGAACATCTTGCCTGCTTCGATTCCAGCTTCGCGTCCGAATACAACAACATCAAGAAGTGAGTTACCCATCAAGCGGTTTGTTCCGTGTACACCGCCAGAAGCTTCTCCTGCAACCAAAAGATTTGGAATGCTAGAATGGCAAGTCTTATCAATTTCAACACCACCGTTCTGATAGTGAAGTGTTGGATAAACAAGAATAGGTTCCTTACGGATATCAATTCCATACTTTATAAACATATTGTACATAGCAGGAATACTCTTTAGGATTGTTCCTTCTCCGTGAATCATATCAATCATAGGTGTATCAAGCCATACAGCATCCTGAACGTCATTCTTTACGCCACGTCCGTTCTTTACTTCTCTGATAATTCCAGAAGCATTAACATCACGTGTTTCAAGAGGATGAATATAAACTTCACCATCCTTATTGATTAACTTTGCACCGAGTGAACGAACTTTTTCTGTAACAAGCTTACCAAGAATCTGAGTAGGGTAAGCGGCTCCTGTTGGATGATACTGCAATGAATCCTGATACAGAAGCTTTGCACCTGCACGGTAAGCGAGTACAAGACCGTCAGCTGTTGCACCATAGTGGTTAGAAGTAGGGAATCCCTGATAATGCATGCGGCCTGCACCACCTGTAGCAATGATTACAACTTTTGCCTTTGCAATACGGATTTCTCCTGTTTCAATGTTCATTAATACAGCGCCGGAAGCTTCACCCTTGTCATTCTTTATGATTTCAATTGCAGCTGTAAAGTCTACTACTGTAATGCGGTCCTCTCTGTTGAATGTCTCATCTCTGAGAGTTCTCATGATTTCTGCACCAGAATAGTCTTTACAAGCGTGCATTCTTTTGCGAGATGTTCCGCCGCCATGTGTTGTTACCATTGTACCGTCAGCTTCTTTATCAAATTCTACTCCAAGATCATTGAGCCATTTGATTACAGAAGGTGCTTTATTTACAAGAGTATATACAAGTTCTGGTTTTCCATCAAAGTGTCCGCCGCCAAATGCATCAAGATAGTGCTGTGCTGGAGAATCATTTGGCTTGTCAGCAGCCTGAATGCCACCTTCAGCCATCATAGTATTTGCATCACCAACACGAAGTTTTGTAACGAGAAGAACCTTTGCTCCAGCTTCACTTGCCATAATAGCTGCAGATGTACCAGCTCCGCCACCACCAATAACAAGAACGTCTGATTCATAATCAACATGATTAAGGTCAATATTTTCTGGTTCAAGACGAGGTTTTGCCTGAAGCATTTCTGCCAGTTCAATAGGAGCTTTTTGTCCCTTGTTTGGACCTATCTTTAATTCTACGAATTGAGATGCAATGCGATCAGGGTGATATTCTTTCAGAAGCTGGTCTTTCTCATCAGCTGTGAGACGAACATGCTCGAACTTAAGGTTTTCTGCGCGTTTTTCTGCAACAATTTTTGCTGCATCGTCTAAATAATTTCCGTACATTATCCGTCTCCTTATTTTTCAATATCGCGAGTATTATACAATTCTTTGATTTCAGCCAAAGGCTTTTTCATCATTGCCTGAATTGCTTCTTCACATTTACCTTCGTTGATTTCGTTTACACGGTCAATAAGGTGCTGTGTCTGTGGCTGCAAGTATTTGCCGTTCAGTCTGCGTGCAAGTTCTGCAACCTGAGGGTGGCTTATGCCTGCTGGACAGCGTGATGAACAGCAACCGCACATTACACAGTCAAATGAAAGGTCTGCACATTTTGCAAAGTCTCCACGCTGTGCATAAGCGATGTATTGCATTGTATTCAAATTCTGAGGGCATGCACGTGAACATGCATTACATCCAACGCAAGCGTAGATTTCTGGATATAACTGCATCATTACAGCCTGCTCAGGCTTAATTTTGTTGATATCGTAAATCTGCTTTACAAGAGGGAAGAATGGCAATGTAGCAATGTACATATTATTTTCAACTTTCTTAGAACATGCAAGGCATGTCTGAAGCTGGTTGTCACCCTTTATTCTGTAAATTGTAGCACATGCACCACAGAATCCGTTTCTACAGCCACAGCCTCTTTTGAGCTGGTAGCCTGCGTATTCCATAGCATTCATTATTGTTAATTCAGCAGGAACATCATATTTTTTTCCAAAAATATAAATGGTTGCCATTTCTTTTTCTGCCATAATATATTCTCCTATTAATACTCTGGTGGAAGTTCTCCAAGTTGATCAAAACTAAATACAGGACCATCTTTACAAACGAACTTATCGCCAATGTTACAGCGTCCGCATTTACCAATACCACACTTCATGCGCATTTCCATAGTTGTGAATACCTGCTCATCTTTAAATCCCAGTTTTTTGAGGGCATCAAGTGACAGGTGAATCAAGATTGGAGGTCCGCACATGATAACAGTCATACTTGGATCTGGATTTAATTCTGTTACATAAGGCGGAACAAAGCCTACATGACCTTTCCAGTTTTCTTCCGCACGGTCAATTGTTAAGTCAATTGAACAGTTTGGCTGTTTCATCCATACGTTCTGCATCTCATCAAGACGGACAAGATCCGCCATTGAGCGGGAACCGTAGATAACCTGAATCTTACCGTAATCAGAGCGATGGTCCATCATGTAGTTAACTACAGAATGGACTGGAGCAATTCCGATACCACCGGCAATTACGAGAATATCTTTTCCTTTTAGTTTTGTATCAACAGGAAATCCGTTTCCTATAGGTCCTCGGACACAAATCTGCTGGCCTATTTCTGCATTGTGAAGCCAGTCTGTTACGCATCCGCATCTCTTAATAGAGAATTCCATGTGTGTTTCAAGTGTTGGAGAAGATGTTATTGAAATCATTGATTCACCAACTCCAGGAACAATAAGCATTGCACATTGTCCTGGAATGTGCTCAAATAATTTCTTTCCATCCAAACCTACAACACTAAATGTCTTTACATCAGGAGTTTCCTGCTTGATGTTTATAATTTTTCCTACATAAGGAATGAATGATTCTTTATTTTCCATTTTTTCACTCCTAGATGTCGTCTGACTCTTGTACTGCTTTTATTACTTTAACAATATTCATGTTAACAGGACAACTTTCAAGACAGCGACCGCATCCGACACAAGAGAATACATCTTCATGAGCCATAGGATAATACATTAATTTATGCATAAATCTCTGGCGACTGCGTTCTTTCTGCGTAAGACGAGGGTTTGCTGCTGCCATCTGCGTAAAGTCACTGTACATACAGGAGTCCCAGCACCTAACTTGACGAATGCCTTTACCTGTATTGAAGTCTCTTACATCGAAACACATACATGTAGGGCAGATGTAAGTACACGTTCCACAGGCAATGCAAGGTTCTGCAACTTTATCCCAGATTTTTGAATTAAAGATCTTCATCATGTCTTTGCCTTTGAATTTTGACAAATCCAAGTGAGCAAATGGCAGCTTTTCAATTTTGCCAGTGATTTCCTTCTTTAATTCTTCTACTGCATTATCACTGCTGTCAGATAAAACTTCTTTTACAGAATCAAGAAGTTTCTTGCCTTTATCAGTATTTGCATTAAAGAAATATTTTCCGTCAGCATTCCAGCAAGAAACATCTCCTGCAGGATTAGCTGCATCAATCTTATAGGTAGAACAGAAACAGGTCTGTGCCGGAGCGTTACATGCAAGGGTAATAACAGTGCCATGTTCACGTCTATTCTTGTAATAAGAATCAACAGGATTCATTTTTAGGTATACACCGTCAATAATGGCAAAGCTTGCTGCATCACAGGCTCTTACGCCGAAAACAACAAAGTCTTCAACGTCTTTGCGAGGATCTTCTACAGTTATTTCTTTTCCATTCATTTTATAGCTAACCATATGCTCTGTCTTTGGAAAGAAGAAATCCTTTGCAGAACGAACTGTCTTAAGTTGCTCTGAAAGCTTTTTTCCCTTTTCCCAAGCTTCAAAGTTAGCTTTTCCTGAATCACTGTCTACAGGAATATAGAGTTTTTCGCTTTTAGCGATAGCTTCAAATAAAGCATTGATTTTATCTGTTGAGATAGAAAGCATTACTGTTCACCTCCATCTTTAGAGCGGCTGTAAACAATGCTCGGTTCGCAATCGCCTTCAGTGAAGGTGAGCATAGGAGGTTTTGTTTCCATGTCGCTACCTGCAAGGTATGGTCCATAAAGTTCATTAATATCTTTTGCAAACTTACGGTTGAGCAAGTGCAAAGGAATGTGTTCTGGACATACTCGTGAACATTCTCCACAGTCTGTGCAACGGCCTGCAACATGCCATGCACGGATGATATGGAAAAGACTTTCTTCAAAACTTGTTTCTGCAACTTTCTGAGTAGTGTAAAGGGCATTATTGTCAAATACACATTTTTCACAAGTACAGGCAGGACATATATTGCGGCATGCATTACAGCGAATGCAGCGGCTGAATTCATTTTTCCAGAATTCATGACGCTCTTCAGCCGTCATAGCTTCAAGTTTTTCAACCTGCTCAAAGCGTGCTGGGTTTTCAGTGAGTTTTTCTTCACCGATAAGTTCGTCATAAGTTACATGCTTTTTGTTTTGACAGTGGTCACATCCATCAGTCTTTGTTTCGTCCATAGTACAGTTGCATGGAATTCCAACAACATATACATCTGAACGAGTAATTCGGTTTTCTTTCAAAAGCTGCGTAAAAGAATGAGAGTCGCCAGGCTTAAGGAATACAAGTATTACTTCCTGAGGAAGAGGCTTGTCCTGAGCGTTAGGGTCACGCTGCTTAGCCATAGTATTATTCATTCTTGTGGTAGACTTTGCAACTTCAATATCACGCGTTACTTTTACAAGATATTTAGAAAGATTGGCCTCACAATATTTGTTGAATACAAAATTCTTTTCTAAGTCTTCTGCTGAAGAAAATACACTTGGTGTGATATCATCTTCAAAAAGACCTTTTCTCCAGCCGAGTACTTTTTGTACCTTTCCTTCAGCAAGCAAAGTCTTGGCTTTTTCAATTAAAGTTGAAGTTAGTTCTTGCATCTTACATCCTCCAATTTCTTGTTTTCACCAAGCTCTGTAATCTTTGCAACGAAATCGTTCATTATTCCTGCAAAGCGTACGCCTTCAGCCGCTGAACACCATTCAACACGGGTACGGCCTTTTTCAATTCCAAGGTAGTCAAGCATAGAGAATAGCAAGGTCATACGGCGACGTGCAAAATAGTTGCCGGTAGAATAGTGACAGTCACCAGGGTGACATCCACATAATATAACGCCGTCAGCTCCACGCTGGAATGCACGCAATATGAATAAAGGATTCAAGCGGCATGAACATGGAATGCGGATAATTTTTACGTTAGCAGGATATTCAAGGCGGTTATTGCCAGCCAAGTCTGCACCTGCATAAGAACACCAGTTACAGCAGAAGGCAACGATTTTTGGTGTCCAGTTTGGATTATTGTTTTCACTCATAAATCATTCCCCAGCATTACAATACTGAGTCAACCTCCGCCAAGATTTGTTTGTTGCTAAATCCGTTAAGATCCATAGCTCCAGAAGGGCAGGCAACTGTACATGCTCCACATCCCTGACACATAGCAGAATTAACCTGTGATACATGACGTGTAATTGTTGTACGGTTTGGACCACGGAAATCTTTATCCACATAAGATATAGCACCGTAAGGACATACGTTTGCACACTGTCCGCATCCGTTACATGCATTTTCATCTGGATGGGCTGTACAAGGATTATTCTTGAGTTTGTCTTTTACCAGCAGACAGATTGCCTTTGCCGCGGCACCTGAAGACTGGGCGACAGTTTCTGGAATATCCTTTGGTCCCTGACAGCAGCCTGCAAGGAAAATGCCTGCTGTAGGACTTTCTACAGGACGAAGCTTTGCATGAGCTTCAAGGAAGAAGTCATTGTTATCCATACTTGTAGTAAGCATTGTTGCCAATGGACGTGCAGACTTATCTGCTTCAATAGAAGCTGCAAGGACAACCATATCAGCCTTGATATGCACCTGCTTGCCAAGGATAAGGTCTGATCCCTGTACATCAAGAGTTCCATCGGAAAGAGGAGTAACTTTACCGACCTGACCCTTAATATAGTGAACTCCATATTGCTCTACGGCACGACGGTAGAACTCATCAAAGTTCTTTCCTGGCGTACGGACATCAATATAAAATACGGTAATGTTTGTATCAGGATAATGATCGCGAGTAAGTATTGCATGCTTAGCCGTATACATACAGCAAATCTTTGAACAATATTCGTGACCTTTTGTTGAATCTGCAGAACAGCGTGAGCCTACGCACTGTACGAATACAATGTTCTTAGGCTCCTTTCCGTCTGAAGGACGGAGAAGGTGACCGTTTGTAGGGCCAGAGGCATTGCAAAGCCTTTCAAATTCAAGGGAAGAAACGACATCTGGGCTCTGACTGTAAGCATATTCATCAAATTTTTCGAGAGAAATAGGATTGTATCCTGTTGCTACGATAATAGCGCCATACTTCTCTGTGATAACTTCTTCTTTCTGGTGGAAATTAATTGCACCAGCTGTACATGCTTTTTCACAGAATCCACATACATTATCTTTGCCATTTGCAAGGCCCTTCATGTGCAGACAGTAACTTGCATCAATTGATGCTACTTTTGGAACTGCCTGTGCAAAAGGAATGTCTATAGCCTTTCTGTTATTAAGGTTCAAGTTGAATGCATTTGGAACTTTCTTGTTAGGGCACTTTTCAATACAAGCACCGCATCCTGTACATTTTGTTTCGTCAACATAACGAGGATGGCGCTTAATGTCAATGGAGAAGTTTCCAATATATCCGTGTACGCCAACAACTTCTGAATAAGAAAGTATGCGTATGTTAGGATTCTGGCTTACTTCAGTCATTTTAGGAGTTACGATACAGGAAGCGCAGTCAAGGGTAGGGAATGTCTTGTCGAGCATAGCCATCTTACCGCCTACCGTAACGTTCTTTTCTACTATATCAACAGGGAATCCTGCATCTGCAATATCGAGCGCTGCTGTGATTCCTGCAATGCCGCCTCCAATAACAAGAGCCCTCTTAGTCATAGGCGTTTCACCTGGAGTAAGAGGAGTGTTAAGGATTGTCTTTGCAATTGCAGCCTTACCGAGGGCAATTGCTTTTTCTGTAGCAGCTTCCTTATCTTTCATAACCCATGAACACTGTTCACGGATGTTTGCAACTTCTACTTTATATGGGTTAAGACCAGCTCTTTCTGCACAAGAACGGAATGTCTTTTCGTGCATTCGAGGAGAGCAAGAACAAAGGACAACGCCTGTAAGCTTATCATCCTTGATATGGTCTTCAATCATCTGCTGTCCGGCAGAAGAACACATGTAAGTATAATTTGTTGAATAAACAACGCTGTCTACTTTTCCAAGTTCTTCTGCGACCTTTGCTACGTCAACTGTTCCGGCAATGTTAGTACCGCAGTGACATACGAAAACACCAATTCTTTCCATCTGTCACTCCTTATTTACGATACTTTCTGAATGCACTGACAATTGCCTGCTGAGGTAATTCTTCATCTAGCTTTGAAGCTTCTGCTACTGATTCCGGTGTAAGGTGCTGTGGTCCTCTCTTTCGTTCTACCACCATTCTTACTGCCTCTATGAGCTTTGCAGGCTCTACCTGACGTGGACAACGTTCAAGGCATGCAAAGCAAGAAAGACATGCATAAATGGACTTTGTTTGAAGAAGAGGTTCAATTTCACCGTTCTCTACCATCTGTACAAATTGATGTGGATGATACTCCATAGAATCGTAATTTGGACAGGTGCCGGAACATTTTCCGCAGACCATGCATTTCTTAGGATTAACGCCACTTATGGAAAGAAGCTGATTCTTTATTTCTTCACATTCACTCTTAAGCATTAGCTGCCTCCTGAGTTGCTGAGTCTTTTACTCCAAGTGCCTGTGCCAACAGGTCTGTAAAGTAAATTACATCGAGCTTGCTGTCACCTTTGTTCTTTATAAGGTTATAGCGGCACAAAGGACAGCTTGTTACAAGAAAATCAGCTCCCTGATCTTCTGCATTAGAGAGAATTGCATCAGTTCTTTTCTGAGGAATAGAAGGGTCTTCAAATGCTGCATAAGCACCGCAGCATTCATTTCTCTGAGCGTAAATTACAGGAGTTCCACCTATTGCCTTAATGAAATCTTCTATAATTTTTGGATTTTCAGGATCGTCAAATTGGAGGACTTTTCCAGGACGCAATAATAAACAGCCGTAATAAGCTCCAATTTTCTTTCCCTTAAATGGATTTTTTACAGCTTTCTTAACATTGTCCCAGCCAATAACGTCACGGAGTATTTCAAGAAAATGAACTACTTTTGTTTCTCCGTGATACTCAATGTCATCCTGTTTCAGGTAATTATTTACCTTTAAAATGACATTTTCATCATTCTGCATGTCATTATTAACCTGTTTCAAAACATTATAACAGGCTGAGCAGAGTGTAACTAAATCATGACCTGAGGATTTTGCATCAGCAAGTGCTCGCACAGATGAAAGCTTTGTTGCAATTTCATCTTTTGCAAGAGGGTATGTGCCTCCACAGCATTGCCAGTCAGGAATTTCCTCAAGTTTTAAGCCCAATGCCTCCGCAGATGCACGTGCATAAGCATCAAGGTCTTTTGCCTTGTTCTTTAGCGTACATCCTGGGAAGTATGAGTAGGTGATGTTATTATCCATCATTATACATCCTCATATGTAATACTTGTGCATTACGCATAGGACATAATACACAGCCACAAAATTACTTTTTTAAAACAGAAATTATGCTATTCTCCTAAAACATAAGTCCTGAGTCGTCATGAAACCTCAGCCATAAGGCTTCATGACGGAAAGGCTTTTTTAGCGCCGCCTTTCCTTGCGGTTATTTCTTAACGCCAGCCATTTCTTCCGGATGGAATACTTCATCAAACTTTTCAGGCGTAAGGAAACCTAGCTGAACGCAAGCGTCCTTAAGTGAAATGTTCTTTTCGTATGCCAGATGGGAAGTTTTAGCAGCATTTTCATAGCCAATATATGGATTAAGTGCAGTTACCAGCATAAGTGAATTATACAGGTTAAAGTGCATTTTTTCCTTGTTTGCAGTAATGCCGACAGCACAGTTATTATTGAAGCTAACCATAACTTCTGAAAGAAGGCGTACTGACTGAAGGAAATTATATGCAATTACAGGCATGAATACGTTAAGTTCAAAGTTACCCTGAGATGCGGCAACTCCAACAGCAACGTCATTACCCATAACCTGTACGGCAACCATAGTCATTGCTTCGCACTGAGTCGGATTTACTTTACCAGGCATGATTGAAGAGCCAGGCTCGTTTTCAGGAATATGAATTTCTCCCAAGCCGTCTCTTGGTCCAGATGCAAGCCAGCGAACGTCATTTGCAATCTTCATGAGGTCTGCTGCAAGCGCCTTTAAGCCGCCGTGAGCAAATGTAACTTCGTCTTTGCTTGAAAGCGCATGAAATTTATTAGGAGCTGTTACAAAGTCTTTTCCTGTAAGCTCTGATACTTTCTTAGCCACAAGAGTGTCAAATCCTGCTGGAGCATTTAAGCCTGTTCCAACTGCTGTACCGCCAAGGGCAAGCTGTTTCAGGTAAGGAAGAGATGAAGCTATCATTTCCTTGTCGCGTTCCAATGATGTTCTCCATCCAGAAATTTCCTGGGAGAATGAAATTGGAACTGCATCCTGAAGGTGTGTACGGCCTGACTTTACGATACCTTCATTATCTTTTTCAAGTTTCTTGAATGTGTTAACCAGCAAGTCAATGGCAGGAAACAGCTTGTCTTCAATTTCTACTGTAGCAGCAATGTGAAGTGCTGTTGGAAAAGTGTCATTGCTTGACTGACTCATGTTTACATCATCATTAGGATGGCAGAGTTTTGAGCCTGCAATTTGGTTTGCACGGTTTGCAATGACTTCATTTGTGTTCATGTTACTCTGAGTGCCGCTTCCTGTCTGCCATACAACAAGAGGGAAGTTGTCATTCAAAGAACCGCTTACAACTTCATCACAAGCCTGTGAAATGCTCTTAAGCTTTTCAGCTGTCATTTTCTCAGGTTTCAGTTCATTGTTTGCAAGGGCTGCTGCCTTTTTCAAGTAACCGAAAGCTTTTGTGATTTCACGCGGCATTGTTTCTATGCCAACGCCAATTTTGAAATTCTCATGGCTGCGCTCTGTCTGGGCTCCCCAGAGTTTGTCTGCTGGAACCTTGACTTCTCCCATGGAATCATGCTCAATTCTAAAATTTTCCATTCATTACTCCACGCCTGGTAAATATATTGTGTTTAATTAGAACTGCAACTGATTAATTACATCCTTAAGGCACTCTGCACTGTGTTTAAGGGAATTTACTTCTCCGTCTGTAAGAGGCGCTACAAGGCGTCCTGCAATGCCATTGTGACCGACAACAGCAGGAATGCTCATACATACGTCAGAAATTCCATATTCCCCAGTTAACATTGTTGAGATTGTAAGGACGCTGTCTGTATCATATGTAAGTGCTTCACAAAGATGTGCTGTAGTTACGCCGATAGCATAATTTGTGCATTTCTTTGCCTTAATAATAATTCCGCCTGACTTTCTGATATAGTCTTCAACGTCATCCTTATTGAATGAAGGAAGGTTCTTGCCTTCGTATGCTGCTGCATATTTGTCTACAGGAATAGAACCGATGTTTGCAAGTGACCAAGGAACAAATGAAGAGTCTCCATGCTCTCCGAATACATAGCCGTGTACATTTTCCTGTGCAATTTTATAAGTTTCTGCAATGCGAGCGCGGAAACGTGCTGTATCAAGCATGGTGCCTGTTCCAAAGATATGATTTGCAGGAATGCCAGAATACTTTACAAACTGATATGTAAGAATGTCTACAGGGTTTGCAACGATTACATAAAGAGCGTCTGGGGCTGCTTTTGTTATTTCTGGAATTATTGATTTTGTGATGTTTACGTTTGTCTGTGCAAGGTCAAGGCGAGTCTGGCCAGGCTTTCTTGCAACGCCAGATGTAAGGATTACAATGTCAGAATCCTTAGCATCTGAATATTCACCGTCATGAACGTATACAGGACCAATGAATGGTGTTCCCTGACGGATATCCATGGCTTCTCCCATGGCCCTGTCTTTGTCAATGTCAATTAAAACGATTTCAGAAGCAAGTTCCTTTACGGTAAGTGCATAAGCTACGGTTGAACCGACTTGTCCTGCTCCAATGATGGTAATTTTATTTGTATTAGCCATACAATTCTCCTAAATACATGATGATAATATCTCTAGGGTATTACATTATCAGAATAATTATAGAACAAAATATTTCAATTGTTAATACTTAAATTTTCCGAAAACGTTTTTTTATAAGCCTTTTTGCTGAAATTTATTCATTTATGTGAAATGATGCACAGTATTATTTTTGTACTGTGAAAAATATTACAGACTGTTTTTCTGATTACTTGTATTTTGATCTTGTTGTGCTATAATCTCTTTTATATGAAATATGATTTTGAAACGATAACCATGTCAGATGGTAATAAAAATATTTTTCATCATTGGCTTCCAGATGAAGAAATAGATTTTGCTGTTGTTCTGAGTCATGGAATGACAGAGCATTCTTTTAGGTATGATGATTTTGGAAAATTTCTTTCTCAAAATAGAATAGCATTGTATGCGGAAGATCACCGTGGGCACGGCAGGACTGCTGATCTTGCTGTAAGGGAAGGAACCGGCATGTTCGGTTACCTTGCAGATAAAGACGGTTTTTTTCGTGTTGTAGATGATATAAAGGAAGAAATTGAACTTGTAAAAAAACGTTGTCCTGGAAAAAAAGTTGTATTGTTTGGCCACAGTTTTGGTTCATTTATTGCACAGTGCTATATAGAAAAATATGGAGATACAGTTGATGCCGTTATTTTGTGCGGTACAGCAGGTCCGCGCCCTGTAGTTTGCTTAGGCAAGCCTGTTACATATTTGGCAAAGCGTTTTATTGGCAAAAAGAAAATCTCTCCTTTGCTAGAAAAATTTATATTCGGTTCTTCATACAATGGAAATTGGCTTACTCGAGATGAAGAGATTGTAAAAAAGACTTCTGCTGATCCTTGGTGTACCTTTCATTGCACGATAGGCTTTTATGCAGATATGATTTCAGGACTTGTTTTCATACATTCAAAAAGGAATATGAAACGCATTCCTGCCGGTCTTCCTGTATTCTTTATATCAGGCGATGCAGATCCTGTCGGCATATTCGGGAAGAGCGTAAAAAAACTCTTTAAGATTTATCAGTCAAATGGAATGAAATCTATTGCTATGAAGATGTATTCTGGTGCGAAGCATGAGCTTTTAAATGAGATAAATAAGGATGAAGTCAAGAAGGATGTGCTTTCCTGGATGAAAGAAGCCCTTTCTTTATGATTTATCCTATAATGCAGTAATCATGTTTCTTGTATAGTTGCACTCATAAAAATCTGTTGGTTATAATTTTGCATGAGCTGTAGTGTACTCTTTGCATGAGCTGTAGTGTACTCTTTGCGTGAGCTGTAGTGTACTCTTTGCGTGAGCTGTAGTGTACTCTTTGCGTGAACTGTAGTGCTTTATTAAAGGTTTATCCTGTCTTGACCTTCTTTGTGCAGATTATTAAAATAATCCCACTGTGCTAATCCGATACGCAACCGACAGTAAAGGAAAACCTGTTAAGAAAGCTGTCATTTATACCAAAGAAGAACATAAGATATCATTAGACTCAATAGATAAAGATGCCGTTTTTGTAATTACGCGCCTTCGAGACGCTGGCTTTGCGGCATATCTTGTTGGTGGTGCTGTCCGTGATTTGCTTGTAGGTAAAAAACCAAAGGATTTTGATATTGTTACGGATGCAACTCCAAGTAGAATAAAGAAAATATTCAGAAATTCAAGGATAATAGGCAAGCGCTTTAGGCTTGTTCATGTCCTTTTTGGCGATAAGATTTTTGAAGTTAGTACGTTCCGTTCTATTGTGGACGGGTCTGTAGGAAATTCTTTTGGGACTATGGACGAAGATGTGCTGCGAAGGGATTTTACCTTGAATGCCCTTTATTATGATCCAGGTAAGGAACAGATTGTAGATTATGTGGATGGAGTTAAGGATATAAAGAAGGGTGTTATCAGGCCTGTAATTCCTTTAGACCGGATTTTTATAGATGATCCTGTAAGGATGCTCCGTGCGGTTAAGTATGGTGCTACGACAGGATGCAAGATTCCTCATTCCTTAAAAAAGAAGATACGTAATTCTGCTCAGCTTTTGTCTCCGGTATCGCCTTCAAGGCTTACTGAAGAAGTGCTTAAAATAATTAACAGCGGTCATTCTTATGACATTGTTTCCGGTGCAATAGATACTGATTTGTATGCTTACCTTCAGCCTGCAGCAACGAATCTTATGCTAGAAAATAAAAAGTATGCAAAATCCTATATGGAGAGCCTGCGAATGCTTGATGAATACATACAGCACAGTCCAGATTGCAGGCTGGGTGATAAATTGTATTTTGTGCTTAGGGATTTTGTCTCAAACTTAACAGACTGGAATTTGGAAGTTAAAAATAAAGCTTCTGCCGCTGACTTATATAAAAAGACTTGGATGCAGTGCCGTAACTATGTCCTTCCTATGAACCCTCAAAGAACTGAACTTGAATATGCAGTACGGAAAATCTTAACTGAATATGGAGTGCCCGTAAAAATACCTCGCAAGCGTTCAAGGCCTGCTTCTTCGGCACAATGATTTACTGAGGCTTTACATCTATAATCTTGTCAATAATAATGGAGACTTCCTCAATAAAAATACCTGTCTGCCGTTCTATGTTTTCGGTTATGTATTTTTGCATATTGTGCATGAGTCCTGTCAGCTGCTTGCCGAAAGGTACGTTTACTGTCAGTATGAGTCTGTAGCCTTGCTTATCAGTCTTTATGGTGAGTTTTTTTATCTGGACGTCTGCATTCATTTCTGCAACGCAGTGCATGACCATCTGTGTTATGCAGGCTTCTGATATTTCAAGTCTTCCTCTCTTACTGAATTCTGGCGTAACAATAGATTTTTCTGTAAGCTTTGTTTCACCTGTTATTGATTTTGTCTTGCTTTTTGAAAGCAGTTCTCTTATTGAGTCTGTAAAAATTTGTGAATATGATTTTTTTACTTCAATAGCAGGAACAGGAATTACATGTTTGCCTTCTACGTTTCTGCTGCGTATTGCCTTTTGGATTTCATCTTGAGATGCTATGTCCTTTATGTTTATTATTTTTTCTGGTGCTGGCAGCTGCAGCCTGATAGAAATTTTCTGAACCATTTTTTCGCTGGTCCCGAGCAGAAGAATTTTCTTTATATGATTTTTTTGTATTACTTTTGCAACAGAATCGCGGTGTTCCTTGTCATCAAAAAGGGCAATCCTTACGGCGCCTAGATATGTTTTTTCATGCTTTGCAGAACGTCCTGCAAGAATTTTATCATCTTGAATGAGTAGGCCGTCGTCTATGAGTGCTTCAAGGCCGTATTTCTGCATGATGAGCTTTGCACGGAAGCTTTTTCCAGTTCCACTTTCACCTACAAGTGCATAGATTATCATTCCATGTCTTAATAATTTAGAAATAAAGTTCATTTTTTACAGGTATTCCCTCTAAATTATAAGTTTTTTATTCCATTTTATCAAGGAAAATTGAAGGAAGTCTTCAAACTCTTTGGGAAGAGGGGCTGTTACTGTTTTTGGCATTGAAAGTGGATTGTCCGTAGGAAATGATATTTGTATTGCATGCAAAAAAAATGCATGCTGCTTAGGAATTATTACGGGATTATGAGAATTATATGCACTGTCTCCAAGAAGGGGAAATCCGTGGCTGCTTGACTGTATTCTTATTTGGTGTTTTCTTCCAGTTTCTATGCTGTATTGAATAAGTGTTACAGGCAACCCTTTGTATGCTCCGTATGCTAGTGGCGCTGCATGAGTAATTGATTTTTTTGCCCCCTCTGATATTGTTACGGTATGAAAGGACTTTTTATTGGAAGGCATGTTTTCTATGCTGTCTTCCCAAGTTTTTTTTTCTTTTAATGTGCCTTCTGCTATTCCTATATATGTTTTTTTTATTGCATGATCTGATATTGCTTTTGAAAACCATACGGCTCCTTCGTGACTTTGTGAAATTGAAAGTATTCCTGTCGTATATTTATCAAGGCGGTGAAGGGGTGCTGGCGTAAACGCAATTGAAGAGTTATCTTTGCATTGCATTGCAATGATAGAGGCTATGTCAATTTCTTTTGATTGTGATGAGTGTACGTTTATTCCGTAAGGCTTGTTTATGATCCAGATATGCTGGTTTTTGAATATTGTCTGAAACTGAAAGTTAAAATCTTTATGTTCATCTTGCATCTCATTGTTTTTAGCTTCAGCATCCTGCTGCAAGAGAAATTTTGCGATTGATATAACGTCTCCTTCTTTTAATATGTAATCTGCTGCGGATTTGGATCCGTTTACTTTGATGAGTTTTTTGCGAAGGGCGGCATATATGTTTGTTTTCTGAGAGTCTTGAAAGATATGCTTTAGAATTTTATCAAGTCTTCTTCCGCTGTCATTTAATCCTGCAGTATAATTTGTAAAATCCATTGTTTTAGAATAATCCTAAAAAAAAATTGTTTGCTACTAGACAAAATTTTACATTATAGTAAAATAAAAACATGGCTAATGCAAGGGAACAGTTACGATTATTTTTCTCAAATCCAGTTTTATTATCTTGCATTTTCAGTTGGCTGTGCGCCCAGTTGATAAAGACTTTAGTAAAGTTGTTCTCTGGCAAAGTTCACAGCGTTTCAGAACTTTTTGAGCTTATGCTGTGGAGAACGGGCAGCATGCCTTCAAGTCATTCGGCATTAGTTGCAACCCTTTGCACTAATATTGGTTATCGTTCTGGCGTATCAAGTGATGTTTTCATTCTTTCCTTAGGTTTTTTTTTGGTAACAATTCGAGATGCTGTCGGAGTCAGAAGGGCTAATGGCATACAGGCCCGTATTCTGAATGGCATAGGCAAAACGCTGGCAGAAAAAGGAATAGTAGAGTTTAAACCTATAAAGGAAGTGCAGGGACATACTCCTGTAGAAGTCGTTATTGGCTGTCTGCTCGGTTTTTTTATTGGTCTTGCATTTTGTGTGCTTAACTAATGAAAGCCCTTGAATTATCTTTTTCTGTAAAATATGTTTTTCTCCTTTTTGTCATTTTAGCATGCGTCTTGTGTCTTTTCATTTTTAGGTCAATGCCAGTTTCAAAAATATGGAATGGATACAAGGTCTTGTATGTAGATAAATCTGTGAATGAAGAGGATGTTCTTAACTGTCTTTATGAATCTGGGTGTAAAGATGTAATATCAATGTCTTTGCAAAGGGCTCCAGTTTCAACTCCTTTTTCCGCTTTTCAAAAGGATTACAATTCATATCTTGAAAGTCGGCTTGGCTATTTTATGGATAAAAATGCTTCCTGTAAGCTTTTTTACATCCCTGATCAGTATGAGCGTCAGGCAGGAACTGCCTTAAAAAAGTTAATAAAGAATTTTCATGTAAAGGCAGGACTTGATGCAGATTCCTCTGTTCCTTATATCGTTCCTGTTATAACTGTTGCAGTTTATGTATTATTGGGCCTTGCATCTGAAAAAAAAAGATATTTTTTCCTCCCGGCTTTCTTTCTTGTAGTATTGTCTTTTTCTATGCCTTTCTATACGGTGGCGGCCGGTTCCTGCCTGGTCTTATTTGCCCTTTATCTTTCAAATAAGGTTTGGGGAAGAAAATCAGATGTTATTGCTGTTTTAAAGAAAGTTGAAATAGATATACTCCTATTTGCTTCAATAATAATTTTATGCAGCTATTCTGTTGCGTGCGGGCTGCTTTCTGTTGCTGCATTGTGTGCACTTTCTGCAAGTATTCTTCTTTTAAAGGAATCTTTGCTTCAGAATGACCGTCAGAGTTCTTTTAGGTATACCCTGATATTCAGCGCTTATCAGGTTTCTGTAATTAACAGGAAGAATATGAAGGCTTTGCTTTTTTTAACGATACCAATTTCTGTGATATTGATTTCATTTTTATTTTCAGCAAAATTCATGCCAAGGACATCTGCAGCGGGAATAGAGCTTCCTGTTCCTGTATCTGATGGCGATAGGCCTATAAGCGAAAATTCAGTGTTTCTTCCGTCAATAAATAATTATTTTGTATGGGCTTGGAATACTCTTACTTATCCTTATCGTTCTGTTAATTATAATTATTCAGAAACAGTTGCAGAAGGTGACAGCATATATTTCAGCACCTATGAACAAAAATCCGATTCTGTTCAGGAAAAAGAAGCTGCAATATATACATTCAATAGTGATTTTAGGAAAAAACTTGAAAAGGAACTTGATGGGCTTGATTATCCCGCTGTAGAGCAGCTTATGAAATTACAGGATCACAGAAGTTCTGTCATATATGCGCTGTCAAGGCAGCCTGCACAGTCAGGCAGTGATATTTTAAATCTTGTGATGCTTATAATGGCACTATCAGTGCCTTTAGCTTTGTCTTTATCATACTACTATGGGGTGGAACGTAGAATATGAAGTCTATAACTAATTTTGTAAAAGATGATGAAAAAGATTTCTCTGAATCGGTAAATGCATTTTTACCTCAGAGTATTGTAGTTCCTGTTAATCGTCTTTCAAGTAAAAACTATAAGTGTGTAATCAATGTCGGTGATACTGTAAGAGAAGGGCAGCTGCTTGCGGTTTCCCTAAAAAATAACAATCATATTGATTCTGCAATTAACGCACCTTTGCCAGGAACTGTCGTTGAAGAATTGAACTGTACTTTGCCTGATGGAAGGATTGGGCAAGCCTTGAAAATAAAGCTTTCAGGATCCTTTTCTTATACAGGAAAAAATCTTTCTGTTACAGACTGGAAAAGCTATTCTGATGAGGAACTTCTTAAGATGATGCTGTCAAAGGGGGTTGTAAACACTTTTACCGGTGAGATGTCTCTTGTTGATCAGATCATAAACTGTAAGGTAAAGCACGGCAGGTATCTGGTTGTCCGTATGTATGACGAAGATCCCAGCAGGAAAACAGATTATTTTGTGGCCAGCAAATATACTAGGGAAGTTTTAGAAGGGGCTGCGATTGTTGCTGGAGTCATGAAAGCTCAGGGAATTATTTTTCTTGTACCAAAAAAAGGTGGGGTTAACATTGATAATGATATAGTCCGTGATTTTGCTGTGCTTACAGTCGATGTTGATACCCGAAAATACCCATGCGGTTTTGTTCAGACCATTATTCCTCTTGTAAAAAAATCTGCAAAAAATACTCAGATAAAGCTTTTTGATGATGTTAATGCAAAGTCAATATTTGTTGATCCAGAGACTCTTTATTCAGTCTATGAGGCAATAGTGTTGGGAAAGCCTGTGACTGAAAGGTTTGTACATGTATCAGGAGCAAGCATTTATTCTTCTGCAGTTTTTAAGGTAAAAATTGGTACATCTGTTGAAAATCTTGCTTCGTATTGCGGAGGTTACTCAAAGCCTCCTGCTAAGACAATTATAAATGGTATGATTGTAGGAACAGAAGTTGATAATACTGATGTTCCTGTTACAAAATTCGTTAAGTCTGTAATGTTTGTCCCTAGGTCAAAACTGTTTAATCAGGCCTATGCACCATGCATTCGCTGTGGAAAGTGCAGGAGAATTTGCCCTGAGCAGCTTTATCCAGACCTTATATCATATCCCGTACTTTACAAAGAATCTATAGAGACATCCCTTGCGGCTTCTATTGAATTGTGTTCTCAGTGTGGCTTATGCAACAGTGTCTGTCCTTCAAGAATTCCACTTAGCCAAATAATTAATTATATAAGGGAGGAAAAAAATGAAAAATAGAGTGACTTTACGTCCTTTTGTATATATATATCCGTCAATGCATACAATAAGTGTTTTTATGCTTATCATGCTATTGCCACAGCTCATTATGTTGCTTTTGACGAAAAGTTATGGATCTATTGGAATAATCATTTCTGCTGTACTGGCTTCTCTTGCTGCAGAATTTTTAACTTCTTTTGTAAAAAAGAACTTTACGTTTTCGTGGATTATTTCTATTATACAAGGAATTCTTGTTGGTTTCCTTTTGCCTGCAACTTATGAACCTCTGGCGGTTTTCTTTATTACAATTTTTACTTTTATTATCTGTAAGTATTCCTTTGGCGGCGTTGCGGAATCATGGATAAATGTTGTCTCTATAACTGTTGCTGTCTGTTATTTTCTAGGAATGTCAGAATTTCCTTCTGCAATTATTTCTCTTGGAAACTTGCAGTCTAAAAATGCATCCCTTTCATTAATTCAAGATGGTACAATTCCCATGAATCCTAAAGATGATGCTATTACATCCTTTTTAAATAGTACTATTTTTAAATCTGTTGGAGTAAGAATTCCAAACGGATATGTCACTTTATTTTGGGATACAGGATCTATCATACCTGCATTCAGGTTTAATTTCATTACATTGGTTTCATCAATTATTTTATTCTCATTTGAAATGATTGATTTTCTTATTCCGGCTATTTTTATAACAGTATATGGCTTGCTTATATATTTTGTTCCTGCATTTTTCTTTGGCGTAGACATTTTATATGGAGATATTTTTCTTGCAATGCTTACAAGCGGAGTTCTGTTTTCTGCGCTGTTTATACTGCAATGGTTTGGAACAGTTCCTTCTGCTATACCAGGTAAGGTTCTGTATGGAATTGGAGCTGGCATAATGTGTTATCTTATTGTTGGTTATGGAATGTCTTCCGCCGGCTTTGTATTTATGATACTTATAATGAATATGTTTGCTCTTGGAATTGAAGTTATTGAACGTCATAAGGTAAAAAAGAATATACAGAAATGTCTTTTGCCTCGTGTAAGATTTCTAAGGGAAGGTGAGTAAAATATGGATGTCATTAATGATTCTGAAATCGAAGCAAAAGTTCAGTTGGATCCGGCTATAAAAAAGCAATTGGTTCAGTACGGGATTGTATCCGGCTTATTTTTAGTTTTATTCGCTTTATTGTTAATTTCAACAGTTACAAGCAGAAAATCATGGGAAAAAGGCTTAAAGGAAGTTGTTGCATCTGTTTATGCAGAAAACTCAGAATATGAAGTTAGGGAATTTGAGCCAATTTCTAATCCATTCTCTGTAAGCTGTGCAGCATTTGCTTTGTCAAAGAAAAATGATCCTTCTTCTTATCACGCTGTTATTATTAGGCTTCAGACGATTTTTGGACCTGTTCCTGCTGTTTATACATACAAGGATGGTGCTAAGGAAGCCGATTTTGTTACGTTTGTTACATTGAATAAACGTATAGAATCCACTGTTGTAAGTAATGCCCGTTATTCTCAAATTTCCTACTGGGGAAAACGCATTCCAAATATTCTTACTAAGAAGGACTTTTAAATATGAAACAGAATACTTTATCTGTATACCTAATGGCCTCTCTTGCCATGCTCGTTCCGTTTCCTGGACGTCTGGCGTATGGAATCATACTAATTGTCTTTATGTATGCTTCCATGTTTTTTATGACATTATTTCAAAATTTAATATATAAACTTTCTTTAGAAAGCTTACTCTCTGTTCTTACTGCTGTATTTCTGATAAGTGAAAGCATATTCTTTAAGCAATTGGTTGTAATGTATTCTCCTTTAATGGCCCTTACTATTGGTTTTGTTATATATATACCTGCCGTTTCATCCTTTTTCATAATGAGACTGTATCGACCTAATAAGCCTTCCGTTTATGCTGACTTAGCACAGAATATAAGGTATTGCGGAGGGTTTTCTTTTTTCTCAATTTGTATATTTTTATTTAGAGACTTATTTGGCTATGGTACAATTACACTTCCTTCCAGAACAGGAATCGCTCAGCTTGTAATTTTTCATTCATCAGAAAAAGTCTCCTTAGGTACATTTTGGGCATCCACTCCAGGAGCAGTATTATTATGTGGATTTATATTATATATTATTTCCTATGCTGATCAAAATATGAAACTTGCAGGAGCTATGACAGATGTTAAGTAATATTGCATATTATATTATCTATACCTCAGCCATATTGATGTATGGCATAGGAATGAACAGAACATTGCCTTTGAGCAAGTACCCGAGACGCATTATAAGCAGTTTTGTAAAAATGCTTGTTACCATTAGCGTTACGGCTGTGCTTACATATCTTGTCACAGATAGCATTCTTGTTCCTGCCCGTCTTGCAGAGTTATATCCATTTGTTGCTGTCATAATTTATTCGATATTATCGATATTTATCGAATCTATAATACGAGTAACTACAAAAAAAAGTACTCCAGAATATGCAGTTTCTGTTCTTGCAGTTTTGTTGAGTGTCAATGAATCCTGCTCTGTGTTTGAATGTTTTATAATTGCTATTTTATGTGGACTTTCCTTTTTTATTTTCTTTTTTATACTTTATGCCGTTCGGCGTAGAATTCCTAAAAAGCCAATGCTTGTAATTATCAGTATAGCAGTTATATTAGTGATTTTGCTTGCCTGGAATGTTTCTTGGCTTCATAAGGGGGTTGCATTATGATACTTTCAATTTTATTTATGTTTTTAATGATTATAAGTGCTTCTGCTGTGTTCTGCTTTTTATTTTTTTTGTTCCTTCCATCATTAAAGAATCAAAATATCAATACGTCAAATCCTTTGCTTTCTAAAGATGAATTTACGGAAGATAAAGAACTGCTTGTATCAATACCAGAAATTAATGCTGAAAATAATGAACTGGTGCAGGATGATGGCGAAAATGATTCTCAGTTTTTGCAAATGTATGGTGATGTGTATAATTTAAAGAAGAATGCATCAAAATTATCACTTAGAAACGAAAAAGTCTTTCAATTTTGGTCAAAGTGGTATACTATGTTTTA
>JAILPY010000128.1 GCA_024699235.1 Treponema sp. | reverse complement strand
ATGGCTGTAGGTGTATTTATGGTCGTATCCAAAAGGAAGCGTTCCAAACTGCCTGTCAAATCTGTGACCGCAAATTCCATCCTTCCCGCTTGGGCAAATGCAGTCACGTCCCCAGTCACGGAAAGAACGGATTATTTTATGCAGGAGAGGATTGCGCGTATAAACAGCTCCGCCTTCTCCCATTGTCATGTGGTGCGGCGGGTAAAAGCTGCTAGTTCCTATATCACCGACAGTTCCTGTCTTATAAGTCTTTCCGTCTAAAGTATATTCAGAGCCAAGGGCATCGCAGTTGTCTTCTACAAGCCATAGGCTATGCTTTTTGCAGAATTCCGTTACAGCCTTTAAGTCAAAAGGATTGCCTAGCGTGTGGGCAATCATTACAGCCTTAGTCTTAGGGCTAAGGGCTGATTCCAGCTGAGCTACGTCAATATTATACTGAGGAATCGTCACGTCAACAAAAACAGGCACTGCTCCATACTGGAGTATCGGAGTAACCGTTGTAGGGAATCCACAGGCAACAGTAATAACTTCATCGCCGCGCTTTACCTGCCTTTCCTTTAATAAAGGAGAAGTAAGTGCCATAAAAGCACAAAGGTTTGCAGAAGAGCCTGAATTTACAAGTGAAACAAATGGAGTTCCAAGATATTCTCCCAGCTGCTTTTCAAACTGGTCTGTATAGCGTCCGCTCGTAAGCCAGAACTCAAGGGCCGCATCCGTCAGGTTCATCATTTCCTTTTCGTCAAAGACGCGGCTGGCATAAGAAATGCGGTCCCCGTCCTTATATTCAGGACGAACCATATATTTTTTATAGTATTCTTTTACGCTATTTAAAATTTCTTCTGAAGCTTCTTCTTTCGTTTTATTTTCAAACATATTTAAACTCCGAAATATTCCGTTATTTGCATATCAGTAATATTTGCTGCAGGATTTCCATCTTTAACAGATTTTTCCCATTCTACTATTTTTTCTATTGCCTTACCAATAGTCCACTGAGGATGCCACCCTAAAGCAGACTTTGCCTTTGAACAGTCAAGCTTTAAGAAATTTGCTTCGTGTGGGGCATTTTTTTCACTTACATTTTTCCAAGAAGCGCAATTACCCCAGCTTTCGCAGAATAAAGTAGCAAGCTGGCCAGTCGTTACACAGGATTCATCATCCGGCCCAAAATTATATGAACCTGAAAACGTTTTATCTTCATACTGGGCCTTTGCCAATGTCAGATACCCTCTAAGACATTCCAAGACATGCTGATACGGCCTTGTGGAATTTGGGTTCCTGAGGATTATTTCTTTTCCCTCTTCAATTGCCCTTATGCAGTCAGGAATTATTCTGTCCATTGCATAGTCACCTCCGCCAATAACGTTCCCGCTTCTGGCAGTCGAAATTGCAGGAGAATCATCCGTATTAAAGAAAGAATTTTTATAGCTGTAAGTAACAAGTTCTGAACAGGACTTTGAATTTGAATATGGGTCAAAGCCGCAAAGTTCTTCGTTTTCCCGATAGCCCCATGCCCACTCTTTATTCAAATAAACTTTATCAGTTGTAACGTTTACAAATGACTTTACAGAGTCTGCTGCCCTAACGGCTTCAAGAACATTTACAGTTCCCATAACATTACTTTCATAAGTTCCAGCAGGATCTTTATATGAAGTCCTTACAATTGGCTGAGCAGCAAGATGAAGGACTATATTAGGCTTTGCAAAAAGCATTGCCTTTTTCAAATTTTCACCATTTCGGACATCTCCGATTATGGACTTCATTTGAGAGTCTGTATTTGTCAAGCAAAAAAGACTAGGTTCTGTAGGAGGTTCAAGGGCATACCCCGTAACTTCTGCTCCAGCCAAAATCAAAATGCGGCTGAGCCATGTTCCCTTAAATCCTGTGTGGCCGGTAATAAAAACCCTTTTATTTTTATAAAACGATAAATCCATTTTCATTTGTTTTTAAAGTGCCCCCAAACGTCCCAAGGTGCATTTTCCGTTTTCCATAGTTTTTCCAGTTCTTCTTTGTCTTTTAGCATATCCATAGGATGCCAGAAGCCTTCATGTTTATAAGCATGCAGCTGACCGTCTTTTGCTATATTCTGAAGAGGAGATCGTTCCCACATAACGCCATTAGAATCAGCTGGAATATAATCTAGGGCCTTATTTTCGCATACAAAAAAACCGCCGTTAATCCAGGCATCACTTGGCTTTTCCTGAAATTGGCTGATTGTTCCGTCATTTTGAATGTCAAGCGCTCCAAAGCGACCTTCAGGCTGTACAGCAGTAAGAGTAACAAGTTTTCCGCTTTTTGCATGAGAGTCTACAAGTTTTTCTATGTTTACATTACTTACACCGTCTCCGTATGTAAGCATAAAAGGCTCGTCATTAATATATTTTTTTGCTCTTGCTATTCGTCCCGCTGTCATTGTATCAGGCCCAGTATAAAGCATGGTAACCTTCCATGGTTCTGAACGCATCTTATGAATCTGAACATCATTATTGGACATGTCAATTGTCATGTCGCTGTATCGATTATAATAGTTTAAGAAATAATCCTTTATCACATGTCCCTTATAACCGGTAAGAATGATAAAGTCATTATAACCATAGTAACTGTAGATTTTCATTATGTGCCAAAGTATTGGATATCCTCCAATTTCTACCATTGGCTTTGGAATAAGCTTTGTTTCTTCTCCGAGTCGGGTTCCCATTCCGCCTGCTAGAATTAATGTTTTCATAAGAATTTCCTTTTTTTACAGAATATCTTCTACAATCTGTTTGGTTATATCCATATATCTAATTTTTAAAGATTTTTTTACTGCCCAGGCTGATTTTTTCCACTGCGCAGACTGACTCTGCGCAGTGCCCAAAGCGACAAAATTCACTGGCCATGCTGAGCATGCGCACTGGCCAAGTTCAGCATGGCCACTGAGTTTTTATATCTTGACTTATTGCCTCAAGACACTCTCTTTAAATGTCAAGCAAAATCTACAACTTCACCCCTGTTTTTTATTGTACATTAGTCTCATAACAAATGTTAAAGAAGACCGCCCTATCTTCAAGGAGGCATTAAGCAAAGGGTAACCATA
>JAILPY010000083.1 GCA_024699235.1 Treponema sp. | reverse complement strand
ACTGCATTCTGTTAAATCTATGTTTTCTGTAGCAGTGATTACCTGTGCGTATTCCCTGTTTGCATATAATTCTTTACAAAGTCGCAGCAGGGAATCTTCATCCTTATAAAAGTCATAGAGGGCAAAGCATTCTTTTATTCTATTATCGATGGAACCTATTGTCGTGAGCATTTCACGGGATTTTCTTGCAATTAATTCAGAACCCTTTTTTGCACTGCGTTTGAATTCTCTTGTAGCAGTTGCTTCATCTCCAAGCTGCAAGTCCCGTAATCCCATAAAATAAGATGCATCAACTCCATATTTTTGCTGAAGACTGTTGTTTTGCTTGCAACTTGCTGAAAAAATAAGCAAGCTGCAAGCGAGTGCTCCTAATAAAATCCTTTGATTCATTAAGCCCCGGTTATTCTGCTGGAATTAAGATAATAGAACCAGCCTTGATGTAGTTTGGATTCTTAAGGTGGTTATATTCAGCAAGATATGTATAACGCCATGGATTCTTGTAGTAAGCGTTTGAAATATCCCACAGCGTATCACCCCATACGACAGTATATTTTGTATCAGGTATGCTTGCAGTTGTTTTTGCTGGTTTTTCTGGTATAACCTGAGATGGAACAGTTGCAATTACAATCTCATTTTCTTTTGCAGGTACTGTTTCTTTTTCAGCAGGGACTTCTGTTTCTTTTTCTTCTTCTGCTTCTTTATTAGAGTCTTCAACAGGTTTTTCAGTTTTTGTTTCAGTTACATTTGCAGTTTCTGGAGAATCTTCATTTACTTGTTTTTCAGTCTTTTTAGCAATTGCCTGTGCTTTTGTAATCAGGTTCATGTTTGTAGGAAGAATAAATAGGAACATAAGGCTGAAAAGACATATCAATGCACAAATAAGGCATATAATGACAGGTACTTTTGACTGCTTTCTGTTTTCTGGATAATCATCGTATGCTGAAGAAGACTTTCCTTCAAGTGTCTCTTTGTCGTACAGGTCACTGAACATATTCTGAGGCGTTATTGGATCTGTACCTTGTGCTGCAGCTGACTTTTCAAAATCAGGGAGTACAAAATCAGTATTTGTTTCTGATTCATCAAAATTAGGAATTTCAAAATCTGTATTGCCGTAATCATCATTAAAATCTGGAAGGTCAAATGCAGAAAAATCATCCTTCGTATCAATGCTAAGCGGTTCTACAATCCTCTCATTTGCATTTGTTGTATTGCTGAATGTAGGCAGTTCAAATACGCTGCTGTCGGTTTGAGACTCTATTTCTCCGAAATCTGGCAGGTCAAGTTCTGTGTCATTTTCTTGGGTCTGTTCAAAAGTTTTTTGTACACTATCTGAACTTGTAATGTCGTTAATGCCTGGCAAGTCAAATTCGTCAGCAGTTTCGTTAGATTTCGTTTCTGATGATTCAGTGAAATCAGGCAAGTCAAAGTCACTTACAGCTTCGTTAGATTCCGTATTTGATGATTCAGTGAAATCAGGCAAATCAAAGTCGCTTACAGCTTCGTTAGATTCCGTATTTGAGGATTCAGTGAAATCAGGCAAGTCAAAGTCGCTTACAGCTTCGTTAGATTCCGTTTCTGATGATTCAGTGAAATCAGGCAGGTCGAATTCGCCAGCAGTTTCGTTAGATTCCGTTTCTGATGTCTCAGTGAAATCAGGCAAATCAAAAGATGTATCTTCTGGCAGACTTCTGTCTATAGTCTCTTCTTCTGATGAGTTTTTAGGTTTTGGTTCATCAAATCCCGACAAATCAAACGGATTTTTGAGAGAGTTGTCAGTGACCTGCTCAGAATCCGATTCTGAAGCAGCGCTTTCTACCGTTGCTTCAAATGCTTCTGGAAGGTCAAAGTTATCATTGTCAGTTGATTCTGGTTTTGCTTCAGTATCTTCTTCAGCATTAACAGTATTATCTGAAGGAGATTCAAAATCAGGTAAGTCAGAATTTTGAGTTTCTTCCGCTGATGTTTCTGTATCTGAAGGATTGTCGAAGTCTGGCAGTTCAAAAGAACTGTCTTGTACAGAAGGTTCCCCTTCTGAATAAGTATTGTTGTTTTCTTCTGTTGTAGGAGAATCCTGTTCTATAGTTTTATCTTCTTCATCTTCTGCTGTCTCTTCAAAGTCCGGTAAGTCTAAGTCCTGAACGCCTGCTTCTGGAGATTCTGCATCATTAGTAGCATTAACTGCATCTTCATCAGCGTTAGCAGCAGCTTCTGGAACTTTTTCAAGAGAGTCAAAATCAGACAAGTCAGAATTTTGATTTTCTTCTACCGGAGTTTCTGTATCTATAAGGGAATCAAAATCAGGCAAGTCAGAATTATCGTCTTGTACAGCAGTCTCTTCTTTGGTTTCAGGAACCATACCTTCTGCCGGAGTAACAAAATTTGCTAAGTCAAAAGAACTTTCTTCCTGTTGGGAAGAAGCAATGTCATCAAAAGCAAAATCTTCACTGTTAGGAGCTGGACCCAGCACTTCAGTTTCCTCCGTTTCTGTTCTGTCAATTTTATCTAAATCTTCAACTTCTTTTTTTGTGATTGCAAATGGATTTGATGCAGTTTCATCATCTTTTGGATCTGAAATGGAATTTAGAATTTCTTCAAAAGACATGTCTTTGTCTTCTTGATCGTCTTTTTTAGGTTCGTTGAAAATCTCTTCAAAAGGCTTTTCATCTTCCTCTGTTGGCTCAAGGCTGAAATTTGCAGGCATGCTGCGTTCTTCAGGAGTTCTTGATACGAGAGTTACATTCTTTATTGTTTCAAATCCTGTTTCAGGATCATTGATTCTTGCATTAAGCTTATTGTCTTCGTCAAGTTCAATGTCAAGCGTTAAGCTCGGTTCTCCATTGCCATGAGGATTAAGGTTTGTTATTTCAAGAGTATCCACATATTCTGCGTCATCCATTGAGCCGGATTTGGACCTGTACAGATCAACGTGTACGGTAGTCTGATTATCCTTTACCGTTGTAAGAGATAGGTTCTTTTTTTCTGGCTTTCCGTCTTCCAGAATAGGGTAGAATGAACCGTCGGCAAGTTTTATTCCAATAGATTCCATGAAGCTTCCTTTTATAGATGATTTCTTCTCTACAATACAAAAACTATATCAGAAATTGTTTCTTTTATCCACAGAAGAATTCATATATCCTTAAGATTAATATTCGTATGAATATGATGTCATAGACTTTAATTCGTTTAAGGTGTCTCCAAATTTCTTTGCAACCTCATATTCTTTAGAAGCCGTTATGTTGCCTTTATCATCATATTCATAAAATTCTCGTTTCGTAATTTCATTAGACATGTTATATGTCTGAATTTCAGAGACAAGTCCGTTCTTTCCATAACGATAAACGATTTTTGAGTCTGAACTGCCTTCTGATGAAGTTACTGTAATCAAGGAGATGTTTCCAGTTTCTGAATATGTATAAACTTCTTTCTTTTCAAGGGATCCGTCTCCGAAATATTCGTTTATTTCTTCTGGCTTTCCGGCTGCATTCAGTTTTGAAATGATGCGTGACATAAGGACGCCATCTTTATCATAGTATGATTCACTTTTCTTGGCGCCTTCATATTTGTATATTGTTTTTCCTGCTAATTCATTTGTTGCGTTATATTCTGTTTCAGAAAGAATCCTTCCGTCCGAGGTATATTCAATTTCTGTTTTATGCATAAGGGTTTCGTTTGCATCAAAAAAATTTATTGCAGAACGCTTTCCAGCTTCATTGTATTCGAATGTAATTTTATCTACAAGGGAATCCTGTGAATCATAACTGAGAGTTTCTGTTTCTTTTCCTGAACCGTTAAATACATGAACAAATTTGAAAGCTTGGGATCGGTAATATTCTCCAAATTTTGAAACGATAACATAATTTGTTTTTGTATATGTATTTACCTTTCCTTTTGGATCAAAATTTAATGTATCAAATGCAAATGCTGTTGATGCGGTGAGAGCAGCGGCTGCAGCAGAAATAAGCAAATTTTTTATATTCATAAATTCCTCCACCAATAATTCTTTTAAAAGTATCGGTGTTTTAATAACAAATATAAATAAATTTAGAGTATTTAAGGCATTTGACCTCACTTGGTATCTTCGCTATGATTTATAGCGTGGAGTAATAAATGCTTGTTACTATAAATAATTGTAATGTTCAGGACCGGTCAAAGGTTTTGCTTTCCCGTGTTGATTGGAGTATGAAGCCGGGAGAGGCTTGGCTTATAACAGGGGCTAATGGAAGCGGAAAGTCTCATTTCATTCATGCTCTTGCAGGAAAGTTTTATTTTGTACCAAATGAAAATGAGATTGACTCAGGAAATTTACCTCTTTATACATCGGTTTTTAAGGATTCCGTTTCTATAGTTTCACTTGAAAGTGCTGCTGCCTTGATAGAAGAAGAGAGGTCTAGAGATGAAAGTGAAATTATGGATAAGGAAGACATAGGAAGGACTGGCCGACAGTATATCTGTGAAGTTTTAGGAGGTTCTTCTAAGAAGGGGGCTCCTTTGCCGCCAATTGCTTCAAGGCTGGAAACGTTGCCACAGATAAAGCTGTGCGGCGTTGAAAAGATTCTTGACCGCGGCCTTCGCTATATGTCTACAGGTGAAATTAGGCGTACGCTTCTTTGTAGGGCTCTTCTTTCTGGCTGTAAGCTTCTGATTCTGAGCGATCCATTTGCAGGCCTTGATGCAGAATCAAGGCGAATTCTTTTGGAATTTTTTGATACTATGGTTCAGAAGCAGCTAAAGGCTAAAGAAGTTGATTCTACGTTTCCTAGGATAATCCTTAGCATGGAGCGTTTTCATGAGATTCCTTCTGGTATAAACCGTGTGTTGGAATTTTCTGACAGGAGAGTTTCTTTCTGCGGAGCACGCTCTGAATATGAAGATATCATTAATAAGCGTAAGGCAGAAAAGTCCTTAAAGATGCAGGAAGAAAAAGAAGTCTTTCTTACAGAATTAAAGAAAATAAGAGAAGACAGTGATGTTCTTGTTAATGATATTTATTCAGACTCTGTTCCTGACAGTCTTATAAGCTTTGAAAATGTAAATGTAGGCTGGGGGGAGCATCATGTACTTGTTGACTTGAATTGGCAGGTAAAGAAAGGAGTGCATTGGCTTTTACGAGGTCCAAACGGTTCTGGAAAAACTACAATATTGGAACTGATAACCGGTGATAATATGCAGGTTTTCCGAGAAAACATAAAGCTTTTTGGACGGAGAAGAGGATCCGGCGAGACGATCTGGGACATAAAGCGTAACCTTGGAATTGTAAGTTATCGGCTTCATGTAGAATACAGGATGGTTGGCGGTACTGATTTGCAAAGTGTTATAATCAGTGGATTTCATGACAGCATAGGTCTGTATGAAGCTGCAAGCGATTTTGAAGTATCAACTGCTAAAGCATGGTTGAAATTGGCAGGTTTTGCAGGAAGGGAACACGAGTCATTCAGTTCCTTAAGTTACGGAGAACAGCGTGCAATTCTTATTTTGCGTGCTGCAGTAAAGTCTCCTAGGGTTCTTATTCTTGATGAACCATGTCACGGACTCGATGATAACTACAGGACAAAGATTTTGAATCTGCTGGAAATGATTGCGGGTACAGGAACAACTACTCTTTTACACGTAACTCACGATCCGTCCGAAGTCCTTGAGTGCGAAAAACATATTCTGGAATTACATCCTGGAGAAAATCCAATGTATGCAATAATAGAAGAGTAAAACTAGAAAATTATAAAGGCAGACTGTTTTCAACAAAAAGTCTGCCTTAAAACGGTATAAATATTTAGCAGATTACAACAGAATTGTCAGTGTGAGAAAATGGTGCAGGAATATATTTGTCTGCTGCCCAGTCATTTTCCCAATGCTTTCCGTCAAGAAGGTAACGGAACTGATATTCTTTACCTCCTGCAGGAAGCTTAAGTTTTACAGAAAATCCACCGTCTTTACCTTTTGCTAAAGGGGTTTCGGTGCTACTCCAACTATTGAAATCTCCTGCTATGGTTACACTTTCTGCACCGTGAGCTGCTTCCTGTGATACGGAAAAAGTTACTGTACAAAACTGTTTGTCTTTTGAATACGTTTTCTTTAATGCCATAAATAAACTCCTTTAGATGTTCAATAAGCAATTTCCATTATATATTGTTTGTTTATAAAAGTAAACAGCAGAATAAACTTTTTCTTGCTTGACTTGATGTCTTTCGTGCATAAAATGCATAGTCTCATTTGTTATGACTAGGTTTCTTTTTATAAAAACAATTTAATGACAGATGGAAAATTGAATTTGACAAATTTAAAAAAGGATGTATAATATTATTTATAAAGGCAACCGGTTGCCGAAAAACTCTTAACTTATAAATTAAATTTTATAAGAGGGTTGTTTCTTGCATTGCTGATTTGCAGTTCAAGAATAAGTGGCCTGACAGAATTGCTGTCAAAAAGGTAAAAATATCCTCCTTTAGTTTTTTACCTTAAATGCCAAAAAATCTGGTAGTAAAGTAGAAGTCCTTTATTTCCAGATTTTTAGTTAAAAAAAATCTTTTAAAATGCTAGTAGTACAGTTATGGTGTGCTGCCTGTGCCATGGATTCCAGTCTGGATTTTATTTCTTACTGGAATCCATCTTCGTTTCTGGATAAAGATAACGAAAATTTATGATGTAAAACAGAATGTTATTAAAAATTACAGTGCTTATTATTTAAAGATTTTGTATATTTCAGGCATCTCAATTTTTATAGGAAAATGAATATGAAGAAATTTTTTACTATTTTTATTTCTGTTTTTATAATGACTGGCATTTCTGCATTTTCAGAACCGATGAAAAAGTCTGAAGGTCTTCCTCCTGTACCTCCTCCTGGAGGACATAGTCAAAAACCTGAAAGCTATGATGCTGTCATAACTTCTGATTCTAAAAAAATAATTTCCAGGGAAACCGTTTTATCTGTAGGCAAAGATGAAAATGTTATACATGTTTCAGATGGCACGACGACAATTAAGAATTCTGTTATTAATCGTAATTCATGCAATTCAGAGGGTGGTGATACTTCAAGTTTTTATGGAGTTGGTGCTGCAATTCTTGTTACGGACGGTTCTGTAAATGTAAAGAAAAGTATCATTGAAACAGATTCGGATGGTGGTGCTGGAGTGTTTGCATACGGCGATGGGGTTGCAACTGTCTCTGATACGTCGATTACAACCAGGCAGGGAGCTTCTGGTGGAATACATGTAGCTGGAGGCGGTACCCTTGTGGCAAAAAATTTGGAAATAACAACATATGGACGGTCTTCTGCTGCAATTCGTTCAGACCGAGGGAGCGGTACAATGATTGTAGATGGCGGCACATATACGTCAAATGGTGAAGGCTCTCCTGCAGTTTATGTTACGGCAGACATTACTATTAATAATGCGCTGTTAAAGGCTACTGGGTCTGAAGCACTCTGCCTTGAAGGGGTCAATAATGTTCATATGTATAACAGTACTTTATCTGGTAACATGAAAGATGACAGTCAAAATGACAATACATGGAATGTAATTCTGTATCAAAGTATGTCAGGCGACTCTCAGTTAGGTCTTGGTACATTCGAAATGGTTGGCGGAAAGCTTATCGCAGAAAATGGAGGAGTTTTTTATACTACAAATACAGAAAGTTCCTTTATTTTAAAAGATGTGGATATTCAGGCTTCTGATGATCATGAGTATTTTCTTCGGGTTACTGGCAATAAAAATAAGCGTGGATGGGGTAGAACGGGAGAAAACGGTGCAGACTGTACGTTTACTGCAATAAAGCAGAATATGGATGGGGACATAATTTGGGATAGTATCTCAACTTTAACTTTATATATGACAGAAGACTCTGTTCTTTCAGGCTCTGTTCTTGATGACGAAAGCTGTGCAGGTTCTGGAGGAAACGGTTACTGTAATATTGTTATTGATAAGAATTCTTCTTGGATTGTTACAGGAGACAGCAATCTTTCAAATCTGTCCTGTTCTGGAAAAGTTATAGATGCAGAAGGAAATGATGTCAGTATAGTTGGGTCTGACGGAACTGTTTATAAGACTGGAACAAGCAAATTTACAGTAACGGTTGACTCTTTTTCCGATTATGCTGACGTAAGCGGATCTGGAGTCCCTTCAAGTTTTAAGGCTCGTTCCCGCGTTAAATGATTTTATTTCCTGTAATTTTGAATACATTTTAACTTTATTGTGATATATTGTATTATCAAAATTATAGGAAACTAGAATATGTCCGTAAAATCCTTCGAAGAAAAATATATTCCCTGTCTTGTAGAGGCTGTAAAGCCTCTCTGGGGAGTCCCTGGCGGAAATGACAAATTTAATTCTGTTGATGTTGAATTTATAGTGCGTAACAATATTTATAAAAATGACATGGCTTTAGAATTAGTTCAGGATGATAAGCTTCTTGCTGCTGCATTTGGAGCAGAAAAGGGTGAGCGTAATACGGCAATGCAATGGCTGGACAGTCAACTTAAAGCGACAGAATTTTCAGATAGTGAAAAAGCAAGTCTTTCTCTTGTTGCTGAATATTTGTCAATAATGGATGAACGTACGCTTTCTTATATGGGAAAGGGTGATGTAAAGCTTTCTCTTTTTATAAGCAGAAGTAAAGGCTGTGGAAAAATTATATTGAATGAACTTATTAACAGGTTTCTACAAAAAGGATTTAAAAACATGTATCTTTGGACGGACTGTACGTGCAATTGGCAGTATTATCCTAGACATGGTTATGAACTTATAGAAAAAAGAGAATATGCAAAGTTTTCAGATTCTGATGGTTCAGATTTTATGACTTATATTTATAAAAAGTCATTGTAGGCTTTATTTATCTGCTATTTTTAGTGCCTATACAAATATGATTTTATAATGATATATTAAATTATATGAATATAGTTTACATAAACTGGCTTTTTAATGAACTGAAAGTTTTAGTTCAGAAAGGCATCATTACAAAAGATGTTGCAGATAAGATATCGAGTTATTACAAAAATGAATACGAACTTCAAGTTTCTGAAAATCAAATGCAAGTCACTGTTGAAAAGTCTGATAAAAATATTTCATCTGAAAAATCTATTTATAAAGAAATAAATTCAAGAAACCGTACATCTGCTAAGAAAAATTACCGTATCCGTGCAGAACATATTCCTATGATTCTGAGTCTTATAGCGGCAGTCTTAATTTCTGCAGGCGTTATCTCTTTGATTGCATATAACTGGAATGCAATTCCTCGTACCGTAAAGGCTGCAGTTGCATTTGCATTGTTACTCATAACTCAGGGTGCTGGCTGTTATGTATTTTTCAAAAAGTCATATTTTTCAAAAATATATTGCAGGGAACTGACTTCAGTATTGTGGTCTTTATTGTTTGGAGGTCTTGTTGCCTTTGTCTCTCAGATATGTCGACTGCCAGGAAATGCTGCAGGTTTTGCTTTTATATGGTCAGTTTCTTCTGTGCTTCTTACTTATGCATTCAGGTCAACAGCTACATTTGTCATAGCCCTTATGCAGTCCTGTGCGTATGTGTTTTTAAGCCGGTCTTTAGGAGGAACCGTAGGCGGCTTTTACCTGCTGTTTGCATCTCTTGTTCCATTTGCCTGGTCAAGTAGGTATGGAATGCGACTGTCACTGGCAGTTGCCGCCCTTATGATTGGATTCCTCATTGAAAAAGGAATTCCTGGACTATGGATTGTATGCAGCGTTTCATTTGCAGTTTTAAGCCTTGAATTGGGAATTATCCGCAAGGACAGATTTATTAAATATTTTTCAGCGGCAGGATTGTGCATTCTTTTGCAGATACTTTCTTCCAACAGTCTGTGGCATAATATAGGATGGCAGAACTTTAGGCTTTACTGTTCTCATGCAGGCTCTGTTCTGGACGTTTTGCTTGCTGCCTGCCTTACCGGAGGAGCGGTAGCAATACCGGTAATGCCCATCTTGCTTGGAAAAAAGAGCGTTTCCTATAAACTGATATATCCGATGTGTGCATTAGTCATTACTGCACTTTATGTAGCGTATTCTTGCATGCCCCCAGCATTTCAGCAAAAATCATTTCTTGCTCCGACTGTAATAGTATTCCTTTTTGCAGCCTTATTTTTTTTACATGTCATATATTCAAGGCTATCATTTTCATGGATGCTTTTATTATTTGTAGTTACTTCCGCTTCAATGGCACAGTTCCGCTATATGATATTTTCAATTCCAGCACTGCTTATAATGACTGAAAGCCTTTGCAAATATCGGAAAACGTGCAGCGGCTATATTCGCATCCTTTGCGTAGCGGCCCTGATATTTGCCGCCAGGGCTTCTGCTTATTACACTCTGGAATGTTCCGTCCCGGCATGCATGCTGGGCATCCGCTTTATGATGTATGCATTGATTTTTCTTGCATCTGTGACCTTGATTGTAAGGGCAAAATGTTTTAGGCAGTCTTTTGATGTCATTTTTGTATGTATGGCAATTGCAATTACAGGCATTGCATTTTGCATTTTCAAAGTGAATGAAGATGCTCTTCGACTTACATTCTTATGCATACTTATTCTTGCATGTGCTTATGATTTTACGTTATTCCACTATGAAAAAAAATCAGGGATACAATGGTACTGGATGCCTTTTGCGGCATTGATTATATACTTCCTGTGTTCAGGATTTATTTCTTCTGTATCTGTAATACCCCTTGCTTTGTTCATTCTTCTTGCAGAGTCTGCTGCAGGCTATCGCATGAAGCAAATGGAAAAGGAAGGAAAAGCAGTTTATGCCTTTGTAAGAGTTATGATTTCGTTATTGGTATATTCTGTCATTGAGAAGTTAGTTCCTGTTACAGATACTTCTTCAACTTCGTCAATTGCTTTTATGACGGCATCATATTGTTGTTATGCAGCCGTCTCTGCAGTTCTTCTTGTAATGTCAAAGAGGATAAAAGAATCTCTTGATGTTTTATTGCTTGTAATAGTTCTTATAATAAGAGGGGTGTTCAGTTCTGATAAAAATCTTTCTGGATTCAGCGAAATCCTTCTTTATGCAGCTGCCATTTGTGCTTCTGTATATGGATTTTTACGCTGGAGATTTAATGGCAGACTTTCTTATTTGCCTTATGTTCTGTTAATAGTTCTTTTGCAGTTATCGCTGCCCTTTTATTTTTATGACGGAAACATATCTGTTATTATTGCTGTTCCTTTGTGTACTTGCATTTATCTTTATATTGAAGAACAAAGTAATGCAAAAAATTCTGCATTGCCTGCAATATGTGAAATTGCATGTGCCGTCATGATATTTTTTGCAGCATTCTTTGAAATGCGAAAAGACGGCATTCCTGATTTTTCATACATTATATTTTCTGTCTTTGGAACGTTACTTTATGCTGCCTTTACTTTAACACCCTTTGTTTCACTGGTACGTAAGAAGAAAAAGTTTAACATGATTATTGTTCTTTATTCTCTTATATTGTTTGCAGCACTTATCGTTACAGAAATTTCGGCAATGAATGTAAACTTGTATAATGCTTTCCTTTCAGAAAAAATGTTTAATATTTTAAAACTGCTTAGTTTTATCAGCATATTCTTTATTTCTGGATATTACATTGTAAATGCCTATCGGACTGGAAAACTTGCAACAGCAAATGTTGCCGGCATTTATGCAGCACTTGCAATTTGCATAAAATTCTTTACGGATGACTATAGTTTTGTAGCAAAAGGAATTCTGTTCATTGTTCTTGGACTTGCCATGCTTTTGCTAAATATGCTTTTATTACGGTTTGGTGAAAAATCTGTTGAAGGAGGGGAGTGATAATGGCTGGAATTTTTAAGGCATGGTTTCTTGATAAAAAGATTATAAAAATTTTACCTTGTGCTGCAATTACAATTGCCGTGACTGTTCAGCTTGCAGTTATAATATCCCTTTTGACATATACAGTTCGTGTACGTAACTATGCAGAAAAGAATGGAAGGATAATTTCTCTTGAATGCAAGGCCTATGATCCTTTTAATCCTTTAAAAGGGCGCTATGTACGCCTGACATTTGCAGAAAATCAAGTTTCAGTAAGTAACCTTGACGATAAAAGCCGGCAGGAATTAAAAGATCTGTCAGGACAAAAGAGAGTTTATGGTAATTATGGCTCATTACCAGTATATCTGAAGATGGAAAAATCAAAGGACGGCCTTTGGACTGTAACGGGCATAAGCCGTAAAATGCCATCTTCTTCAGATGTCTATATCAGTGCAAGAATCCCTTATTATTATAATGAAAGTATTTTTATTAACTATCCCTTTGATGAATATTACATGCAGGAAAATTATGCCCGCTATATTGATAAGATTCAGTGGAATAATGCTTTTGATGATCTGCACCCTGTCCTTTCTCTTTATGTGGATAAAAAAGGCAAGTGCATACAGCAATCTCTGACTGTTATTGATGGTACTGAAAGAATTGACATTGAAGAATATTGCAGAAGAAGAATAAAAAAGAACTGCACTTCAGATTGAAATGCAGTTCTTTCTCTTTCTTTCTCTTAAGGATTTATCCTTAGTTTATGCAATTATCCTGCATAGCTTATGGCAATGTGTTTTGTTTCTGCCTTTGCCGTTCTAGGCATTATTACCTTTAATACTCCATTTTTGCATGAGGCAGAAATTTCTTCACCGTTTACGTCATCAGGCAGCGTAAAGCTTCGTGAGAACTTCATGAAAGAACGCTCTTTAATGAGCCATTTGTTTTTGTTCTTTTTTTCCTCTTTTTTCTCATCTTTATTTTCAGATTCAGAGGCAATTGTAAGGACATTGTGGTTCAAGTCAATCTTTACGTCTTTATCTGTCTTTCCTGGTAAATCCATTTCCAGAGTATATGCGTTGTCTTCTTCCTTTACATCAACACGTGGTGTCTGGAAAACCTTTCTGTAATTGAAAGATGGCATTGTATAGCTGTCATCTCCAAAATCATCAAACAGACTGTTAAAAAGTGCTAATTCGTTCATATAAACCTCCTGTTGTTTTAAAGAAATTGGCATGAAAGTAAGCTTTGGCTTATTTTCTTTCAGGATCCTTTTATGAACCCTTCACTAAAGATATATGCAGATTCTGTGCCAATTTTTATTATTTCTTATGAAGGTTATTTTTGGCGTTATATAAAGGCTTTTATAAGTCCTTATGATTCAAAAAGATTCTTCAATGTAATTTTTACATAAAAATTTTGGGACTCTTTTCCTCAAAATCATTTTGCGTTTATGGTAAAGTGGGTAAATTTGATTCAAAAAAAGCTCTTTTTCGTAGTTCCACCGTATGCAAATTTTACAGGCAGGCAGACTAAAGGAGGTTTCATAGTATCTGAATCCTGGAGTAGCAGAGTTACTGCCATTTCTGCAATCTGGTCTACAGACTGCACTATAGTAGAGCAGAAATATTCATCCTTTTCATAAGGCTTTAATCCGTCAAATCCTATAATCTGAACGTCTTCAGGCGTTTTTATTCCAGTCTGCTTAAGCATATCAATGACTTCTAGGGCTAGTGTATCTGTTACGCAGAAAATTCCGTCAAAATCAATTTTGCCATTACTTATGTGGCTTTTAAGATACTCAAAAAAAACATTGTGGCTGGTACTGTCATCAATAATTTTCATGTCATAGTCCAGTCCTTTTGCAATGCATTCATTTTCAAATCCAGACTTGCGCTTGTCCGGTTCATTAGAAAGCGTAGAGCCTGTCCGTAAAAAACATACCTTCCGGCATCCTGCATTGTAAAGAGTCTGTGCTGCAAGAACCCCTCCTGCGTAGTTATCAGATGCAACGCATGGAATCGAAGGTGAAATGATTCTGTCTATCGAAATAAAAGGGATGCCTTCTTCAATGACAAGCTTTGGATTATAAGTAAGTCCTATTATGCCGTCTACCTTATTAAGACTTGCCATTGTAATGAATTCTTGTTCCTGACTGTCGTCATAATCTGTACAGCATAAAAACATTTTGTATCCGTGTTTTTTGAGGGCTTTATTTACTTCCGTCGTAAGCATTCCAAAATACTGATTTATTGTGTTCGGAACAAGAAAGGCAATGCTTTTTGTTTTTCCAGATTTTAATCCCTGGGCATAGGTGTTTATCTTGTAATCAAGCTTTTTTGCCGCTGCAAGAACTTTTTTTTTGTATTCAGTTCCTACATTCTGTCCGTTAAAGACTTTTGATACTGTTCCTATTGCAACGCCAGCTTCTTCTGCAACATCTTTCATTGTCGGGACTGTAGTTTTTCTTGCCATAAAAGAATTTTCTCCTGTCCATATTATAACTTATAAGTTTATAAATGTAAATGATGAAAATTCATGAATTGTTTCATATAAAAATATTTTCAATATGTGCTTTATTTTAGGACTTTTCTAAAAATTATAAAAAAATTGTTGACAACAGAAAATAGTTGGTATATAAAGTAAATGAAACGTTTCATAAGTTTTGTTGAAAATTTTCAGGAGGTTCCATGAAAACAAAGGTAAGAGACTTTATTCCTCTATATGCAATGCTGATAATTCCGATAGCAATTACTTTTATTTATAAGTATATGCCTATGTACGGCATTCAGATAGCCTTTAGGAATTTCAAGGCAAGCCGTGGAATTCTTGAAAGCGAATGGGTCGGCTTAAAGTGGTTCATCAGGTTTTTTACTTCTCCAAACTGCATAAGGATGGTAAAGAATACTTTTTTGCTCAGCCTTTATACTTTGCTATGGGGTTTTCCTATTCCAATCATTCTTTCAATTCTTTTAAATCAAGTTAATGTAGGTTCTGTTAAAAAGGGCGTTCAGACTATTCTTTATGCACCGCATTTTATCTCAACTATGATTATATGCGGAATGATAAGAGTGTTCCTTAGTCCTTCGGGAGGCCTGGTAAATCTATTGGTTAATTCGAGCATTGATTTCCTGTCAGAACCAAATGCCTTCAGGACTATTTATATTGCATCTGGAATATGGCAGGATGCAGGATGGGGTGTAATTATTTATAATGCAACTTTAGCAGGAATAGACGATTCCCTGTATGAGGCTGCTGACATAGATGGTGCAGGACTTTTTCAAAAGATATTAAAAATAGACCTTCCCGCTCTTGTTCCTACTATAGTGCTTATGCTCATAATGAGTTTCGGAAGCCTTATGAATATTGGATTCGAAAAAGTCTGGCTTTTGCAGACAGACCTGAATAAGCCTACGAGTGATGTCATCGCAGTCTATGTCTACCAGCAGGGAATTGAAAATGCCAAGTACAGCTATGCTACGGCAGTAGGCCTTTTTAACACTGTCATAAATCTCATTCTGCTGATTTTTGTAAATAAGCTTTCAAAGAAAATGAGCTCAGATGTAAGCTTTCTGTAATAAATAGGGGGTGCATTATGAATAAGAAAATTAAATATACAAGCGCAGAGTCATTGCTTACTGTTTTTATAATTACAATTGGAATAGTAGCTGCATATCCTTTGTATTATGTACTGGTTGCTTCCTTTTCTGATCCTTATCAGGTGTATGCCGGAAAAACATTTTTAAAGCCTTCTGGATTTACATTACGGGGATATCAGAGTGTCTTTTTGGACCCTAATCTTTTGAGCGGATTTTTTAACAGCGTAAAATACACTTTCTTTGGAACTCTGTATTCTGTTGCTTTGCTGTATCTTACGGCTTATCCCCTTAGCTTTAAGAATCTGCCAGGCAGGAAGCTCATAAGCATTTTCTTTATCATTACATTATATTTTAGCGGCGGCCTGATTCCAACATATCTTATAGTAAAGGAAACAGGACTTATTAATACTACTGCTGCAATTATAATTCCAGGAGGAATAGCCGTAAGCAATATGGTTATCCTCAGGAGTTTTTTTGAAAACAATATTCCAAGAGATATTATGGAAGCCGCCAAAATTGACGGAGCCGGTTACTGGAGGATTTTTGTCCAGGTTGTAATTCCTTTAAGTAAGCCTATTATGGCTGTAATGATTGTGTATTCCATGGTTGCCTACTGGAATGACTGGTTTACTGCCCTTATATATCTTCCTGGCCAAGCAAAGGCTCCCTTGCCTTTGGTCTTAAGGAACATACTTATAAAGAGTTCAGTCTCTGCCGCCCAGTCAAGTACAATTTCTGGAGGCTATGCAGAACTTAATAAGATAACTGAAATGATTAAATTTTCATCAATGATAGTTGCAGCATTCCCTATGCTCGTAATATTCCCTTTTGTACAGAAGTATTTTGAAAAGGGACTTATGGCAGGTGCTGTAAAAGGATGATTTGTACAAAAAATTTATTTCACTGTGCACGGTGTAAAAAAAATAAGGAGGATTTTCATGAAGAAGGAAATCAAAAGAAAAGTTGAAAATGCTGCAACATCAGTTTTGTGTGCAGGATTGTTATTGCTTGCAGCTGGCTGTGGCGGTAAGAAAGCTTCAAAGCAGACTGATTTTAAGATTTTATCTGGAATGAGTGCCTTGAGCAATGGATATGATGACAACAAAGTTTTAAAGGATATGGCTGCGAAAGCTGGCATTAATATAAAGTGGGAGTCTTTAAGCGATTCTGTAAATGAGCAGGTAAATATAAGGATAGCAGGAAATGAATTGCCTGATGCTTTTCAGGGAATTAACTTTACAAACTATAACCTTTCAAATTATGGAGGGGACGGAACTTTTATAGACCTTACTCCATATATTACGGATGAATGCATGCCAAATCTCTCTAAGATACTTAAAGATCATCCTGAAATAAAGAGTGCCATTACTATGGCAGATGGAAAGATATATGGGCTTCCTTCAGGAGAACAGATGGGAACTGTTGCAATAGGTGCAAAAGAAAATCATTCCATATTTACTGTCCCTCAGTTTTCAATGATTAATAAAGCATGGCTTGATGCTCTTGGCCTAAAGGTTCCTGAAACTCTGGATGAACTTCATGATTGCCTTTTGGCATTCAAGGAAAATGACATGAGCCATAAATATTATAAGAATGCAGCAGGAAGTACAATTCCTATGAGTACAGGCTTTGACCAGTGGTGTTGGGGGCAGAATGTATTCTATGCTGGATTTGGATTTACAAACTGGATTAATGATATAATCAGTGACATTGTACTGACAGAAAGCGGAAAGGTTGATTTTGTTAGTACTCGTGATGACTATAGAAAGGCAATGGACTACTTCCACAAATGGTATGCAGAAGGCCTTATGGACCCTTCTATGTTCAGTCAGGATGCTACACAGCTTATTTCAAAGTGTTCGTCTGGATACGTAGGGGTTTCTACATGGTGGTATATTGAAGAACTTATGGGCGATTATGCAAAAGATTACGTATTCCTTCCTATCTTAAAGGGTCCTGACGGAGACTATAATGTTACGGTAAGGACTGGAGGCGGAATTTCAAGCGGAAATTTGAGCATAACAAAGGCTTGTAAGGATCCTGCATCCCTACTCAAATTTTATGACTTGTGGTATGAAAGTGAAAATACAATGCAGCTTCAGTATGGTCCAATAGATGTATTCTTTACAGGAAAAGACTCTGATGGACTTTGGCTTTCAATTACAGAAGATGAGGCAAAGCAAAAGTTTGGAAAGAGTGCGGGAGAAGTAAAGGCTTCTTACGAAGTTATGGGACCTAAGCTTATTCTTGCTGATTATTATAAGACGACATTTAAAATGGAAGACCGTGCCATAGAACGTCTTACAGACCTTGAAAATTTCTGGATGCCTTACGTAAAGAATGACATTACTTATCCTGTTGACTGTGTATATACAGAAGATGAACTTGAAATAATTGATACTTATAAGACAGATTTTGAAAATACAGTTTCTGAATACGAAGGCACTTGGATTAAAAATGGCGGACCTACTGATGCACAGTGGAAAGAATATATTTCACTTCTTGAAAATGGATGTGGGCTCAATAAACTTAAAGGAGTTTATCAGGCTGCTTATGACCGATATTTAAAAAATATAAAATAAAAATAATTTAGAGGATTATATTGATGGAAAGCAAAGAGTTGAAAAGATGCAGAGACTATGAAAGCTGTGAAGGTGAGAAGATTCAGCAGAATGAAAAACCTCCTTTTCATTTAACCCCTAAAATTGGCTGGATGAATGATCCTAACGGTTTTGTATTCTACAATAATGAATTTCATCTCTTCTATCAGTATAATCCTTATGATACTGTATGGGGACCCATGCATTGGGGACATGCAGTTTCAAAGGATCTTGTGCAATGGAGTTATCTTCCTGCAGCCCTGGCACCAGATTCTGATTCTGACAGAGAAGGTTGCTTTTCCGGCTGTGCCATACAAAATAAAGAGGGAAAACTGTCTCTTGTCTATACAGGGGTAAAAAAAGTTTCTGAAAATGCTTGCGTTCAGATTCAATGTCTTGCAGAAGGAGACGGTAAGGAATTTGAAAAATATCCTTCAAATCCTGTTATAGGTTCAGAAAAACTTCCAGCAGGATGCATGGAAACAGATTTTAGGGATCCTAAGATAATAAAGTCTGATGACGGCAGTTATATTTTATATGCAGTAAACAAAAACTCTAGCAAAAAAGGTCAGGTTCTTGTATATAAAAGCAATGACTTAAAGGACTGGGAATTCTGTTCTGTCCTTCTAAAGAATGATTTTGATATTGGAAAGATGTGGGAATGTCCCGATGTTTTTGCTTTGGGACAAAAGGATATCCTCATGGTAAGCGTCCAGGAAGTCAGTCAGACAGATTTTTTTGATTCTGGCAATATAGCCATTTGCATTACCGGCAAGTATGATTATGAAAGTCATTCCTTTAATAAAGAAAATGTGTTTCAGATAGACAGGGGACTCGACTTTTATGCACCTCAGACAGTGCTTACTGATGACGGCCGCAGGATTATGATTGGATGGCTGCAAAATTGGGACATATGTAACTATAAGACTGAAGGTTCTAAATGGTATGGTCAGATGTCCATTCCAAGAGAGATTTGGATGGAAGGCGAAGTCTTTTACCAGAAGCCTGTAAGGGAACTTGAAAAATATCGGGATTGTAAAACGGAATATGATTCCATAAAAATAAACGATAATAAGGTAGCCCTTAATGGAATAAAAGGCAATTGTCTTGACATTACCATTTGCGTAAAAGAGCATGATGCTGATTTATTCTGCATAAATTTATTTGAAAGAAATGAAAATCGTGTCAGAGTATATTATGACTTTAATTTATGCAGAACTGGTATAGATAGGTCTAGGGCAGGGTCTTCTAAGGCTTTGCTTCATGAACGTTCCTGTAAATACCTTCTGAATGAAGGAGAGGAACTTAAGGTCAGGATTATTGTAGACAGAAATTCTGTTGAAGTTTTTTTTGGAAAAGGTGAACTGGCTCTTTCTATGAGTATATATGAAGACACCTTGAATGAGGGAGTTTCCTTTGAATCAAAGGGAATGTCCGTTATAGATGTAGAAAGTTATTCTTTAAAAAACTTTTGAGAACTTGACGGTTTCATTGGCTTGCCCCTAGGCTTGCAGAAAATATCTTTTTCATTATTTATTCTGCTTATTAAATGCTGAAAGTATTCTCTGCTTGATTTTAGTATTGCAAAATGGTATGTAATTTCTGCTTCGCTGTCTAAAATCGGTATGCGTATGTGATTTTCCAGTTCTATGGGCAGGATGTTCGATTCAAAGCTTATTAAGTTTGAAGCATGTATTACCTTATCAAAAGATTCTATTGAACTTTGGTATAAAAGCTGCGAATTAGGAAGTTTTTCTTTAAGAAGGTCATTCCAGTGCCCTTTTAAGGGAAAGGGAATGACGGCTTCCCCGTCTATCTGACTAAAAGTAATGCCTTCCTTTTTTTCTGCAAGAGGATGATTTACAGGAATCATTGCAAAAAGCTTTTCTGCCTGCAGGGGTATCTGAAAGTATTCCTTGTTTGGATGTTCCTTTGAAAATAAAGCCATGGAATATATCCCTTCAGAAAGCTTCTGGCATATTTCATCTTCATCTTCTATGATAGCTTCACATTCAATGTTGCTGAAAACATCTTTAATCATATCTTTTAATGTAAATAAAATTTCACATGGTGCACATGATGCAATAATTAATTTGCTGTTCACCCTGTAAAATTCTTGGATTTGCAAAAGCATTGAATCTGCCTGTCCTAAGAGCCTTTCTGCATGATCTGCGGCATATTCGCCAGTTTTAGTAAGTGCAATTTTATTTTTAGTTCTTATGAAAAGGGGTGTTCTAAGTTCATATTCTAAATTTTGAAGAGAACGACTTAATGCGGGCTGCGTTATGTTCAATTTTTCAGCAGCCTTAGAGACTGTGCCGTATTTTGCTACAGCTATAAACTGTTCTAGTTGATGTAGTTCAAACATGTAAAAAGTTCCTGATTTAAGATTATAGCACAGTATGCAAAAAAGTTATAGCGTATTAAAAAAATGGCATTGTACAGTTTTTTTGTATTTAAATATAATCTTTTTATGAACGATGGTTGGAAGGTTCTGTTTATGCATAAAGCATTTGCTTCCAGTCCTTTGTTACAGATCTATTAGAGAGGCTAAAATATGAACTTTAATTCTTTTGCGTTAAAAATCTCTGCATCTGCACTAGTAATGTTTATAGCAGGTGTTATTTCTGTCCTTACAGCCTGTGTTTCATCTTCAAAGGCTGTAAGTGTTTCCTCTATAAATGACAGTTCAAGACTTCCTAAGATTGACATGGCTTTATGGAAGTATAATGCCGAAGATGATGTCTACTATCAGGTTGGGTTAGAATATGCAGCAAATCCTGCAGACTTAAAATATGAAACGCTTGGCATTTTTGTTCCAGGCTCATATTTTGACGGAAAGGATAATGAAGACGGAACTTATACTGTGAGTATAAGTTCTAAGAATAAAGTGTCTGGATATTCTGCAAAGACAGCACCTTTTGTAATGCCGATACAGACTCCAGGGTATTCAGCATTGGAGGCTCCTGTTTCATATTCTCATAGCGTAAAGCAGTATACGGATGCTGGATTTATTTTTGTATATGCTGGTGCGCGCGGACGTGACCAGGGACTGCCTGCAGGCGTTACAGATTTTAAGGCTGCAATACGCTATGTAAGATATAATAGTAATTTGCTGCCAGGAAATGAAAAACGCTTTTTTACTTATGGAATGTCTGGAGGGGGTGCTCAAAGTGCTGTTATCGGAGCTACTGGCGATGCCCCTGAATACGAGCAGTACTTAAATGCTATAGGCGCTGTCATGGATGAAAGTGATGCTGTAATGGGAAGCATGGACTGGTGTCCTATTACAGGACTTAATGTTGCAGACGCAGCGTATGAGTGGGAACTTGGAGTTGCACGTATCGGACTTGATTCTGAAAAAAAGGCAATATCTGACGGACTTTCAAAAGAATTCGCCCATTATATAAATTCTTTAGGGTTAAAAGATGAAAAAGGAAATGTCCTTACTCTAGAACAGTCAGAGGATGGATTATACCATGCCGGAAGCTATTATGAGTACCTAAAGTGCGTAATAGAAAGTTCACTTAATAATTTCCTTTCTGATACAAAATTTCCTTATAATGCAAATGAACAGAAATCAGCCTTAGGCCAGAATATTATGGTTTCTGAAGGAAACGCACCGAGGGGAGGAATTCCTAGTACTCCGAATTTTAATGCTAGGCCTGGATTTGCTGCAGAGGATATGGATGGAGTAAAGAGGGACAGGAGACAAAAATCTAATAATATTGACCTTAGCGGAACTTATTCTTCTGCTGAAGAATACATTGCTGCTCTTAACGCGAAAGAAAAATGGGTTGTTTATGACAAAGCGTCAAATGCAGCCAGAATTACGAGCATTGAAGCTTTCATGCGCAATGTAAAGCAGTTGCAGAAAGATGTTGGGGCATTTGACGATATGAATGGAACACAGCCTGAAAACACTCTTTTTGGATTTGGAAACGGCAAGGGGGTCCATTTTGATTCTGTAATGGCAAAAGTATTGAATGACGTTGATTCAAGTCTTGCCTCTGAATATGAGTCAGACATTACAAAGAAAGATTCCTTTGGAACTTCTATGCAGGAGCGCCATAACATGTATAATCCAATGTATTACTTAAGTCCTGCATATTCAGGCTATAAAACTTCTAAAGTTGCAAAATACTGGAGGATTCATGCAGGGATTTTTCAGGGTGATACTGCTGTAAGTACAGAACTGGTTTACTCCCTTGCGCTCAAGCAATACGGGAATGAAGTGAAGTCTGTAGACTTTACAGAAGTTTGGGGACTTTATCACACAGAGGCAGAGCGTTCAGGGACTTCAACTGGTAATTTTATTGCCTGGGTAAACGAATGCCTTAATTAATAAATCTTACTAATTTGAATCTGTATTCAAAGACCAATATATGCAGTTTGCATGTATTGGTCTTTTTTTTCCTATTAGGGACTTAAACATTAATTTTACAATACTATAATTATATGCTAGAATTATAATGAAGTATAATCATCTTAGAGGTTTTAATGAAGAAATCTAGTCTAGTTTTTGAGATCAGTTGGAAGCTTGCGGTACTTATAGTATGTGGAATGGCTGTTTCATCGTATATGAGCATTAAAAGCGTATCAAAAGATGTTCGTGAAAAGTTTGTTGACAGCCAGAAAGAAATTATAAAAAGATTAGATACGGCCCTTACTTTCAGAAGTAATGTAAACATGCAGCAGCTCAGAAGTTATACAATGCTTGACGACATAGGACGTACATCAAGCAATCCTTTGGAAATTCAAGAAATGCTGATATCCAAGGCCCCTTTGCGTCAGAAGAATTTTGTGAACGTTGCCTACATTGATTATTCATCAGGGCTTGCATACTATGACAGCGGAGAAGTCAAGGATGTGTCTTCACAAGAATATTTCACGGTAATGAAAAATGACAACAAAAGCCAGTATTACGGAAAGCCGATAGGAAATACTGTTTCTAATGTTATTTTTCCTGTCTGTAAGGCTTCTGAAGTAAAAAAGAGTGACGGCAATACTTTTGTAGGTTGCTTTGTAGGATATGTGCCTCTCTCATATTTTTTAGATGCCGTTACTTATGATGATGGCGGCTTTGATGCTCAGGACGGCTTTTCAGTAGTTCTTTCAAGTGATGGAGAAATTCTTATTTCTCCAAAAGAAGACTATATAATGGAAAAGAAATTTGAAGAAATTCCTGGAATAGAATCCTTTGACGTAAAATACGACAGTGTGACTAATGAAATTTCGACAACGAAATTTAAGTTTAACGGAAAGGAATATTATTCTTTCCTGAAAGCAGGTAAATTTTCTTCTTTAATATTACTGTCTGCTGTTCCTGTTAAAAAAGTAAATTCTACGTCAGATATTATGGTAAGGGTTCTTATTGTTTCAAATTTGATATTTGCAATCCTGATAATTGCAGGAGCATGCGCATATATATACATAGGCCTGCGTCCTCTAAAGACCCTTAATAAAAAGATGAAGTTTATTGCAGAAGGCAATGCAGATCTGACGAATAGACTTAAGGAATCTGGAAACAATGAAATTGGTGAGATTACCAGAAGCTTTAATAGCGTAATGCAAAAATTGCAGGAGGTCATAAAGAATATTGCTGCTTCAAAGGATTCCATAACCCTTGCTTCTGAAAATCTTGAAAACTGTGCTTCCAATACAGATGTAGAAATCAGCAAGCTGACCGAAGCCGTTGAAAACATGCAGACAAAAATGAACGGACAGGAAGCAAGCGTATTTTCAACTTCAAGTACGACAAAAAAGATTTCAGAATCCATTCAGCAGATGGAAGGCCTTATAGAAGAACAGAATGTAGCGTCGGTAAAGGCTTCTACTGCCGTGGAGCAGATGGTCGGAAACATTCAGTCAGTTTTCCAGTCTACAGAAAATATGACTAGGGCTTTTGACAACTTGAAGGCAAATTCAGAAAAAGGTCTTGAAGCCAATAATACTGTAAAGAAAAAGGTAGAGGCCGTAGAAGTTCAGTCAAAGACTCTTGGTGAGGCAAACAAGATTATTTCAAATATAGCAGGTCAGACAAACCTTCTGTCTATGAATGCAGCCATAGAAGCCGCCCATGCAGGAGCCGCTGGAATGGGATTTGCTGTTGTTGCAGAAGAAATACGTAAGCTTGCAGAAGATTCTTCCAAGCAGTCACGGTCCATAAAGAAGCAGATAGAAAATATTTCCAAGCTGATTTATGAAATAGTAGAGGCTTCTGCCCTTGCTGATTCAATAAATGTTAATACAGAAAGCATGATGCTTGAAACTACCAATCTTGTAAATTCCATAAACACCGCAATGTCAGAACAGACCGTAGGTAACAGTCAGATTTTGAATTCCTTAAAAATCATGTCAGAAAAGGCAGCGGATGTAAAAAAAGCGTCTCAGGCTGTAGCTAAGGACAATGAGTCTGTAAATAAAGAAATTCAATTGTTGAATGAAGAAACTGATGAAATGCGGAAGGCTCTTTCTAAGACTGCAGAAGTTGCAGATGATGTAATAGAAATAAAGAACAGTCTGTTAAATGTAGCCGATGGAACAAGCCGTGCTGTCAATGAAATTTCAAATAAGATAAACGGCTTTAAATTTTAAGTATATTAATTGAATGATCCGGCATGCATTAGTATATCATGCCGGCATTTTTTGTAGATTAAGTACTACAAAAAACTTACTGTATTTTTCCGGCAGAAAAAAAAATTTAATTAAGAGAAAAAAAATTTTAATTAAGAGAAAAAAAAATTTTATTACCGGAAAAATAAATATGCAGTTTGCCTAGAATTTTTTCATTTCTATGCCGTATGATTCAGTTCTTTCCTCCATAATTAAGTCCTTATCTGCAACTTTTTCTATTCGATCCTTGTCTAATAAGTAGATTGATAAAAGGAGTTTTTATGTCTGCATATGCTACAGATTCGTCAAAAAGATATACTAACGGTGAAGAAATCGTCAATGCCATTACCCACGGAATCGGGGCAGCTCTTTCCTGTGCGGCCATTCCTCTGTTTCTTGTAACGATTGTCTGCTCCACCACCATGCAGAATAAAGCCCTGTCTTTGGTTTCTGCTTCTATCTGCGGTTTTTGTATGTTTTTTCTCTATATGATGTCCACTATGTATCACAGTCTTACCCCTTTAAGGGTAAAGAATGTTTTTGGAATACTTGACCATTGTTCAATCTATGTCCTGATTGCCGGAACCTATACACCCATTTGCCTTGTTGGCATTGGAGGTCCTTTGGGTTGGGCCATCTTCGGAATAGAATGGAGCTTTGCAGCTTTGGGCTGCACCTTCTACTCCCTTTTCGGAAGTCGAATGCGCTGGTTGTCAGCAGTTACCTATCTTCCCATGGCCTGGGCAATAGTTTTAGTCTGGAAACCCTTTTTTTCTTCAGTTCCACAAAAGACCGCTTCTTTCCTATTTCTTGGTGGAGCATTCTATACCATAGGTTTTATTTTTTATGCCCTCAAATCCATCAAGTGGATGCACGGAGTTTTCCATGTTTTCTGTCTGGCAGGAAGCGTCTTCCACTTCTTTTCCCTGCTCGTTTTGTTCAAAAACTGATTCATATCCGCAGGGAGATTCTGTGATTACAATCCTGTGCATAATGTTTTTTCTGGGGTCTATCGGTCAGTCCAAAGCTAAAATCGTCAGGAAAGTCTTGTAATCGCAGGCATTCTTTTAATGACATTTTTCTTTTTAATCTTCCAATAACTGAAGTCTGGACCATTGCAACAAGAGCGGGAGCTGCAGTTGGTACTTTAACTCGCATTCCTGAAGGTCGAAACTGAATTAGCCTAACTCAAGAATAAAAATTTTTATTCTTGAGTTAATGTATTTTAGTTCTTCCATTAGTATGCCCATAATGATTATATCAATTTTTAATAAAATTTTGTAGAGATAACAAGTATAGCATTCTAATTTCAATTAAAAGCATCGTCTTCTTGCTTCCTTAAGTTGGAATTCTTTGTTGTAAATTCTGCTTCTCATTCTTTATTCCTGTAAGAATCCTAGCAGAAAATTTCATTTTAGGTTGGACTGTTTGCGTTTATTGTTACCTTAATATATTAGAAAAATTATAAATCTATCATGGAATGATAGGTTTTTATGATATAATGAAATCAGGAGTTTGAATCTATGAAATTATTTTATAATCCGTCTTTTACCGGAAATGCTTATGTTGATTTTGAGAAGGCGCCGGTTTTGTTTGATGCAAAAATCGTGAATACTGCAGGACTTTGTGGAATTATTCGCCTGCATGCGGGCATCTGTTCAGAGGTTAAGGATTATGGCAATCGTTTTGTAGATTACTATGCAGCCATGAAAAAATTCATGGCAAAGAATTCGAAAAATATCCTGGCTGAGTCGTTTAAGATAGATTCCTTAAATACTGCGAAGAAATGTCTTGAATGGCGTGATACGCTTGCATTAGCCGGCTGGACTAAGTCTTCTCCAACTCCTACAGAACGTATGAAGGTACTTTCCGGAGTAGAAGAGTTTTTTAATGATAAGTCCGCAGGTGAGGAACTTCTGGAACTTATTTCCCATGTTGAAGGTGGATGTACGCTTCCGGAACTTGAAATCTATACTTCATCTTATTATGAAGATTTTAGTCCTTCTGAGGTACGGTTGCTGAAGGCTTTGATTAAGCGTGGAGTTCCATTTACTGCTGACGACAGTAAGATGGAAAGCAATAATATCTCAAAGATTCTTTCAATCTTGAATGGTGATAAAGGCATCAAGCTTGATACTAGGGACGACTCTTTTGAAATATGGAATTTTGAAGAAAGAGATGAAGCTGTTAAATATCTTAGCCTTCTTAATGCAGAAGACTTTGATGTCTGGATAAATAAAGATAACAAAGAGTTTGATAACTGGCAAAAGCTGGAAGGCAAGAAAACCAGCGGCTCAGAAATATCAGGGATTCCTCAAATAGCAGAACTGCTTGCAATCGGACTTACTATCTTTGAACGACCTCTTAATATTTATAATATTGTTGAATGGCTGAATACTTCGATAAATCCGCTTTCTGATTATTTTAGAAAGAAACTTGCCGAGAAAATCTGCTCAAGCGGCGGATATTATAACGAAGTCTGCAGGGATTTTATTAATAAGGAAATAGCAGAATATCCAGACTCAAAAGAAAGAATCGAAAAGTTCCTGCCGGATATAAATCAGCCATATTTTGAAGAAACTGATATTGCAGTTACCTCTATAAAAAACTTTGTCCAAAGTCTCCGTAAATGGTGCACTAAGAAAATTGCACTGAACAAGGATGAAGATGCTGCTGTTGATCAACTTGGTTATGTAATCAATCAGACAGATACATTACTGCTTCTTTTGGAGGAAATGGGAGATGCTGCAATATCTTATTCAAGCATTGAGGCAATGTCTTCAATTATTCTGAATGACGTTTCAATGAAGCAGTATGCAGCCCAAGCCGGATGTAAGAATATTATCAACTCATATGCTGATTTCTGTAATGCAACTGATAATACAATCTGGTGTGATTTTTATCAGAGTGGGGATTCTGGAAAACTGACATATTCATTTCTGTCGCCTATTGAAAAAGAATCATTTCAGGAATCTTTTGAATTTTGGGATACTCTTAAAGAAAGAGATTATCTACGTAAGCTACTGCTGACCCCATTTGCAAAAACAAAGAAAAAACTGGTGTTAGTAACAATCGATAAAATCGGTTCTGCTCCAGCACCAAAAAGTCCAATCTATATTCAGCTGGAAAAATATTTTGCAGATACAGAAAAGCCAAATGACTTTTCAAAGAATCTGCTTGCCCCATTTGTAAAACAAAAGAAACTCGATGAATCTCTCTATAAAGAAATTAAGAAAATAGATAACCGAATGGAAAGCGTTCAGGAATTTGTGGAAATTAAGAACACTGACTTCATTAAGGATAATTGGCCGGAATACCAGAGTTCTACAAGTCTGGAAAGTCTCATACCTCATCCCCTTGATTATGTTTTAGATACATATGTAGCCTTCAAGTCTAATGCCTTAGATCAAATAAATGATTTGTCCACAACAAAGGGTAAAGTTGCTCATAAAGTGATTCAGATTCTTTTCTCTCCAAAAGAAGGGGAAAAATGCAGTGGTACGGCAGAATATATTCGTGCTCAGATAGACAAGTATTTTGATAAAGTATTTGAAGAAACTGTACAGTCAGAGGGAGCAATTCTCCTTATAAAAGATAGTAAGCTCGAACTTCAGAAATTTAAAAAGCAGTTAAGTGCAAGTCTGGAAGGTCTTCTAAAAGGCATTTCAGAAAACAATCTTCATGTAGTTGCCTGTGAAAAATCAGTCGGTTATCTACGTGAAAAGAACTCTGAAAAGGTTATAAGACATGGATCCCTTGGAGAACTTGATATAAAAGGCTTTATTGATATGCAACTGGAAGATTCTGAGGGAAATCCTTATATATTTGATTTTAAGTGGACAATGTCTGATCGTTATGCACAGAAGTTAAAAGAAAATAAATCTGTCCAGCTTGCTTTGTATAAGAAACTTGTCGAGCAAGAAGCAAAACGTAAGGTAAAGGCAGTTGCTTATTATCTGCTGCCGCTTGCAAAGTTTGTTTCGACATCAGATTTAAAAGGAGCGATAAATTTCAAGCATATTCTTACAAATTCAGAACGAGTTGGCAAAGACCTTCTTAAAGAAATTCAGAATTCCTATAAATACAGGAGGGATGAAATTTTTTCCGGTAAACTGGAAGAAACTGCCGGATGGGCAGAAGAAGAGATTTCATATGAACAGCAGAGAGAAGACCTGGGATTCTTGCCTATGGAATATTATGAAAATAAAAAGAATGGTCCTTACAATCCAATTGCAGTAATAAAAGGCAGAAAGCAGGGGGAGAGAAAATGAAGAATGTAAAATATATTAGTGCAAGTGCTGGCAGTGGAAAAACTTATTCTCTTACTCGCGCTTTGACAAACGCAATTAAGAATAAAGAAGTTGAACCTGAGAATGTAATTCTCACAACCTTTACAAAGGCAGCAGCTTCTGAATTCAAAGAAAAAGCAAAAGCAATGCTTTATGAAAACGGAATGATTTCTGAAGCAGACCGCCTTGATCAGGCCCTTATGGGAACAATTCATAGTGTAGCCGAATCTCTGATCCTGAAGTATTGGTATGTCCTTGGATTGAGTCCAAAAATCAATCCTATAGCCGAAGAGGACCTGGATTTTTATAGGAATCAATCTCTGGTAAATCTTCTTCAAGAAGGCGACCTTGCTTTCTTAAGTCAATTTGCAGAAGAATTTAATATCAAAATGGATAGAAGCAGAAAAATTAATTATGACTTCTGGAAGGGAGATTTATCAAAAATTCTGGAATATGCAAAGAATTACCAGATAAAAGATTTCAAGCCTAGTATTGCTTATTCAAAGGAAATGACAAGAAGTCTTGCTCATGACGGGTACCATATAAAAGTCAATTATGATTTACTGGAAGACATTCTGGATCAGGCTCAGAAATTAAATGAATCAAATGAATCTGATGATCAGCCGGCGATAAGAAGTGGCATTGAGGCTCAAAAGCGTTTGATGAAAATCAGAAATCTTTCTTCATTCCGTTATGCAATGGATGTCAGTGAGTTTGTAAAGAATCTGCCATGGAAAGACCTTTCTGCCTTGAAATCAGAATTCGCTGACAGCCTTGCAACCCCTTATGCTTCAGAAGAAGTTCGTGAGAACCTGAATAAATACATTGAACTAATGTTCAGGCTGGCAGAAGAATGGAATGCTAAATATCAGGAGTATAAGACAGAACATCACCTTATTGACTTTGCAGATATGGAAGAATACTTTTATCAGCTGCTTGAAAAAGACGAGGTTGCTGCTGATATTAAGGCTACCTATAAATATGTATTCGTCGATGAGTTCCAGGATTGTTCTCCGATTCAAGTAAAGATATTTGATAAGCTTTCTGAAATTGTTGAGCATAGTATTTGGGTAGGTGATAAGAAACAGGCAATTTATGCTTTCCGTGGTTCAGATACAGTTCTCACAACTGCAGTAATGGATATTGTAAAAGAAAACGAAACGAAAGGTATTGATGGCTGCCGCACTGAAATTCTGGGGTATAGCTGGAGATCACTTCCTGCAATTGTAAATTTTACTAATGCAGTTTTTGAGAAAGGGTTTTCAAGTGAGAATAAAAAAGAAGTTCATCTTGAGCCAAAGAGAGATGAAGAGTATGGTTCTGTAAGTTACTGGTGGCTGGAAGGAACAAAAAAAGAATTAAGATTTAAAGCACTTACTGCAAATATTATTGATCTCATAAACAAGGGAGAAACTCCATCTGATATTGCGGTGCTTGCCAGATCGAATGACGAGCTTGCAGATTTAGCTGCTTGTTTAAGGAATGCAAATGTGCCAGTTTATATAGATGAAGGCGGACAGTCTGGTGCAGATACAGTTTCCTTAGTAGCAGCATTGCTTCAGCTTGTTGCTGATGAAAGCGCAGAATTGCCTAAGGCTCAGGTTGCATTCCTCACAGAAAAAGATTACAGGCTCGAGCGGATTATTGATGATAAGCTTGAGTTCAGAAAAAAAGAAAAACAGGAAGAGATTTTTTATGAAGATGTACCTTTGGTAAAAGCCTTATTTGAAAACAGAGAGCGATATAAGTTGCAGTCTGTATCAGCGTTGGTTGAAAGTCTTATTATTGAATTGGATTTATACAATGTAGTAGAAAAGTTGAATGATAATGTTGATAAGACAAAGCTTCTTCATGCAATCATTGATGCTGGTAAGGCTTATGAAGATCACTGTGCTTTAATGCATCTTCCAAGCTCCATTATGGGCTTTGTTGCATATCTTGGAGGTCACGACATTTCTGTATCTGGTTCTACAGAGGGGGTTCAGTTCTTTACATATCATCGCTCTAAAGGACTGGAATGGAAGACAGTAATTCTTCTTGACTGTGACAAAGATATACTTAATCCTGATAAGTTCATAAAACGTAACATATTAGGAACAAGAATTATTCGCGTTTCAGAATCGACAAAAGAAAATTTATTTCCTGAAGTAAAGATAAGTCTTTTCCCAAATCTTTTTGGTAATTCAAAACTACCGGATGAATGGCTGAAGCCAATAGCGGATTCAGAAAGATATGTGTCTCTTCTTGAAAGCTATAAGGAAGAAGTAAAGCGCCTTATGTATGTAGCAATGACTCGTCCAAGAGATCATCTGATAATTGTTCTTAATGGCAGACGTGGAAAACCAATGCCAATGCAAACTTTTACTCAATTAGGATACTCCGTTGCACAGGATTTTCAGGAAGGTAATTCAGACTTATTTGGAGTAGGGGTAGTCTCAAATAAGTTGAAAAATGCTGATGAGACTATTGAATACAAAGCGGGCAAGGTTGAAAATCTTGGTCTTAAGATTGCAGGAAAAGCAGTTAAAACTTCTGTATTCCGTGATCTTCAACCAAGCGGCATTCCGGGTGGCAATGTAAAAGCTGAAATGATTGAAACTGGAACTGCAATTAATGTAAAAGGAAAACCTGATCCTACTGCTTTAGGAACCTGCATCCACGATATATTCTGTGTTGCAGAAAGCAAGTCAGAAAAAGAAATCGAGACTATGATTAAGGCTTATGGGTTTGAAGAAAATCTTACAAAGAGTGATGAAATCAAAAAGTCCTGGGAAATTCTTACAACATATCTGACATCAACTTATGGACCTGCAGTCAAACAGTATCACGAACTGCCGTTCAAGCAGAAGCTTGCAAGTGACCAAAGAATAACCGGAAGCATGGACTTTGTTTGGGAAACATCAGCTGGCTGTATTATCGTAGATTATAAAACCTTTCAAGGAAAAGAAGAAGATCTTCTGGACATTAAAAGTGATTACTACGTTGGAAAATACAAAGGTCAGCTAGCCTGCTATGAACAGGCTCTGGTTGCCGCAGATAAGAAAGTAATTGCTAAGGTTCTGTATTATCCAGTAGTCGGGGTGATTGTGAAAATCTAAAAATAAATTCACCCAATATCACTAGATGATAGTTTTCACCTCATATAATGCATTGTGAGGTGATGATATGTATTTATATACTTATGAATGCCCGGCTTGCACCACCAGTTTTTGATTACTCTCGAACTTATGTGATTTTTAATGAGTTTGCAAAGTAAGCTGTAAATGTTTGTACCATTTTACGAAGTAAGGAGATGTGATTGAAAAAAAATGATGCGATTAATAATGTAATGCCTAACCGCAACTTGGACTAAAACAGGAAAGCTAATAAGGTGTATAATAACGAAAGGACGTACGCCTTATGGGAAGAACAAGAAGGAAGTTCAGCTCGGAAGAAAAGCTGAAAATGATAATGGCAGTTATTCAG
>JAILPY010000081.1 GCA_024699235.1 Treponema sp. | reverse complement strand
TAGGTAAACCCTATTTGTATTTGCAAGAAAATCCATTTTTGCTGTACTTTTTACATATTTTTCAGCCCACTTTTCTATATACAAATCATAGGTACAAGGAAATTTTTCATTCAAAACTTCCTCTAAAGATATTGTTTTATTATCTGACAGACGAACCTTTCCATAATCCATTATGTTCTGGGTCAGATTAACTTCAAAAATGGTAATGGCATCTGCAAGAACAGAACTCTTATATTTCTCTGCCTTAACAAGAGATTCCTGCACTATCGTATAATAGCGTTCTTTTTCCTCAGATTTTTCTTTTGAAAGCCTTTTATTCAGCCTGACAATTAATTTATTGTTCCTGTATGAAGTAAATGCAATGTAAAATGCAACCAATAAAAAAAGAATGACTATCATTCCAATCATAAAAAATTGCATGTATAAGGAATTATAAAAAATCTTTTTATATATATGAGATGGAAGAATCTGAACAATAGACCATCCAGTACTTTTAATATACTGCATGCAGCCAAATCCAATGCCATCATTAGCATAAAATCTAAAAACTGAATCATCCATAGAAGGATTCCGATTTAAAAACTTTTCTTTTCCTTCTAAAGAAACTCCATGCACATTCATAAGGTCTTTAATGAAGAGCTTATCTACAAAATCAAATGTTGCAGTAATTACGCGACCATTTTTATCACATAACAGGCCAACAGTTTCTTCATCGCGATACAAAAATTCCATCAAAGGCTCTATAATGGATTTTGCACTTACAACGCCTGTAAGAACTCCTACGGTTTCTCCTTTTAAATATAATGGAGTATAAAAATTTACAAGACATCCAGAAGAATTATAAGAATCATAATTTACCCATATGCCTGAATTACCATTCATGCCATCATAATAAAATTCCCTGCCTTCATAAGGAATTCCAGAGTCCGTCATGTATTCTATATAAGAAAACGGAGATTTTTGTATAAAATCTTTTAAAATTTCACTGGGATCCTGAAGGTTCCTGTCAGTCATTATCTGAGAGACAATATAAGATGTAAGCTTAATATTGTCGAACGATGATTTAATATATAAGTCTATTTCCTTGGCAAGTCTATATGTATTCTGTCTTACAGAATAAGATGAATTTTCATCAAGAGTCTTTCTTAAGTCGTTAGTATATGAAGCAATAATTATAATAAAAATAATGCCAATAACGCTTATAACAGATATTTTCGTTAAAGGTTTTAATTCTTTCATCTAAAACACTTTTCCCTAATTCTATATTCTATCATAAATTCTCAAAAAGTATAGAGCAGAATATTTATTATTATTTTCAAGTATGATACTATGCTATTTACAGTATGGATAAGATTTTAGCAAATAAAGAAAGTTATACAGACGATTCAATAAAGGCCATAGAAGCTAAAGTTGAAGCTCAGAAAATAGCATTCTCGCCGCTCACTTTTCAAGCCGTTCAGGCATTAAGGGCGCTTTCAATATTACAAATTATAGAAAATTCCGGAGAGGAAGGCATTTCTATTGCAGACATTTCAAAGAAAGCAGGAATTTCTGAATACGGTGCAAGCGTTTTATGTGAAATGGCTCTCGGAATGGGAATACTGCGGCTGACAAAAGACTCAAGCCAAGAAAAATACATATTAGGTAAGACAGGATGGATGATCCTTGAAGACGACCTTACAAAAGCAAACTTTGATTTTGTGAACGACATCTGCTATAAAGGGGCCTTCTATCTTACGGAATCCATAAAGGCAGGAAAGCCTGAAGGCCTGAAAGTTTTTGGAGAAAATTGGACGACAATATACGAAGCCTTATCATCATTGCCTCCTAAGGAAAAGAAAAGCTGGTTTACATTTGACCATTTTTACAGTGACATTGCCTTTCCAGAAGCACTGCCTATTGTATTTGCCGACAATCCAAAGCATATTGTAGACATTGGTGGAAATACTGCAAAATGGTCCATTGCATGCTGTAAATACAATCCAGACGTTACAATGACTATTGTAGACTTACCAGGACAGACTGCTGTTGCAGAGAAAAATGCTAAGGATGCAGGCTTTTCAGAACGCATACATACATGCCAGGGCAATATACTGGATGCCCAGACAAAACTGCCTTCAAAGCCTGATGCCGTATGGATGAGCCAGTTCTTAGACTGTTTTTCGCTTAAGCAGATAACAAAAATCCTGCATAAGGTACATGAATGCTCAGATAAGAATACGCTTGCATATGTTCTGGAACCATTATGGGATAAACAGAAATTTATCGGAGAATCCTATGCCTTGCAGGCAACTTCCCTTTACTTCACATGCATGGCAAATGGAAACAGTAAAATGTATCGCTATGAAGAACTTGTAAATGCAATTGAGGCCGCAGGCTTTGAGTTAAAAACTGCCCATCATAACCTTGGCTCTAATTCATATTCGTTATTAGTCTTTAAGCCTTGCATTTAGGCAGCCAGGAGCATTTAAGGTGAAAGGACTTTACATTTCCAAGCCATCCTGTTGGGCGCCGGGCATTTCAAGCAGCCAAGACTGGGCAGAATGGAAAAATGGTGCAAAAAGCATTCTCTGTACGGAAGACACACCCCCTCTTTCATTTACGACTCCAATATTTAAAAGGCGCTTAAGTCAGTTAAGCAAAATGACAATCCAAGTAGTTCACGATGCAATTGAGACCTCCCCTTGTAAAGACATAAAGCAGGCATTCATTTCTATGCGGGGAGAAATAAAAAGAGAATTTACAATAAATGAAAAATTAATAAAGGAACATGAAGTTTCGCCCTCTGCTTTTTCACTTTCCGTATTCAATGCTCCAATTGCCCTTGCCTCTATAGCCTGCAAACTAAAAGGCGGCTACTCAGTCATATTTCCTTCAGATGGTAATTTTTATAATGCATTAACAGCAGCATGTGCACCAGTATTGTGTGATGATGAAAAAGACATGCTTCTTGTATATGCAGATGAACTTGTACCTGAATGTTACGGTACATTACGTCCTGAAAATAATGAACCTTTCGCTTTTGCAGCTGTTATATCATCAGAAAAAAGAGACAGCACATATGCAGAGTTAAAATTACAAGAAATTACGGAAAAGGAAACTTTTTCTCCTGCAGACTTTTTAAGAGGCATATTATGAAAAAGAAGGTCGATCCACGTTACAGTACAGAAGGACTTCCTCCCGTAAAAAGCATGCCGCTATACATCTATGGCTGCATTGCAAAGCTCCTAATGTGCGTAATATTCGGGACAGGAGCCATTCTTATAGGAATAATAGTATTGCCTGTTTTTAAGCTCATATTTCATCCTAATAAAAACTTTAAAAAGCAGACACGCAAATTCTTTAGCTATATATTCCGCTTTTTTGTATTCATGATGGAACTGACTCAATGCCTCAAATTAAAAGTTAGCAATAAAGAAGACTTTCGAAAACTGTCATCTACAATAATAGTAGCAAATCACCCTTCCATTCTTGATGTAGTTTTTTTAATTTCACTCATGCCAAATGCAGACTGCATTGTACGAGGGGGACTTTCCCGCAGCATTTTTGCAATAATAATCAAGCAGCTATATCTTGTAAATACACTTGGCATAGACGAAATGTACGCACTGGCAAAAGAAACTCTGGCCGAAGGCAATAATCTGATAATATTCCCTGAAGGGACAAGGACTCCGCGGCATGGAGTAAATAAATTCAAGCGGGGTGCCGCTCATATTGCTTACGAAACAGATACAGACATTCAGCCTGTATATATAGGCGGAACTGACAAATATGGACTTGGGAAGCATGACGCTTTCTTTTCCTTTAACAGAACTGACATTTATGTTTACGACATAAAGTTACTGCCTCCAATACATATAAATGAATACAAAGAATATGAACCTCAGATAGCCACAAGGCATCTGACAAAAAAGATACATTCAGAAATTGCAGCAGAAGCTTATTTATATGATAACAGAATCATTTAACAGGCATTTTCTTTTTGTCATTACCCTATTTATATTTGCACTCATACCCTGCCATGCCAAAAAGAACAAAACAGTAAATATATGGGCAAAGACAAAAGAAATGCCAGGAACACGGGTTATTATGGAAGTAACAATTCCAGACAATCCTTGCGGTACTGCCGTAATAATATGTCCTGGAGGAAGCTACCATCACCTTGGCATTTACAATGAAGGCCATACAACTGCAAAATGGTTTAATTCTCATGGAGCAACAACATTTGTCCTTCGCTATAGGGTGGCAAAGGATAATTATCACTACCCTGCAATGATGCAGGATATCCAGAGGGCAATACAGCTTATACGCACAAATGCAGGACAATATAAAATAAATCCCTCAAAAGTTGGAATCATAGGCTTTTCGGCAGGGGGACACTTAGTTACATGGGCAGGAGCATTTGCCGAACGCGTTAATGAACTAGAAAAGATAGGCATTCATACAGACGTAAGCCTTAAGCCAGATTTTGTAATTCCAGTCTATCCTGTCGTAACAATGCAGGAAGACATAGGACACAAATGGTCCAGAAAAAGCCTTCTTGGCAAGAATCCAAGCCAAGAGCAGAAAGACTTATTTTCAATGGAAATGCAGATTCCTGACAGCATGCCGCCTGTTTACCTTGTAGCATGCCACGACGACCCTGTTGTTATTTTTGAAAACAGCGAACGCTTATTTGCTGCACTTCAGAAAAAAAACATCACATGCACTTTCGCACAGTATGAATGGGGCGGTCATGGATTTGGAATGATGAACAATAAATTCATGCAGGCATTCCATTGGAACGAAGCCCTTTACGAGTGGCTTAAAGATCTGAATTTTCTTCCGTAAATTCATTATAAGGCAAATTTCTGTATATGTATTTTTGTATCAGAACTTATTCCAAAGGCTTGGGCAGAAGAATCTCCCCTTAATTCAGGACATTCTAGACTGACGGAATCATAACGGGACAATGTAAAAAATCCAAGCTCTTTAGCACGCGGATCGTCTTTTTTTGCTGAAAGAGGAATCCTTTTTTTCCCGTCACATAATAAATACCTTATGCGGCCTGATTTATTCAGCATACCATCCGAAACTACCTTGTATATTTTATTGCTAGAATTTTCCCGATCATCTGCATTTGAATCCAGACTTTTTTTAAATGCCATGTAGGTCATCTTTACAGACTGCCTGTCAAGCTTTGCAAGGCGGGCTATAGAAGCAACAGGTTCCACAGGCTTCCAGGCTATTTCTGCATGACAAGTCTGCTGACTTTTCGCCTCCGTTATAGGGCATATTTGAGAACACAAACATGGTGAAATAACGGAAAATCCATCCTGCACAAGATTATCCCTTACATTAATAAGATTACGGCTAGTCAAAAGCAAAGCAGGTTCTGAAACAAGAATAATGCCGTCTTTATCCAGTAAAGATGATATATTTTTTAGAAATGAAGTCCTAAGTCCTATAGAATTTTTTTTATCTTTCCATAATTCATTTAAGGAATGACTCATTACAATAATGTCAAATTGCCCTTCAAGGCCGGGAAGCTGGCCTGCTTCAAAATCATGGACAAGAGCATTAACCTTACAAGATTTCCATTCTGATAAAAACAGACGCCTTGCAATATCAAGTGCCTTTTTAGAAGAATCGACAAGGGTAACATCCTTTACAGAAAAAGAATCGCACAAGGCCGCCGATGCCGGTGCAGGGCCAGAACCAATGTCCAGGACACGAAGATTTTCTTTTTTTATAAATGGATGAAGACCTTCTGCCTCCAGTGAAATTTGCATGTACGAAACCGGCCAGTAATACAAAAGATACGCTCCCAAATAACTGGAACTATCCATATAGCCTGCGCCGGCAAGCTTCCTGTCCCCTGTAAGTCCCCTTTGCAAGGACAAAAGCGACTGAGAAACAGAGGTCAGTTCTTTGCCAGAAAGCCTTGATCCGTCTGCATTCTTTCGCCATACAGAAATTAATGCAGGAATATGCTTTTTGAGCTTAGAATTCAGTTGGCTTAACATAATAAACAGATCCGCAATTCTGGCAGCGCAATTCAAGGGTTTCGTTTTTATCCTTTAGATCTTTTCTGTCAGCCTCAGACAATGTCTTAAGAAAGCGTAAAAAAGATTCCTTGGAACAGGGACAGTCATACACTATATCTCTATGAACTGCTACGACAGGATTAAATTCTCCAAAGATTTCCTGCAGGAATTCTTCATGAGAATGCCCCTGACTGAACCAAGTTCCTAAAGAAGGAGCCGCCCTGTATGCATTTTCTATTTTTTCTATAATAGCTTCATTTTCGTCCTGATCCGATGAAGTATTTATCTGCGCTCCAAGCTTTGCCTTTCCATTATAATGACCGCCTGTTCCCGGCATTACCTGAATAAAGATTCCTCCGGCACCTACGACCCGTCCCTTTTTATCCATCTGAATAGAAGTAGTCAATGCAGTCTTTAGCTGTTCACTGCGGTCAAAGAAGAACACAAGGTCGTCTGCAATGTTACCTGTAGTATTTACAGAACTTGTCTGAGGATATTTATCGCCAGGGCGCACGGCCTGAATTGTCATAAAACCGTCGCCAGAAAGGAAAGGTGTCATATCCCAGTTTTCCAAAGGCTTTTCTACAGGAATGCGGTCGGTAAGAAGGTAACCACGAACCCAGCCAGTCGAATCAGCTTCTACATTAAATCCCTTTGCAGGGGAAGATTCAACGTCATACCTCCAGCTGACATGCTCTCGCCCTTTCATAAGTGACGGTATAAGCAATGCCCCGCACAAAGTTGCCTGACCAAGTATATATGTTTCCAAAATGCCGGTATCATGCTGGGCACGCATCTGGTTTACAAAATGAGTTCCATGAAACAGTGCACCGCGTATCCTTCCTTCTGCCATAGTAAAATGAATCATTTCATCTTTCTGAAGGACCTGTAAATATTCGGACAGTTCCTTGTCCTGTATCTGAGCCTTTATCATGTCCCTACTATAACATAAAAAAGCCCTGCACCACAACGTGGCACAGGGCATATATATCCTTTGGAGGAAGGAACTAGTTTTTTAGGGAACGATTATTTTCCTGACTTCTTTTTCTTTGAAGCAACATCAAACAGAACAGCAAGAAGAAGAACCAGACCCTTTACAGCACGCTGCCAGTTAGAGTCAACGCCAAGGATTGACATACCGTTGTTAAGAACACCCATAAAGATAGCACCAATAACAGCGCCGCCAACAGTACCTGTTCCACCGTAAGCAGAAGCACCGCCAATGAAACATGAACTGATTGCATCCATTTCGTAGTTAGTACCTGCAGTAGGAGCAGCAGAGTTAAATCTTGCTATACATACAAGGGCTGCAACAGCAGAAAGGAATCCCATGTTTGTATATGCAAAGAACATAACCTTGTCTGTATTAACACCAGAAAGCTGAGCAGCCTTTGCGTTGCCGCCAAGTGCATACAAGTAGCGGCCAGGAACAGTATTCTGAGTATAATATCCATAAGCTGCAACTATTACAGCCATAAGAATTAAGATTACAGGAAGACCTTCGTTCTGTCCAAGCAAGCCTGCAACTACAAGGATTACAGCAGAAAGAAGGACAAGCTTACCAATAAACAATGCCATTGGCTCTACTTCGTATCCCTTCTTTATCTTTGAAGTCCTGTTAAGGAACTGAACTATAACATAGATTAAGCAGCAGACTACAGCAATAATCATTGTTACCTTGAAAGTAAGTGCATGTACGGCATCATACCCCATTTTATCAAAGGTTTCATTTGAAATTGCCGGTATTGAACTGTTGAACAGAGCAAGATACTTGTCTGGCATAGGAGAAATTGTCAATCCGTTAAGAACTATAAGGGCAACGCCACGCCACAAAAGCATACCGGCAAGAGTTACGATAAATGGAGGAATGTGAATGAAAGCAATCCACAGACCATGCCATGCACCAATCAAAATACCTATTATAAGGCACAAGAATATTGAAAGATAAATATTCATTTCCATGTTCTTTATGAATGTACCGGCAAGTGCGCCTACCAGACATACTATAGAACCAACGGAAAGGTCGATGTTACCGCCTGTAAGAATACACAGCAGCATACCAGTCGCAAGAATAACGACATAAGAGTTCTGCTTAATGATGTTCGTAACGTTCTGTGGAGCAAACAAAGAACCATTTCCTGTTGCTACGATAAGAACCTGGAACAGTACCATAACGGCTATAAGAACTAAAAATATTGTATTACTTTTAAGCGTGCGCTTAAGATTGTAAGATGTAGATGCCATATTTCTCCTCTCTTTTATTTACCTGAATTAATAATGCAGGTCATAATTTTTTCCTGACTTGCTTCCTTTGCAGGAAGTTCTGCCACCATGCGGCCTTCGTTCATTACGTAGATACGGTCACTCATACCAAGAACCTCTGGCATTTCTGATGATATGAAGATTACAGACTTGCCTTCTTCAACCATCTTGTTGATGATACAGTAAATTTCATACTTTGCACCAACATCAATGCCTCGAGTAGGTTCATCAAGTATAAGAATGTCTGGATCCGCAAAAAGCCATTTTCCCAAAAGGACTTTCTGCATGTTTCCTCCAGAAAGGTTACCTACATTCTCTTCTATAGAGGCACACTTTGTATGCATTTCCTTAACATAAAAGCGTGCTACTTCACGCTCTTTATCAAAGTCAACAATTCCATGCTTTGAAATTTTTTCAGGTTTTGCAGAAGAAGTATTGCGAGAAATTGATTCCGAAAGAATAAGTCCGTTGCCTTTACGGTCTTCAGTTACATACGCAATATGATGATTAATGGCTGTCTTTACATTAGGGAATTTTACTTCCTTGCCGTTCAAGAAAATCTGACCGCGTATGTTTGCACCATAAGAATGACCGAATATGCTCATTGCAAGCTCAGTACGTCCAGCACCCATAAGTCCGCTTATTCCGACAACCTCGCCTTTACGAACATTAAAGTTTACATGGTCACATACCTTTATTCCGTCAAATACTGGATGGTCAACGCACCAGTCCTTTACCTCAAAGCAAATTTCCCCAATCTTAGAATTAGTTCTCTTAGGGAAACGGTCTGTAATGCTACGTCCAACCATTGCAGAAATTATGTTATCTTCAGAGAACGAGTCACTGGCCTTGTCCATTGTCTGGATAACGCGACCATCGCGGATAACTGTAATTTTATCTGCAACATAAGAAACTTCATTCAATTTATGTGAAATAAGAATTGAAGTCATTCCCTGCTTCTTGAATTCAAGGAGCAGATCAAGCAAATGCTTTGCTTCTGTATCGTTAAGGGAAGCTGTAGGCTCATCAAGAATGAGGAGCTTTACATTCTTACCCATTGCTTTTGCAATCTCAACAAGCTGCTGCTTACCAACACCAATATCCTTGATGAGGGTATGGGAAGAATCCTTAAGACCAACCTTCTTAAGAAGTTCATCAGCCTTACTGTAAGTTTTTGCCCAGTCAATTTTTGTTTTTGTTCCCTGTTCATTGCCAAGGAACATATTTTCACCTATTGTTAAAAGAGGAACAAGAGCAAGTTCCTGATGAATAATAACAATACCGCATTTTTCACTGTCTTTAATATTTTGAAATTTACATATATTTCCGTTATAGATAATATCGCCGGAATATGTACCAAATGGATAAATGCCACTTAAAACACTCATCAAGGTTGATTTTCCAGCACCGTTTTCACCGACAAGTGCGTGAATCTCACCTTCATCTACTTTCAAGTTAACATCATCAAGGGCCTTTACACCAGGAAATGTCTTTGTAATATGACGCATTTCCAACAATGTTTTTGCCATCGGAACCTCCTCCTTAGTAAAAGTAAGGCAGGATTTGCCATCCTGCCTTAACATCAAGTTCTCTTAATGATTTTAGCGCAAGTCAGCTTCTGTATAGTAACCAGAATCAAGAAGCAACTTCTTGTAGTTGTCTACAGTAGCAAATACTGGATCACAAAGATATGAAGGAATGATTCCTGTTCCGTTGTCATAAGTCTTTGTATCGTTTACTGGAGGTTCCTTACCTTTCATCAAAGCTTCAACCATTTCAGCAACTTTGTTAGCAAGTGTACGTGTATCCTTGAAGATAGACATAGCCTGTGTACCAGCGAGCATGTTCTTTACGCTTGGCTTGTCACAGTCCTGACCTGTAACGATTGGGAAGTCTGCTGCTGTGTAACCTGCTGCTACGAGAGCATTTGTGATACCAAGAGCACAAGAGTCATTTGATGAGTATACTGCATCAAGTTTCTTTCCGCGTGGACCGTATCCCTGTGCAGAGATGAGGTTTTCCATACGTTTCTGAGCTTCTTCTGTTGACCAGTTGAGAGTTGCACACTGTGCTTTTGATGTCTGTCCAGAAGGAACTACGAGAACGCCACTGTCGATGTATGGCTTAAGAACGTCCATAGCACCACCGAAGAAGAAGTTGATGTTGTTGTCATCTGGTGAACCTGTGAAAAGTTCGATATAAGCAGGATCAGCCTTTGTGCGGTTCTTCAAGTTGAGCTTGTCAACAAGGAAGTCACCCTGGATTGTACCTACTTTGTAGTTATCGAATGTTGCATAGTATGAAACAGCATTTGAGTTCATGATAAGACGGTCATAAGCAATAACTTTTACGCCCTGTCTTTTTGCTGTATCGAGAACTCCCTTAAGAGCAGAACCATCGATAGAAGCGATAACGAGAACTTTGTCTCCCTTTGTTATCATGTTTTCAATCTGGCTTGTCTGTGTTGCAATGTCATTGTTTGCATACTGAAGGTCAACCTTATATCCTTTCTTTTCAAGAACAGCCTTCATGTTTGCTCCATCCTGATTCCAGCGCTGGAGTTCCTTTGTAGGCATAGATACACCGATAGGTACTTTTTTAGAAATCTTTTTAGCCTTTTTTGCTGCAAATACGCTTGGTACAAGCATCATACCAGCCAAAAGCACTGCCATAATTTTTTTCATAGTTTCCCCCTTAGAAAATACTATTTGTTTTATTTGATGGTTTAATTCTAGCAGAAAAGATATGCTAGCGGAGAAGCGAAATTCTGCAAAATTTTGCGAATTTCAATAAGTCATTTATTTTTTTAGGAAGAATTTCTACTAAGTTTCTAGATTTTTTTGTCATAAAAAAAATCTAGATGCAGTTTTATCTGTAAACTTCACCATATGTGTGAAATCCGGACTTTATAATTACTTCATCTATATTGTTTTTTTCTACAATCTTTGGATCCAGCCACACAACAGGAATTTCTGCATATCCGTTATTGATTTTCCTTTGTTCAGGGACTATTTCTGAAACTTTCTTGCCTTTTGCAAGCTGGACTGCATACTCCGCAGCCATTTCTGACAGCTCTGAAATAGGCTTATAGACAGTAAAATCCTGCTTTCCGCGCACGACATACTGGCATGCTGCTATGTCTGCATCCTGTCCGCATATAGAAACATGATATCCAGGATAGTAATCGTCAAATGCCTTTATGACGCTTCCGGCAACGGCATCATTTCCGCATACAATAGCATCAGGAATATTACCGCTGGTAATAAGGTTTACGGCTTCGTTATAAGAAACGTCATAATTCCAGCCGCTGGTATAAAAGATTCCTTCTATAGAGATTCCTTTGCCGGCAATAACCTTGCTCACGCCTTTCTGCAGCAGGCTCATGTTAAAGTCTTCTTCAGGACCTAAAATAAGATACCATTTTTTTCCGACTCCGGTAGAAATAAACCGCCTTGCCATAAGTTCGCCGACACGTTCCGTATCAACTGAAATATAAAGGCTAATGTCTGCATCAGTAATAAGGCGATCGTAAGAAATAACGCTTATTCCCTTTGAACGCAGGGCCTTTATAGGCTCTGTAAGAGAATCCCTTTTCTTTGCAACAATTACAACTGCATCAACCTTTCTTTCCATTAGATAAAGCAGCTGCTTTATCTGCTCATCCACACTGTTTCCTGCATTCTGGACAATTACCTCTGCATCAAGTTCTTTAGCTTTATTCATAAAGACATCAAGATCCCTCTGCCATCTTTCCAGTGCAAGGGTATCTATAGAAAAGCCTATAGTTGCCTTTTTTTCTACAAGATTAAATTTATTTTTATTTGAAGATTCAGACTTGGAAGACTTTACCTTACAGGATACAAACAATAAGGCAAGCACAATAATGACAACACTTTTTATACTATTACTTCTTTGCACCATTTGCTCCATCTCTATATTCGGTAGGAGTCAGACCAAATTTATTCCGGAACAGCCTGCTAAAATAATTCTGATCTTTATATCCTACGCTTGCACTGACTTCTTTTATGCTGGCGCGAGGATTCTTTAAAAGTTCCTGAGCCATCTGCATTCTTATGTCTGTTATATAAGAAATATAATTTTCGTTCTTTTCTTCTTTAAATAATTTACTCAAGTAGAAAGGACTGACATTAACTTCTGCCGCAGTATCTTCAAGAGAAATGTTTTCTGCAATATGCTCGTTAATAAAGGCAACCGCCTTCTCAATGATAGGATTATTAAGCTTAGATGAATACTGAAAGACATGGCTTGCACACTCACAGCACCGAGACTGCATGTATAACATTATTTCATCCATATTATCTGTATTGCTCAATACAGAAAATGCATTGGAAAATGCATCGTTTTCATAAGAATTATCTATTTCAGACGTAATGTTCCGGACATTTACCAAAAGCTCAAACATAGAATTCTTTATGCGGCCCATATCTCCGGAATATTTTTCCATAAGCGCATTGCAGTATGCCGTCACAAGAGGATTTATTACGCCAGAGTCTCCAGCCTTCACTCTGCCAAAAATCTTTTCTGCAATAATTCCTGAATTGTTTTTTTCTTCAGAGTGCTTTATTTCATTATATGCAAAATAAATTCCACCTTCAGCAGGAACTTTGCTCAAGACTTCTACGGCCTTGCTGTATGCAATGTTTGTTCTCTTAATGTCAGTTTCAAAATCACTTACTCCAGCACGTATGCCAGAACCGATGCTGATGCTCAACAGCTTATATATGTATGAAAGCTCATCCTGTATTACAGTCTCATTTTTGCCGGATGGGAAAATAAAGAATACGACAATCCTATTCATCATAAAGGAGCCTATAATGCAACGGCTCTTGGAAGTCAGAGTCTCCCTTAGCTTCGGGTATACTTCTGACTGCTTTTTCATGCGGGGAAATTCAAGGCAGCAGAAGCACCAAACGCTATCATGAATATCAAAATAAGAGAAATACTCGGATACGTCTTTTCCTTCGCTGAAAGCTGCAGAATAAATAAAATCACTTTCTATCATTGGAGAAACAAGGTCGAGCTTTTTATAGAGCTCAACTTCACTTGTCACTCGGCCTCGCCTCTGGTCAACAAGATTCATGGCATTCTTTACTGTTTCTACAACTGTATTTCTGTTGACAGGCTTGGTAAGATATTTATAGACACCTAAATTAACGGCTTCCTGAGCATACTGAAACTGGTCAAATGCACTCAAGATGATAATTACAATATCAGGCTTTGACTGTATTATATATTTAAGAGTTTCAAGGCCATTCAGAGAAGGCATGTTTATATCCATAAAAATAATGTCTATCTGATTTTTTGCAACTACTTCCAGAGCCTGAGTGCCTGACAGACATGAAAAAATCTGCACTTCCGAAGCAAAATTCTTCTCAATAATAAACTTAAGAGAATCAATCATTATCTGTTCATCGTCTGTCAGTAAAATATTATACATTTGGAATCCTTAATAAAAAGGTCGTGCCGCCTTGCTCATTTGTTAATATATCAAAAACATCATTTCTATGGAAGTAAATTCTAAGCCGTGAAATTACATTTATTAAGCCAGTTCCCGTTCCCGTCTTGTCATCTTTAAGAGGCAGAGGAGTCTCTGCCTTTAAGATTTTTTTTCGCAAGTCAGATGAAAAGCCGCACCCATTATCAGAAATTTTAATCAATATCTGAAAAACTTCTTTTTCAACTGAAATTTCAATGATGCCCTTTGCCTCTTTTAGGCCGTATTTCATGCAGTTTTCAACCAGAGGCTGCAGAGTCATTCTTGGCAAAAGAGTTTCGTGCTTTTCCGATGAAACTTTCTTTATGAATTCAACGCGGTCTCCGAAACGCACTTTCATAATATATACATAGCTGTCTACAAGAGACAGTTCTTCATCGATGGTTGCTACGTGACCTTTCTGCTGGATGTTATAGCGGAAAAAATCTGCTACCTGTTCCATAAAGTAACATGTTTTATCAGCACCTTCCATCATTGCAAGCTGAGCGCCCGTATTCAGAGTATTAAAAAGAAAGTGTGGATTTATTTGATTTTGCAGGGCCCTCAGCTGAGCATCGGCATAAAGCTCCCTCATTTCCATTTCCCTTTCCCTAAGCTCATTTTCCTGGGCAGCCTTTTCCCATATTTTATCAACATACTCACGGATACTCACTATCATGCGGTCAAAGGCACGGCATATAATTCCGATTTCTCCATCGTCCTGATTATTAAACAAAGGAACGTCGAAATCCATGTGAGCGACACGGTTTGCAACATGAGAAATATCCATAAGAGGCTTTGTAATAATATTCAGCGACAGATACAGTATTGCAAGAATAAGGCTGAACAATATAAGTATAAAAATTATGCTTAGCCTGACATAAGCAGCATACCGTCCATAACTGGCAGTATAAATTTCTGCATTGCGCTGAAGCATCAGCATGTTCAAGTCTTCCATCTGAGACAAAAGCATGGAATAGCAGGACATGCTTTTCTTATAAAAAATCATGGCATTTTCTGCATTGTTTGCACGCAGAGAAGTTACGGCATCAAGACTGTATTTAAAGAATGAAGACAGAAGCTGATATACAATAAATTCTTTGTGCCTTATGGTATCGGTAGAAGGACTTTTCCGCAAATACGAAGCAGAGTCTTCGCTTAAGGACTGAAAGTGATAATAAGAGTCAATGCTTTCAAAAGTACGGTATTGCATATAATCACTTAAGGCCTTTTCGGTATTAGAAATATATGTAGTAATAGTATTGAGCTTTCGGTTTGTCTCATAAGTCCTTCCGATTCTTTCAAGAGCCTTACGGTTCATGTTTATCATAAAAAGGAATGAAAAGGCAATGACAACTATTGCAGCAATTACGCATATAAAAATACGCAGCCTGAAATTAGTATTCAGTTTCTTAATAATACTTACGTTCATAGGGAGCCTGCCTTTTTTACGCGGACATCTGCAGTAATATAATTATTTGCATGTCCATACCGAATGTATTCAAACAATTCCCTAAGTGCAGACCTTCCTATCTTTTGGGAATCTATGGAAAGCAGTTCCGTTACAATCCCGTTTTCAAGATACTTTTCAACTACACTGCCCTCTCCAAAGCCTATTATGCCTATTTCACCGCCAATGCCCATATCCGTCACAAGCTGAGCGGCATGAATGGTATCTTCGGAAGAAAGACAGACAATTAAATTTACGGCATCTTCTCGGATTTTACGTTCAACAATGGCATTCCTCTTATGTATTTCGCTAGAAGAAGAAAGCTCTATTACAGAAGTATCAATATTCATCCAGTTACTTAATGAATTTGTAAGAGAAGACATAAGGATGCTGTAATTAGGGTTATTTTCCATATTAGTATTAATTACAATCAGAGACCCCCTGCCTCTAAGATAGGTAGTACATTCATAAGAAATTTTCCTTCCCAGCTCAGAATAGTTTGTACCAATATAAGAAATCTGAGAAACAGAAGGAAGGTATTGAGCAACAGTAACAAGAGGAATCGTTTCTTTGTCTTTGTTGAGCGGAACTTCTACATTAAAATCACTTTCGTCCATATAGGCAATTACACCGTCAGCATTTGTGTAAGAAGCATAATCGAGCAAATTCTGCAGAGATTCCCTTTCTACTGTAGACTTAGGGACATTCATTTCTACAACGCAGTCATATTCCCTGCTTATTTCTTCAGCGCCTGTAAAAATATCTTTCAAAAATGATTCATTCTGGGAGCGGCCTACTATAACAATATGATAAGACCTGTTTTCTGGTATTTCAGATCCCGAAATCTCTTCCACTCCATAGCGGGGAGAAATATAAAACATGTAAAAGCAAAAAGTAATTACAAGCAATGCCAGCAATACAAAAAACAGTATGCGAAAAGAAACAGAGACATTAGTCTTCATAGCAGGTTCTTCCACCCCATTCTTTAGAATTTTCTTTTTCATGATCAATAGTCCTGTCAAAGTCTGCTTCAGGAGCGCAGTTACGCTCTATCTCCATTGCAGTAGAATGCAGCCTTCTCAGACATTCAGACTTATCATTATACCCCAATTTTGACTTTTCGATAGAGTCTCCTAAAACTCGTATTGACTCATCATATATTCTTGTCGGAACAGGAAAGGGGTGTCCGTCTTTTCCGCC
>JAILPY010000028.1 GCA_024699235.1 Treponema sp. | reverse complement strand
TGTCAATATAGATTTTGATAAAGTTTTGCTTCAGAAAGGAAAATTTTGTTTTGAAACTAATTTATAAAAAGACTTGCAAAAAATGTCTCAGTGTTAGAAAATAGAGGTATGAAAGAAGAAGCAGAAAAAGTATATGCACGTTTACAGTCTATGTATGAATTAATGCAGCAAACTGGAGGAACGGAAGATATTGAAAATGCAATCTTTGATTTTGAAAATTGTGTTACCGAAGCTGATTATGAGGAATGGCTGAAAAAATATAGTTACTTCGCTTAGAGCTACTTCTAGCGTATAGCTTATTTATAATTTTTATTTTTGCAGATTTTCATCATTGTTAAGGCGTTGCCGGATATTATTTATATCTTCTGTTGAACCTCCACCATAATCATCAGCGGCTTTAAATTCTCCCTTTTTTACCAGATTTAAGAATGCATTTACGACATCGCTTTTTAATTGTGTTCCACTTACGTCCTTCATGATTGAAACAGCTTTTTCAAAATTCATTCTTTTACGGTACGGTCTGTCTGAGTACATTGCATCAAAAGTGTCTGCGACTGCAATAAGTTGGGCTACCCGTGGAATTTCGTTTTCTTTCAGGCATCTTGGATAGCCCTTTCCATCTGGGCGTTCATGATGTGCACCGGCACCAGTGGCGAGTTCCGGCATTATGCTGATGTCTTTTAGTGTCTCATAGCCTAGTGCAGAATGATTTTTTATAATGTTAAATTCCTCTGCTGTCAGCTTGCCAGGTTTATTTAGAATTTCTGGAGGAATGCCTATTTTTCCTATGTCATGCAGAAGGGCTATGTTATAGTATTTTTCTATTGTATCATCGTCATAACCTAATTCCTTTGCCAGCATTGATGTGTATTCTGCTACTCTAAAGGAATGTCCATTTGTATATTTGTCTTTCATGTCTATGACTTTTGCAAATGCTTCTACGATTTCACGTATAAGCTGCTTTTGGGCATTTTCTTTCTTTAGAAAAGAATTTGTCCTGTAACTGATATAGAACTTTATAGTACTTAGGATTACAGAAAGCATAAGCAAAAGTATTATAATTCGTACCCACATCAGTTCCCAGATTGCATGCTGTTTTACAATAGGAATGTCTAAGGATTTTATGTTATTTCCATGAGAGTCTTGTATCTGAATTATAAAATGGTATTCTCCTCCTTTTAGGTTTGTATAGCTTACAGGAACAAGATCATTTCTTTTTATTGTAGTAGGAATTTTTTCAAAACCCTTAAGACAATATGTGATTTGAGGGTTCATCAGTGAATAATTGAAAATATAACTGTAAATAGTGATTTTTTTTACATTGGATGGAATTATAAATTTACCTGACTGATTCGGATTTATGTATGTGCCGTCTGCAGAAATATTAGGCACTGCCATTTTAACTTTACTGATATCGTCGTCATGCTGTTCTATGTTTACTCGAACAGTTCCTGCTGATCCTGCAATATATAAGGTTCCATCTTGTGAAAGAGAACTGTATGAGTTAGCGGTGGCAAGGCATGAAAGGCCGTTTGTCATTCCATAATACAGAGGTGTTATTTCCTTATTTTCTAAAAGCTGATTTACATTTGTAACATATATTCCATTGCTGCTAAGTATCCACATTTCTCCTTTAGAGTTTTGGTATAAATCAAAATTGTTTGAGTATGGAAAATTCTTTATGGTGTTTATTTTATAGTCTTCTGTAATGAATGCGATTGAATTGCTTGTTATTATCCATAATATATTTTTAGAAATGTCCTTTTTTATTCTTAAGATGACATCTGAATTGAGTCCATCTTCAATGCCTTTATGCAAAATTGTGTTGTCTGTTTTTATTATGTATATTCCTCCTCCGTCTGTTCCTAGGACGGAGTCTCCATTATTCATCTGTGCTGCTGTCATTACCTCTGTATTGCTTTTTAGTGAATCATCTCCATATACAGCAGTAAGTTTTTTATTGTTTATGACTGCCAGGCCTCCTGTACAGCATGCCATTATGCTTCCATCATTTCGTTCACATATTGACCTGATTCTATTTGATGGTAATCCATCATCCTGAGTAAATGTTAATACATTGCCGTTGTCATAGCATACAAGTGCATATTTACTGAATGTACTGAACCAAAGTCTGTTTCTGCTGTCTTTTATGATAGAACGTATTCTGCAGTTATTAAGCATTTGCAGAAGATTTTTTTGCTTTAAGTCTATTCCAGATGCTGATTTTGCACTTGTTATGGGGATATCCTTTAAGAGTTTTTCATTCTGTATGGCTAATAGGCCGCTGTTTTTTGTACCAATAAAAAGAATGTCATCGTGGAGGCATGTCGTATAAACAACTTCTTCTTCAATATTATATAGCTTAAAGATATCGGTAAAACGATTGGGAACTATTTTCATAATTCCCTGCTGAGAGGAAGCAAACCATAAGTTCCCTTGATAGTCGCTCATCATGCTTTCTATAGATGTAGTCATGGGAACGTTTGTTACTGGAATAACCTTATTTTCATGAATGAAGCCTATTCCATTGTCAGCAGTTACGCATATTGAATTTCCTATTCTGTTAATAGAATTTATGTAGGAAAGAGGAGCTGCTGAAATCTTTTTCATTGAATTTATTCCGTCGGCAATGTTTCCGTAGTAAATCTCAGAACCTGTAGTTCCAAGATATAAAAATCCTGGATTATTTATATCCGGTAGGATTGTATGGATTGTAAAGGAATCGTTTGTAATTTCATTGGAGAAAGTCATGATTTTTTTATTTTTAATAGAAAATACAGTGCCGCTTCTTGTTACTCCAAATATTGTATTATCTGTTCCTGCTTTAAGCATTAAAATATTTTCTTCATTTATTTGAGGATTTTTTAATGTATGCAACTGCATGCTTTTGTCTATTGAAACTATACCATGTGTCGTTGCAATGTATATGTTCCCTTCTTCGTCTTCTGCTATTGATCGGACAGACAAGGCCGGCATTCCTTCTTTTTTACTGTACATCTGGAATTTATTGTTTTCCATGACAGCTACGCCACTGTCATTTGTTCCTATCCAAAGGCGTCCGTTAGAATCTTCAATCATGCTTGTTACATTGGCAATGCCTGTTTTTGAAGAGTCTATGCGTTCAAATGATTTTCCGTCATAACGTATCAGTCCACTGTAGCTTCCTATCCAGATGAAGCCGTCTTCTGTTTCTACTATTGTATTTGCTTCTGATGTGGGAAGTCCACTTGTATTATTGTAAAGTATTGCCGAAAAATCTTTTGTCTTCCATTCTGGATTTAATGAAAAATTTTTAGAAAATACTGATAGTATTGGTATCAAATATATAATAATGCAGAGTATTTGTTTTAATGGGCTTAGAATGCAATATTTATTTTTCATTGTACATAAGTTATCGTGATTTTCCTGTCCTATATATAACTTTTATCATAATATTTTTTTTCATGCAATGCAGAAAATGTAAGCAATCTATAATTCTGTGTAATACTTGTTTTTAAAGATATGCTGGTCTATAATTTTTATATTGCTGATTATTTAAATTAAGGCAAATGTATGATGGAAAAGTTAGTTTTAGGAAGGATGTATGGCTGGTAAGCTTGGCATTATTGCTTTGGAATCAGCACTTTCTATGGGCAAAAATATAGATAAGGTGCTTTCTGATTGGAGAAATGGGGGTCATTTTTTAATTCCTACTGAATGCCCCCGATTTGGAACTGGAGAAGGAAAAGGCTTAATAAAGGAGTCTATTAGAGACAGAGACTTATATATTCTGGTAGATGTTACTAATTCTTCTATAGAATACACTATGAATGGATTTAAAAATCACATGTCTCCAGATGATCATTATCAGGATTTAAAGAGAATAATTTCAGCATGCAATGGTAAGGCAGACCGTATTACTGTAATTATGCCTTTTCTGTATGAAAGCAGGCAGCACCGCCGTATTGTCAGGGAGTCTCTTGATTGTGCCGTAATGCTTCATGAACTTGAATTTATGGGTGTAAAGGATGTTATTACATTTGATGCACATGATAGTCGCGTACAGCAGGCAATTCCTTTCAGTAGTTTTGAAAATGTATCTCCATCACTTCAATTTACGCATAAATTGCTTGAAGAATATGATGATTTGATTATAGATAGTGATCACATGATGTTTATTTCTCCAGATGAAGGCGCTATGTCTCGTGTTGTATTTATGTCTTCTGTTTTTGGAGTAAACATTGGCATGTTCTACAAGCGACGTGATTATGCTTCTATAGTTAATGGTGTAAATCCTATTGTTGCTCACGAATTCTGCGGGGAATCAGTTGTCGGTAAGGATGTAATTGTAGTAGATGATATGATTTCTTCTGGCGGCAGTATTATAGATGTTGCTGAACAGCTAAAAAATCGCGGGGCATCCCGTGTATTTGTTTTTTCAACATTCGGACTGTTTACACATGGCTTTGACAGGTTTGATGAAGCCTATGAGAAAAAGCTTTTTGACCGCATTTTTACAACTAATTTGATTTATCAGAATCCAGAATTGCTTGAAAAAAAATGGTATTGTCCTGTCGGAATGCATCATTATGTTGCGGCTATTATTGATACTTTAAATAAGGGGCATTCCCTTCAAAGCATTATACGTCCTGCGGCTAGGATGAAAAATGTTATTTCTGCATATAATAAGCAGGTATTCTAAAAGTTATTAAAACTAATATATGGGGAATTAAATGGAAATACGAAAATCCAATGAGCAGGATCTTGCCAGAATAATGGAAATCTATGCATATGCAAGGGAATTTATGGTTCAGCACGGGAATCCCAATCAGTGGGGGCCCAATAAATGGCCCCCAGAGTATTTGATTCTCAGTGATATAAAAGATGGTAACAGTTATGTCTGTGTAAATGATAGCGGCAGGGTTATCGGAACATTTTTTTATATGTATGGAAAAGACATAGAACCGACATACAAAAATATATCAGATGGAAATTGGGTTAATGAAAGTCCTTATGGAGTTGTGCACAGGGTTGCTTCTGATGGGTCTGAAAAAGGAATAGGGTCTTTCTGTATAAACTGGGCTTATAAACAGTGCCGTCATCTTCGTATAGATACTCATGGTGATAATAAAGTCATGCAAAACATGCTAAAAAAATTAGGTTTTGTTCAATGTGGCATTATTTATGTAGAAGAAGATAATTTCCCTAGACTTGCATTTGAAAAATAAATATACTTTAAAAAGATTTTTTATTTTTGTGGAAATTCTAGGAGGAGTATTGTATGGCATGTTTTATAGTTCCGGCTGTAGAAGCTGCACTTTTATCGATTGCTGTAAAATTAATTGAGAATAGAGAAAAAAGATTACTTTCTGAAACTAATGAGAATGCAGAGACTTTTTCTGTAAAAGTGAATAAAGAACCTTTTTCAAGGAAACTTAAAAGATTAACTGGACTTCTTTGGGGAGGTTCTGCACTTCTGGCATTTGAACATTTCTGGCATGGTGAAATTCAGCCTTTCTTTCCTTTCTTGACAGCTGTTGGAAATCCTTCTGATACAAAAGCAATGCTTCACGAGATTGCTACGGTGGGTGTTTCTATGTCATTAATTGTTACTGTTATATGGGGTATCATGACATTTATTCTTGGAAAAATGGAAAGAAGAAATTCTTCTGATATTAATGCATTAAAGGGAGAATCTGCTTTATCATGACATTATTAATGTCCTTGATGTCAGCTGTTATTTCGACTGTAATCTGGTATTCCAGCGAAAATGCCCGTCTAATGAAGGTTGGAACTCTTTGCTATATGTTTTGGGGTGCTTCCATGATGTGGCTTGTTGATGCAGTGTTTGAGTATATCGAACTTGGAGCGGAGTATTTTAATGTTTCTCTTTCAGATATGTTAAACGATGCATTTCTCGGAATGTCAGTTATTGTTCTTGCAATGATAGTCTGGATTATGGTATTGCTCATAAAGGATCCAAAAAAAATAATATGGAAATCTTTGCAGGGCAAGCATTAATAGTATTGTCATGTCTATAGAAAATTATAATAAGATTCTGTATAATACTTCAAGTTAGTAATAACTAACTTAAAGTATTAACGGAGTTTTTTATGTCATTTACTGATAATTTTGGTCATCCTAAAGGTTTAATTGGAAGACTTATGCTTATTATGATGGATAGGGAGCATAGGCCTGTTGCTGAATGGGGGCTTTCTCAATTTACTATACCAGAATCTTCTGCTGTAATCGATATTGGTTGTGGCGGAGGCTATAATATAAAAAGAATATTGACTCGCATTCCGAATGTTAAAGTTGTGGGATTAGATATATCTGAAGAAAGCGTAAAGAAGGCAAAGTCTGTAAATAAAGGTGAAATTGGAAAAAGGTGTGAAATAAAATGTGGCAGCGTAGAAAAGATAGAGATGGAAGACTCTTCTTTTGATGTTGCTACAGCTTTTGAAACTGTTTTCTTCTGGCCTGATCCTGAGAATAATTTTAAAGAAGTTAAGCGCATCCTTAAGGATTCTGGATCTTTTGTTGTTATAAACAATTATGGAAATCCAGATTTTGATTGGGAAAAGAAAGTCCCTTGCATGAAAAGGTATGCTGCTGAACATATAAAGAATTTTATGGAACTTGCTGGATTTACAGATATAAAAATGTTTCAAAAAGATACAATGTATTGCGTTGTTGGAAAAAAAGCATAGTCTTATGATAATGCAACACAATATATGCTTTAATGACAGGAGTTTTTATTGAAATTTGAAGAAAGTTCTGATTCCTTAAAGACAATTCATGTTGCTGCCGCCGTAATATACTCTCTTAGAGATGGGGTGCCATGCATTTTTGCAACGCAAAGGGGGTATGGAAAATGGAAGGATTGGTGGGAATTCCCCGGCGGTAAACTTGAGAGCGGAGAGTCTTCTGAAGTCGCTGTTGTTAGAGAAATTCAGGAAGAACTTAAAGCTTTTATTTCTGTAGAACGTATGATTGATACTGTGGAATGGGATTATCCTGAATTTCATCTTGTCATGGATTGCTTTTTGTGTTGCGTAAAGTCTGGAAATTTAACATTACTTGAACATGAAGATTCAAGATGGCTGTCAGAAAAAGAAATTGATTCTGTAAATTGGCTTCCTGCAGATAAACTGCTGTTGCCAAAAATTACAGAATCATTAAAAAATATTGTGGATTCCTAAAAAGTTATAGTTTTTTAATTTACATTTTATACCCAGGTTTGATTATTGTATTCTTGTCACTTATGATTTTATCATAAACCGTTTGCTTCCATTCATCTTGGCTGACATCTTCAATGCTGACTGAAAAATGTTCTTTTTCCCGTTCTAGAGTCTTTGATGCAGTTTCAAGGAGAGCTTCAGCAAGTTTTTTCTTTAGTTCTTCACTTCTTCCTGGGTACATTTGAACTGTAATGTGTGGCATATAAATCTATCCTCGGTAACTATAAATTTTATTTTTGAGTTTCTTTGTAAAGTGGATATACTTTTTCTGCAATGTCAGTCAAGTTCTTTATGCGAGAATCATTAGACGGATGTGTAGAAAGTATTTCTGGAACAGATGTTTTTGACATTCCGTTCATCTTATTCCATACATTAATGGCTTCATGAGGATCGTATCCGGCTCGTGCCATTAATTCTGTTCCCATATTATCGGCTTCTGTTTCACAGCTTCTGCTAAAAGGAAGTGTAACGCCATACTGCATTCCTAAAGAAAGAACCGTTTGTCCTGTCTGGCTTAATCCTGCTACTTGAGAAACTACTGCAAGGCCTGTCTGCTGTATATATTGCTTGCTGGACTGTTCTCTGCTGTGCTCTTTTAGGGCATGGGCAATTTCATGACCCATTATTGCTGCAAGTTCTCCATCTGTTAGAGAAAGGGAATCTATTATACCTGTGTATACGACAATTTTACCTCCAGGCATACACCATGCATTGACGGTATCATCTTTTATGACATTTACCTGCCAATCCCATGATTTTGCATCACTGCGGAAAACGCTTGTTTGTGCAATCAGTTTTTGAGCAATGTTTTGTACCCTGTTGTACACGTTTTTATCTGTGTTCAGTGTACCTGCGTTTTTTGCTTCTGTCAAAACTTGTGCATACTGTTCGTTTGCAGCTTCATTCATGTCTTTTTCTGATACAAGCATAAGCTGTTCTCTGTCTGCACCGACAGATCCTGCTGATGTCGTACTGCTTTTACCAAAAAGCCTGCTGAAAAATCCTTTTGCTGAAATAGGTGTGGATAAGACAGCTATCAATAAAAATATCAAACTGTATTTTTGAAGTTTCATAATGCCGTTATAATATCAAAAAATATTGATTTTACCAATCCCTCTTTTTTGTTTTGATTTTAAATAGAACTATTATAATTTTTTACATAAACTTAACATTTTTACCATTGAAAATTTATAAAATTCTTCTATATATTAAGTATGATTTATATTTTAGAAGATGATGACAGTATTAGGAAGCTGATAGATTATTCTCTTAAGACTCAAGGATATGAAGTCCTCGGATTTGATCGACCTTCGAAATTATGGCAGTCTCTGGAAAATCAAAAACCTGATATGCTTTTGCTTGATATAATGCTTCCTGAAGAAGATGGAATTACTGTTCTAAAAAAAATTCGGTCTGATCCTAAAATATCTTCCATCCCTGTTATTATGATTACAGCAAAAGATACTGAATATGATGTTGTAACAGGCCTTGATGCTGGAGCAGATGATTATGTAACGAAACCTTTTGGTATGATGGCTTTAGTTTCTAGAATAAAAGCTGTACTTCGGCGGTATGAAAATTCTAATTCTAAAGGTGAAAAGATTGAATTAGGAGGCATTTCGATTGATTGCAGCCGTCATAGTGTTTTTATTGGAAATAAACAGATTTTTCTTACAGTAAAGGAATTTGATCTTCTTTACATTCTTATGAAAAATCATGGGAATGTTCTTACTCGCGAAAAACTTATGGAATCGATATGGGAAATTTCAGCTGATGTTGAAAGTCGTACTGTGGATGTTCATATTAGAACCTTGAGGCAGAAACTCGGAGAATATGAGAAAAATATAGAAACTATCCGTGGAGTGGGATACAAATATATATGAAAAATAAATCATTGACTTTTAGAATTTTTATAAACACATTTTTTGTTGGAACCCTTGTTTATTTTATTTGTGCTTTTTTATTTATATCAAATATGTATGGTTATTTTGAAAATCAGATTTTTTCAGAGCTTGAAACCGAAAGTACTTTTCTTGAAAACTATGTTTTAAGTTCTCGCTTGGAATATCTGGCTTCATTAAAAACAAAAACTAGAATTACTTTGATTCATTCAGATGGAACTGTTTATTTTGATAATACTGTAGACACGAAGGATTTGGAAAATCATGCCTTTCGAGCGGAGTTTCTAGGAGCTAAACAGCAAGGTGCGTATAAGATTTCCAGGTATTCGTCTACAATGACTGAAAAAACTTTGTATTATGCAAGGCAATTGTCTTCTGGCGATGTGCTTAGGATAAGCTGTAATCAACATACTGTCTGGATTTTGGTAATAGGAATGAGTCAGATTCTTTTAATTATGCTTGTTATAGCTATAATTATTTCTGGAATTTCAGCCTCTGTTATAAGCAAAAAAGTTGTTGAGCCTCTGAATAAGATTGATTTTGACAGTCCTGATAAAATTGAAGTTTATGATGAGTTAAAGCCTTTTATAAAAAGAATTGTAGATGAAAATTATGAAAAATTACAACGCGAACAGCTTAGGCAGCAGTTTAGTGCAAACGTAAGCCATGAACTTAAAACTCCGTTAACTAGCATAAGCGGCTTTGCAGAAATCTTAAAAAATGGAGGAACTGATGAACAGACTTCAAAAGATTTTGCTTCTACAATTTATAATGAAACACAGCACATGATAACCCTTGTGAATGATATAATAAAACTTTCTAAGCTTGATGAAAAATCTATATGTATGGAAAAAGAAACCCTGTCCCTTAGGCAATTATGCCGTGAAATCATAGAAACCCTGTCTTCTGCTGCAAAAAATAAAAAGGTAACTCTGAATATAACAGGTGACAGTGGAGAAATTTATGGTGTTTATCCTGTAATTTATGAAATGGTCTTTAATCTTGTTGACAATGCAATTAAATATAATGTTGAAGGTGGTTCTGTCAACATAAATATTAGTAATAGCGCTTCTGAAGGTTCTGATATAAAAGGGCATGTAATTTTGAGTGTAAGGGATACTGGAATTGGCATACCGGAAAACGAAAAAGAGAGGATTTTTGAACGTTTTTATAGAATTGATAAAAGTCGTTCAAGACAGAACGGTGGTACAGGACTTGGACTTTCTATAGTGAAACATGCTGCTAAATATCATGATGCAGATGTTTTGCTGTCAAGCGAAGTCGGTAAAGGAAGTGTGTTTACTGTTATATTTAATATATAAATTTTACAAAGATTTTACATAAATCCTGTTACAGTAGCACTGTATATAGTCTATAGTTATTCTATGGTTTTTACTGTTTCAGCGCAGGTTGTAGGTTTTATAGGTTCTCTCTGTCTTCTTCTTTTTGGAATGAATATGCTTTCGGACGGCATTCAAAAAGGTGCTGGAAGTGGACTTCAGAAACTTGTATCGAAGATTACGGAAAATAGATTCTATTCTGTTCTTACAGGAATAGGTGTTACAGCTCTGATTCAAAGTTCTGGCGCTACAACTGTAATGGTTGTCAGTTTTGTTAATGCAGAAATTCTTTCACTGGAACAGGCTATAGGGGTTATTTTTGGTGCTAATATAGGTACAACCGTTACAGCTTGGATAGTTTCGTTTTTTGGCTTTAATTTTTCAATTTCTGCAGCGGCAGTCCCCCTTTTTGGTTTTGGTTATATCCTTAAGTATTTAAAAAAGCATAAAATCCATAATTTTGCTGACTGTTTCATGGGTTTTGCATTATTGTTTATGGGACTTGGACTTTTAAAAGAAAGCCTTACCCTTGGTCCTGCGGTATCCCAAATATTCATGATAATTTCTGGTTTTGGAATATTTGGGATTATCTTAGGAGTTTTAATAGGCGCTGTAATTACCGCTTTAATCCATTCCAGTTCAGCAATGACTGCCATTGTACTAACTATGGCTGCTAATGGTACTTTGAGTTGGAAGTTAAGTGCTGCAATTGTTTTAGGAAGTAATATAGGTTCTACTATTGATGCTGTTATGTCGAGTTTTAGAGCTTCGACAAATGCAAAAAGGACTGCTGCTGTTCATGTAGCATTCAATGTATTAGGAACTTTTTTAGCCCTTCTGGTTTTTGAACCATTTCTTTCTCTTATTGATTTTATTGTTCCTGAAACACCGTCTGCTAACATTACGACTCATATTGCAATGCTTCATACTGTTTTTAATTTATGTGCAACTTTACTTTTCATTCCTTTTGTAAATCAAATAGCAAATCTTGTTAGAAAATTTGTTCCTGATTCGATAAAGGAATCTGATTCTCATTATCATCTTCCTGCAATTCTTCCATATTCAAGGATAAGTGCTGATTTATATACAGTTCAGATACATGCAGAAATATCTAAAATGGCAACTAAAGTTATGGAAATGTTTGATGCCATCGGTAATAGTTTTTTTAATCCAGAACAGGCAGATGAAGTAAATGAAAATGTCAGTAATCTTGAAAATTTCATAGATGAAATGAATGTTTCCATTACCGATTTCCTTCAAAAATGTTCTAGGCTTCCAAATGCAAATTCTTATGACAGGGATAATTTTTCCAGACTCATTCATATTACTGATTCTTTGGAAAATCTTAGCGATGAAACGTGTTCCTTGATGCATACTGCAAATAAATATATTACTAATAAGAATTATGATTTGACAGATGAAAGGACAAAGGAACTTACGGATTATCTTGAACTTGTACGGGTTTTCTTTGAACAGGCTTGCACCTTCTTTACTATGGGAATTTCGGAAAATGAAAAGAATTATAGTGAAGTTATCGAATCAAAAATTGATGATACTAAGCATTGCCTGAAAAAGGCTAGTCGAAAAAGAATCGAGAATGGAGGCGATGTAAAAAAAGAACTTCGTTATATAGATATGGTTAGGAAAATTGAACGTGCCGGAGATTGTATCTGGACCATTGTTCAAGCCATATAGGCGTGTTAAAGGTTCAGTTTAAACTCCGGCAGTAATGTTTATACTTTAAATAAATCTATTTCGTTTCCAATTTTGTTTATGGAGTCTTTCATAATATTTGAAACGTCATGTAGTTCTGATCCTGTTTCATTTATCTTTCTGGCCCCAATTGACATTTCTTTTATGCTGTCTTTCATGGTAACTGTTGCATTCTGAAGGTTTTGCACTTCCTTAAGGATTTGCTTGTTTCCTTCTGCCATTTCTGCTGAAGCGGTCCTTACTTCTATAGTGCTGTCGTTCATGGAATGCAGTGCATCACCTATCTGGCGGCTTCCTGCCTGCTGTTCTTCCATTGCATTTTTAATTTGCCTTACAAGTTCATCTGTTTCTCGGATTTTGTTTGTAACTCCAAGGAAGGCTTCACTTGATTCTTCAGAAGCAGAAACTACATCTCCTATTGATTCCCGTATTTTTTCTAGTTGTATTCCGATAGTTTTAGATTGTTCTCCAGAAGTCTCAGAAAGCTTCCTAATTTCATCTGCGATGGAATTCTACGAAATCTATAGTATAATTTATATGTATGAAAATGGTAAAAATCACAGCAATTCGCAAGGCTGATTACACAGATTTACAAAAAATGTATGAAAATCCTATAGAACATCCATGTGATATTATGGAGGGACAAGTCTTTGTTGTTTCTGATAATCAAAAACCTGCGGGACTGTGTGATTCTGCGTGGGAAACACTTTATCCATTTATAAAGGAATTAAGTGCAGGAGGTGGAAATTTTTATAATGGATGGATGAAAAATCCTTTTTCAGCAATGCTTAGCTGTAATGACGGGTTTCGTCCTGTAAGTTTTCTAGTAGAGGCTTTGGATGAAGGATTTGACTGATAAATTTTAATATATAAAAACATAAGTAGATAATCTGCTTTTATTAAATGTCTTGTTTTTAGGCTTATTTATATGTATAATAAAAAAACATGTCCGGTATTATAAAGCATATTTTAAAATATTACATAAGATACCTCTTTTCATTTTTCTTGATTATCGGACTCTTTGTTATTATAAAATCTAATGGCGCTAGACTTGGGTTTAAAATTCCCCAGGCTACTAGCTGTAATACAGGTTGGTATTACTATGATCGCGAAGGAAATGAACATTATATAACATCCTTACCGACAGTTATTCCTTCTTCTTCAAATTCTAAGACTACACGTATTTATCACTTTTATTCAGGAGAATACCCTCAGGAACTTTGCTTTTATTCTCATCATCAGACTGTAATTTTCTCATTGAATGGAAAAGTTATTTATGAATATAACATTGAAAAAAATCCTTCTTGGCTTGAGGATTACCGTTCTTTCTATCATATAGTAGAACTTCCTCCTGTTCACAATGGGGAAATGTGTCTGTCATTTACTCCTGTTGGTGATAAATATATAGGTGAATATGCAAGCATTTATATTGGTTCTTATCAGGAAATCCTTGTAAGGATTTTTTTAGAACGGATTGATAAACTTTTATTGGGAATAATGCTTTTGATAATAGGCATTATATGCTTTTTTCTTAGTAAAATGTATAAACGGAATTTCTCAGAAGACAAGACCTTGCTTCACCTATGTTTTATCAGTTTTTTATTTGGAATGTGGATTCTTGAGGATTCTAAGTTTCTTCAGTTTATTATACATAATCAGGGAATTCACTGGTGCCTTGAGTATTTGAATCAGCATTTTATACTTCTTTCTGCTATTTTATTTATGAGGGATGTAACTGTCTCTTCCAAGAAAAAATTATCGAATTTTTTTGTTATATCTAGTATTTTAGTTTCCATTATCGTAATTACGCTCCAGCTTGCAGGAATTGTTCAACTTTATAATTCTATGTATATCCTGCAGATGTTTAGTGTGGCATTTTGTGTGTATATTATGTATTTAGTTAATGTAGGCAGTTTTTTCCGCTCTAAACAACGTCAGAAACTATTTAACTTTTTTATGATATTGAGCGTAATAGTATTCTTTATAATAATAATTGGCCGCCTAAATAGGTCTTATGGAAGCATAGCCTTGAATTTTGGCATTATTTTTATGTTTATCTCTTTTATGTTTATTGCAAATCAAAAAACTATAGATAAATATGAAGCCGTTCAGCAGGCTATGCTTTATCAAAAGCTTGCTTTCGTTGATTTTAACACTGGAGTTGCCAGTAAAACTGCATGGTTCTCTTTAATTGAAAAATTTAATCCTGAAAAAGATAAGATGATAAACTGTTGTCTCCTTCTGTTTGATATGAATAATCTTAAGAAACTTAATGATACAAAGGGACATTTGTTTGGTGACAAAGTTATAAGTACATTCTGTGAGTGTCTTACAAAAGCTTTTATTGAAGATGGAACGGTATTTCGCATTGGTGGTGATGAATTTATATGTTTCTGTCGACATAGCAGTGAAGAAGATGTCGAATTTAGACTGAAAAAGTTTAAGGAACTGGAAGCTGGATATAATGGAACTGAGTTAGAATTTTCATGCGCTTACGGTTACGTATTTTTTACTCCGACTTCAAAAGATGATTTTACAGAGGCTCAGCAGAGAGCAGACTCTCTGATGTATGATATGAAGCGAAAGATGAAGATTGGAAGAGAATTTGGCTAGTGAAATTCTCACTTTTACCTTCCCATTTTTTAGTTCCGTCTTTGATTGCAATTATTCTGTCACTCATTAGTTTTGCTTCATTTAAATCATGAGTAACCATAATGGCTGTAAAGCCTATTTTTTCCTGCATTTTTTTAATTTCTTCTGCAAGATTTTTCCTTAGATTTTCGTCAAGGGCACTTAACGGTTCGTCTAAAAGTACAAGTTTCGGTTGTACTATAAGGGTTCGTGCAAGAGAAACTCTTTGGGCTTCTCCTCCGCTTAAAGTTTCTGGAGATCGTCTTGCAAAGTCTTCCATTTCAAAAATCTTTAAAAAATCTACCGCTTGTTTCCTGCTTTCTTTTTTACTTATTCCTTTGCAGCGAAGTCCGTAACCTACATTGTCTTGTACGTTCATGTTGAGGAACAGCGAACTGGTTTGAAAGCACATTCCGCATTTTCGTTTTCCAGGAGGAACTTTTGTAATGTCGTCATTGTCCAGTATAATTTTTGTATTGGTGCTGTCACTGTCTGTAAGGCCTGCTATGATTCTTAATATTGTAGATTTTCCGCTTCCACTAGGACCCACTATGCTGACAAAAGAATTTTTTTCTATTGAAAATGAAATGTCAAGGGTAAAGTCATTTCTTTTCTTAAAAAGATGTATGCATTGTAAGTAACTCATCGTTTTCTCCTAAAAGCATTATTTCTTGAGAATGAAAATACTGTCATGCAAATGGTTCCTAATATAAGGCCGCATACACAGGCTTGCCCTAACCGATAGCTTCCTGCCAGTCTATATGTATAAAGAGAAAGCGTATCAAATTTATGAATTGCAAGTACTAAAGGCAGGGTTGCATCTCCTGCACTGATAGCAAAGCAAAATCCAATTGATCTGGTGATGCTTTTTTTGCAGTAGGGAATTAGTATTGAAAATACTATATCTGTCTTGTGGCTGGAAAGTAATCTTGCTGCATCAATGGTTGACTGAGGAATAGCATTAAGAGAGGAATAGAGTTGCCTGAATGCAAATGGCGTAAATAAAGCCCCTTGTGCAAGGATAAGGTGTATGGGACTTCCTCTTTTTACAAGCATTATGATTCCTATTCCCATTACAACTGACGAAACTGTCATAGGAATCATTGGAATGGTACATAAAATGGCATTTAACAGAAAATGTGATTTTTTTTGACTTCTTAACCTTAAAAATACAGCGTATACGAATCCTGCAAGGGTACATAGCATTGCTGTACATATAGAAATGAAACATGTATTTTTAAGGGCGGTATAAAAACTTTTCATTGTAAGGATTTTCTTCCATCTAGAAAAAGTAAATATTTTAGAACCAGTAGTAATAAATGAATTTATTCCAATCGAAATGAAAGGTACTAAAAAAAATATTGAGATGATGCAAAAGAACAGTAAGGCAGGAATAAATTCCTCTTTTTTTAATGGTAATTTTTTATTTTTTTCTTCGGCAAGAGTAAGTTCATTTTCATGTGTATTTTTCTGTTCTATAAAACTGTATATAATCAAAATTATAAATGCACATGATGTTTCAATGCATGCCAAAATTGCTACTGAATGAAAATTTAGTATGCTTCTTCCTGCATGAAAGATTGCAACTTCAAGAGTTGTTCCTCCTATAGTACCAAACATCACGACAATCATAAAAGAAAAGAAACTGTATATAAAAACAGGGATGCTTGCAGATATAATTGACGGAAGCAACTGGTAGAATGTAATAGTCCTAAATATTTTCCAATTTGAAGCACCTAATAATTTAGCGGTTTCTGTTTGAGAATTATCTAGATGTTCCCATGAATCCGAAACTGTTTTCATTATTAATGGAAAATTATAAAATCCCTGGGTAATTACAATTCCCCAGAAAGAATACAAAAAAGTGACAGGAGGTTCATGCAGGTGTAAGACAGACATTAGTATTCTGTTTATGCATCCCGCCATCCCAAATGTTGAAATATAACCAAGTGCAATAATAAGAGGAGGAATGCAAAGAGGAACTGCAGACATATATGAAAGTAAAGAACAGATCTTGAGTTTTTTATGTGAAAGAAAGTAGGCTGCAGGAATTCCTGCAAGCAGTGCGATTATGACTGAAAAAAAGGATTCTTTAATAGTATATGCTATTATGCTTAATATTGCAGTGTTTGAATATTGGCATGAAGCTTCCGTTATGCTGCTGGAATTTCCGAATAATGGAGAAATTGCTTTTCCTAGCGGAAGTATGAATGCTAGCGTGACAATACAGAATAGGAAAACTGACAGTATAAATATGCTGCATTGAACGGAATGCTTCATGATTAGGTTCTATTGAGCCATTAAAGACTGAATTTCTGATACAGCTTTTTCTGTTGCAGCAGAATCAGTTTTTAAAGTTTTAGATGGTATAGGAGCTGCCTTTTTATAACTTTCTGGAAGTGTAACATTTTTGTTTACAGGATACATCCATTGAGTCAAAGGCAGAATATTCTGAGCCTCTTCTGTTATAAGGTAATCCATAAATGCTTTTGCACCTTTTGGATTTTGGGCTCCTTTTAAAAGACCGTAGCCTTCTACCTGCTGAACATGACCTTCATCAAATACAAGCGCAATAAATCTTGAATTATCTTCATATTCAACGTTATAGGCAGGACTTGTTGTATAACTTATGACTAAAGGAGCTTCTCCATTCATAAACATTCCCCATCCTTCGCTCCAGCCGGAAGTCATTGAAAGAATGTTCGGTTTTAACTGCTTCCAATAATCTAAATATCCGTCGCCGAATACAGAAACTGTCCATGCAAGGAATCCAAGGCCTGGTGTTGAAGTTCGGGAATCCATAAGGATTATTTTCTTTTTGTATACGTCACTGGCAAGGTCCTCCAAAGATTTTGGTTCAGGTACAGAACTCTGTGTGTCATAAATCATGGCAAAATGGCTGTAGTCATAAGGTGTCAGCAGGTTGTCGTTTCCAAGTGCTTCCCTTAGGTTTTTGTCTATTATCAATGAAGAATCCTTAGGTTCGTATTCTTCTAGTATGCCTGCAGATCTGGCTTTAGGAGCAAGATTATTATCAATGCCTATAATTACATCTGCTTGTGGTGAATCTTTTTCCAGTACGGCCCTGTTGAATGCCTGTATGGAATCTCCGCAATCAACGAGCGTAAGCTTATAGCCTGTCTTAGATTCAAATTTATTTATAAGTTCAGGGCCAGGTCCCCATTCTCCAGCAAAGCTGTCGTATGTATAAACAACAATTTCCTTTAACCTTTTAGGTGAAACAGATTTAGAAGACTCTTCTGAAACTTCCTTTTTAGATTTGCAGCTAATTACTGCAAAAGAACATAATAAAACAAAAATAGCAGGTGAAATAAATTTATTAAATTTCATACCTTCCTCCGCCGGTATTATCCGGATCAGGTTTGAAATTCCATGCGGAATTTCCTGCGGGTGTAATCTCAGG
>JAILPY010000166.1 GCA_024699235.1 Treponema sp. | reverse complement strand
TCATGCTGAACTGCTGGGATTTTATGGCGTAAATCCTGTTTGGGCATGGACTTGTTCTTCTGGAATAAGTTATAAGACTGCTCCTGATGGAGTTGTAAGCATAACCTTGGATTTTCCTCTTGAAAATTCTCAGTATATTATTATTACGGGCGTTCCTACATTCCATTCTCAGATAGAAATCCAGAAGCTTCGGTTTAGGACTGATCCAAAGTTTGAAACTTATAATTCTTCTGGCTATGCTTATGATGAGGCTAAGAAAACATTATTCTTAAAGTCTAGGCATAAGTCAAAGACTGAGTTGATCCGTCTTTTCTGTGATCCTGCTTCTAATTTTATGGGACCTGATGACAGCCTTGCTTCTATGCAGCAGCAGGTTCAGCAAATGGGACTTGCAAACGTTTCTGTAAAGCGTACAGAAGAAGGACTTACCCTTTCTGTTGAAAAGATTCAGTTTGAGGCTGAAAGCGCTACATTGCGCGAAAGTGAATTTGGTAAGCTCCAGCAGATTGCAAAGATTCTTAAGGCTTATCCAAATGATATTTTGGTAAGCGGACATACTGCCAAGTCTAACATTGGCCGTCCTGCACAGCCTTTGAGTGAAGAGCGTGCAGAAGCTGTGGCAGAGTATCTTGTGCAGCAAGGCGTAAGGACCCGTGAGCATATATTTACCAAGGGTTATGGAGATACAAGGCCGATTTCACCTAATACGACGGAAGAGGAGAGGGCGGTTAACAGGCGTGTTGAAATAACGCTTATTGACAATTAATCTGTTTTATTGATTCTCTGACTATGAGTTTTGCCGGGACTTTTATAGAGCTTGGAGGTTCTGAAATCCCGGAAATAAGATATAGCAGGTATTCTGCAGTAAGTTCTGCAATAGTGTTTTTATTCTGCCTGAAGGTGGTAAGCTTTGGCTTGCAGTAGGATGAAATCTTGTCATCGTCAAAGCCCATAAGAGAAAAATCTTTCGGTATGGAAAGGTTCTGTTCTTCTGCGTATCGCATTATGCCATAAGCCAGCATGTCGTCCGCTGCAAAAACTGCCGTAAAATCTTGCGTACGCTTATATAGCTTTGTAAATGCTTTATATCCGCTAAGGGTGTCCCACATGTCGCTTTCTTCAAAAATCTCTTTGTTTTCGGGAATGCCATGGTCTTTCAGGCATGCTTTGTATCCGTTGTAGCGTTCAAGGGATGCAGCGGAAGAGGTACTTAGCGGGCCTGCAAGAAAGGCAATCTTCTTGTGTCCCTGGGATATAAGGTATTCTGTGCCTTCATAGCCGCCTTTATAGTTGTCAGTAATTACTGTACAGATATTAGGAAAGTAGTCGTTTGTTGATATGCATGGAATTCCAGATGTTGACAGGTCTTCTATGCTTTTTGAATCTTCCATGTTTGGGTTTATGATGACAATTCCATCAACGCTTCTGAGTCGTGCATGGTTCAGGTAAGAAATAGAAGCAGTTCTGGATAGGAATACGATGTCATATCCAGCTGCTTCTACGGCTTCCCTAAACCTGTTTAGGACGCCGCCAAAGAGAGGATGCTGAAAGCCTGACATCATTTTATTATCTTCAAAAATGACGCCTATTAAGTTTGACTTTTTAGTGGCAAGTGTTTTTGCCGCCATGTTAAACTTATATCCCATATCTTCAGCTATTTTTATAATTTTTTCACGGGTTGCAGGACTTAACTTTCCTGTTCCGTTCAATGCCTTTGATATGGTTGGGGCTGAATATCCTGTTTCTTTGGCAATGTCATAAATTGTAATCATAGTTCCTGAGAATAATCAAAATACTCAAAGTCTGCATGCTTCTTGTATAATTCTGTATCTACGCAGAACATTCCTACAAATGCACCTGTAAATCCTTCATTATGGAATTCATCAGATAACTTTGAAGCATCGCATACAGGACGAATCTCATGGAATGTTTTTCCATCCTGTGACCAAGAAAATACGGCTGTCTTATAGTTTACCGAAAGCCTTAGCCAGACTGGAACATTCTGCTTAATAGGAATTTCCAAGCCTTGCTTAAATGTGTTTTCTGGCATTAATGTATTTAACTGTAAGACTTTGCCTTTTTCTTCATTCCATGTGACCTGGAGTACATACTGAGTCTCTTCATCGTAGCGATAGACAAGGCCTGCATACTGCTGGAAGTAATCTGGCTCGAATTCCATTTTTGTTTCAGCAGTAAAAACAAAGCTTTCTTGCCTGCGTGCTAAAATGCTCTGGTCATAGAAAGACCAAAGTGACTGTCCTCCCTTGAGTCGCAGATATCCTGGCCTGTCTTTTATGCTGCATCTGTTTTCTGTAAGGGGACTTCTGAGTGTCTTAAAGTCTAGCAGGAAATCTTCATTTGTAAATGTATAGCGCTTATGTCCGTCTCCTGGATAGGATTGTGCTGATGTATCTTTTACAGTTTCTGCAGGAACATCAACATATTCCGGCGGTGTATTCTGTAAGGTTCCATCTGGCTGCACGACATAAGGCCAGTCATCTTTCCATTCAATTTCTGCAAGACCAGTTTCTCGTCCCAATACGCAGTCTTTTGTTCCTGGCAAAGGACGTCCGCACAGGTATACTAGGTACGTTCTTTTTCCGTCTATTGAACTGCACCAGCTTCCGTGTCCTGCCCTTTGCAAAAGAATATCAGGATGATTATATGAGGAAATCAGAGGATTGCACGGATGAACTTCATAAGGACCTTCTATGTTTTTTGAACGTCCTACCGAAATTGCATGCTCGTAAAAGGTTCCTCCCTCTGCAGCTGCAATGTAGTAATAACCGTTGCGCTTATACAGATGTGGACCTTCTACCATGCCAATGTCTGTTCCTGTAAAAATCTTTTTCCGTTCTCCAACAAGCTGCTTTTTCTTTGGATCATACTCTCTCATGAGTATTCCAGAAAACTGTCGTGGACCTGTTTTACGGTGATCCCATTCCATGTTTATATACCAGTGCTTTCCGTCATCGTCATGGAACATAGATGCGTCAAAGCCTGATGCGTTCATAAATACTGGATCTGACCAAGGACCTTCAATTGAAGGAGCTGTAGTCAAAAAGTTTGGAGTATCCTTCATTGTTCCAAAGTTCCAGTTACGGACGTTTGTATATATCAGATAAAAAAGACCGTCTGAATACGAAAGGCATGGAGCCCAAATTCCACATGAAGGAATTTCTCCTGCCATGTCTAAAAGTCTCTTTTCTGAAAGCGGGGAAGGGACTGCTGTCCAATGAACAAGGTCTTTAGACCTGCTCAATTCAACTCCTGGATACCACTCAAAAGTTGAGTTTGCAATATAATATTCTCCGTTGGCCATGCAGATGGAGGGGTCTGCATGAAAGCCACGGAGAATCGGATTTTGAATTCTTACTTTTTTTTCATTACTCATTTGAAAACCTTTGTTTTATGCTGGGTTGCCATTGAGGGGGTAACTTGATAATTAAGCAACCCTCTCAATTTAATTTTATTCTTTTACAGATCCCATTGTAAGACCGCTAATAATGTACTTAGACATAAATGCGTAGAATACAATGATTGGAATGAGGGATACTGCAATGCCAACGTAGATAGCACCGTATTCTGTTCTGTAAATATCACCGCGGAGCATCTGTACGAGCATAGGCAGAGTATATTTTTCTGTGCTAGAAAGAAGAACGAATGGTGTCATAAAATTGTTCCAGCTTGCTACGAATGCAAAGATTGCCTGTGTTGCAAGCGCTGGCTGTATGATAGGCAGGATTACGGTATTGAATGTCCTGAATTCTCCTGCACCGTCAATTCTTGATGCTTCAATGATTTCCATTGAAAGTATGGATTCAAGGTACTGCTTCATAAACAATACTGTTCCAGCAGCCGCAATTGACGGCAGAATCAAAGGAAGGTAATTGTCTGTTAGATGCAGCCTTGCCATAAACTGGTAGAAACCTATGAAAGAAAGTGAAGCCGGCAAAAGGATGAGTGTCATGATTACGCTTATAAGAACGCTTCGTCCCTTAAAGCGGTAAACGTGAATTCCATAAGCTGTAAGTGCTGAAAAGTATACGCATAGAAGAGTTGAGCATACTGAAACTATTGCACTGTTAATGAATCCTCGCCAGATTTTAAAGCTTCGTCCTGTAAGGATTTTCCAGTTGTCAAGGGCATGAGTACTAGGCAGGAATGCCAGTCCCTCATTAATCTGTGCATTTGTTCTTGTTGCGTTTACTAAAGAAACCCATACAGGAACTATTGCAATCAGTGCAAATATAACCATGAGGATATATATAATTATTGATTTTACCTGCTTAGAGGTTTTATAGCTTGCATTTTTGTTTGAACTCATTTTGATGCCCCCTTCTTAAGAGATTTTGGATTGTGTTCTTTTGTAAGGGTATTGATAATTATTGCAAGTACAACTGTGATGATGAACATACCGATGGAAATTGCAGCTGCATATGAGTAGTCGTTACGTCCCTGGAATGCCATATTGTACATGTATATTGCTGTAGTTCTGATCTTAAAGTCTGGTTCTCCGTGCATACCTGTAAGAAGGAACGGAATATCAAACATCTGCATGCCTCCAACCATTGATGTAATGAGAAGGTAGAACATCATAGGACGGAGCAGAGGTACTGTGATTTTCCATGTACACTGCCAGTTTGACGCTCCATCAATTGTTGCAGATTCATATAATGAAGGTGAGATACTTGTAATGCCTGCCATAAGCAGGATAAGTGTCTGACCACACCACATCCACCACTGGATAAATGAAACTATTCCTCTTGATGCTGGAACGTTTCTGAAAAAGTTAAATGCTTCTGTCAGTCCGCAGTATTTCATAAGGAACTGGTTTGCAGGTCCGACAGGGTATCCGAAGAGACTTCGGAACAAAATTGCAACAGAAGTTGCTGTCAAAAGGTTTGGTAAATAGAAAAGAGCCCTGAACAGTCCCTTTCCTTTCAAGTCTAATTTCACGTCAGTAAGAAGGATTGCGAAAAGCAATGCAATGCCAAGCTGAGGTGCAAAGTTAAAGCCCCAAAGGATAAACGTATTTCCAACTGCTTCCCAGAAATATTTATCATGAATAAGTTTGTTAAAGTTTGCAAAGCCTACCAGTGAAAAACTTGTCTTTAAGCCTTTTAAGTCTCCAAAGGAAAGTAAGAATGTATAAATGATAGGCCACAAGCTGAATATTAAAAAAATAATTATAAAAGGTGCACAGAAAAGATAACCGTATCGGTTTGTCCTTGCCTGTATTTTGGATGTATTACTCACGTTGTATCCTCCTTTACGTGAACAAGGGATAAAAAAAGTGCAGTCAGAATAAACAGGATTCATAACTGCACTTTTATAAGGACTCAGCAGTCTATCGCTTAGTATCCGAGAGTTGATGCAACCTGTGACTTAAAGTCTTCAAGAGCTGCGTCTTTTGATTTTTCTCCGTTCTTATAAGCCCTTACAGCTTCTGCAAAGAGCTGTTCAATCTGCTGGTCTGAACCCTGGATAAGACTACCGTCAATACCTTTTGCCATTTCGCAGAATGCTGCATAGTGGTTCTGTCCGCCAAGATATGGTTCTGCAAAAGTATCCTTAATCTTGTTCTGAACGTTAAGGTTACCTACTGTATCGCCAGATTTCTTTGCATAAGTTTCAAGGTATGTATCATCTGTAGCAATGTACTTGATCATTTCTTTTGCTGCCTTAGGATTCTTTGTTCCCTTGTATGCAGCTACCCAAGTACCGCCCCAGTAGTAGTTTGCAGGACCTTCACACATAGCCCAGTCTCCGCTTGTATCTGGAGCGTTTGTCTTAAGAACGTAGTGAAGTCCCCATGTTGGCAAGAGGTAGCAGAATACTTCAACAGGATTTCCCTTTTCGTCTTTCAAAGTTCCCTTCATGCCTGCGTACCATCCTTCTGACCACTGGTCTACGCGTCCTTCGTATCCTTTGTCATGAAGTGTCTTACACATATCCATGTACTTATCCATTGCTGGGTCAATAACGAGCTTGTCATTTACTACCCAAGGCTGCTTGCGTGCTCCCTTATAAGGCATAAGCATATCGTCTGTTGTAGAGATGATGTCACACTTTCCGCCAGACTTGTTCTTAAGAAGTTCTGCTGTCTTCATGAATGTATCAAGATCCTTTACATACTTCTGTACTTCTGCTGGATCGTCTGTTCCAAGATACTGTTTTGCAAGGCTTCTTCTGTAGAAGAGTGCGCCAGGACATACCTGCCATGCCATGCCGTATACGTGACCGTCATAAGAACCTATCTTCATAGGATAGTCAGCCATCTTGTCCTTTACTTCTTCGTATACGTCATCGAGAGGAAGAAGAAGTCCTGATTCGATATACTTGCGTACGAATGCATTTTCAAGTCCGAAAACGTCTGGGCATCCCTGTCCTGATGCAAGAACTGGGTCGAGCTTGTTAGGGAACTGATCTGTAGGTGTGAATGAATACTCAACTTCTACATCTGGATGTGCAGGCTTGTAATAGTCGTTTACAAGTCCTTCAATTTCATCTGTGAATGACCAAACAACAAGTTTGTTTGATGCGTCTGCTTTTCCAGATGCACCGCCTTCTTCTTTTTTACCCCCACAGCCAGTCAGTACTGCTGCACAGGTTGCTGCTGCTGCAATAGTCAATAAAATCTTTTTCATGATTCTAAGAATCCTCCTTTTTTATGCAGGCAATCGGTTGCCTGTCTTTATAAATAAGTATAACAGAACATTAATTTTTGTCAATAAATTTTTTTTAATCTTTTAAACCTGAAAATATCAAAGGATTTTACTGAATGGTTTCTATTATAAGCAACGTGTTGCAGACATAGTCTATTTTGTGGTAATATATTGCATTATGGAGGTTTTCATGACACAGGTTTCGCAGGAATTTTCTGCCTTAAAATCATATCTAGAGTCTCATACTAGAGAAATGGTTCATTTGGAATCCATTCTTACGGGAATTCAGGCAATTGCTCCTGAAAGCGGCGGAGACGGCGAAAGTAAAAAATGTGCTGCACTTGAACAGTGGCTAAAGGAAAACGGCATTACGCGATTTGAGCATTATGATGCTCCTGATTCAAGGGTTTCTTCTGGCGTGCGGCCAAATCTTATTGCAACTATTCCGGGAAATAAAGATGACTATAATATATGGGTTTGCGCCCATCTTGATGTTGTTCCGACTGGTGAACTTTCTCTTTGGGATACTGATCCATGGAGAGTCGTTGAAAAAGACGGAAAAATATATGGACGTGGCGTAGAAGATAATCAGCAGGGGCTTGTAAGCGGCGTATTTGCAGCTCTTGCTTTTGTTAAGCAGCATATAATTCCAGAGCATACTATAAAGCTTTTGTTTATGGCAGATGAAGAGTGCGGCTCTGCTTATGGCATGCAGTATCTTGTAAAGAATCATATTGACCTGTTTGGAAAAAATGATCTTATACTTATTCCTGACGGCGGTGACGGTAAGGGAGAGACTATTGAGGTTGCAGAAAAAAATATCTTATGGGCGAAGTTCCACACTATTGGAAAGCAGGCCCATGGCTCCCGCCCAGATTTAGGAAGAAATGCCATGCTCGCTGGAAGTGAACTTGCCTTGCAGATTAACGAGCTTGAAAACTTTTTTAATAAGCAGGATTCTCTTTTTGACCCTCCATATTCTACTTTCCAGCCAACAATGAAACTTTCAAATGTTTCTACTGTAAATATAATTCCAGGAGATGATGTATTCTTTGCAGACTGTCGCATTAATCCTTGCTATCCGCTGGATGGAGTCCGCGCTGAAATAAAGAATCGCATTTCTGCTGTAGAAAAGAAATATGGCGTAAAGATAGAGATGACAGAATTGCAGGCAGAGCAGTCTAAGGCGACTTCTCCGGAAGCTCCTGTAGTAAAGCATTTGGCTGCAGCCATAAAGGGAGTTCATGGCATTGATGCCCGCTGCATAGGCATAGGAGGCGGAACTGTCGGAGCATACCTTAGGAATGCCGGATTTGATTGCGTAGTATGGTCTACTATGGACGAACTTGCACATCAGCCGAATGAATATGCCGTAGTAAAGAATATTGCTTTAGATGCAATGACAATTGCATATATGGCAAGCGAATTGTAATGTCTTATAAAAAAGGGACTGATTCTTTTCAATATTGAATATCGGAATCAGTCCTTAAAATATATATGGTTAAAATGTCCGATGCCTGAATTTCAAGTATCGGACATTTTTTTTATGCGAAGATGCCTGCCGTAACTGGACTGAGAGGATTTGCAAATCCAATCTTCTTTACAGTAATGCCGGGCTTTGTATGCAGCAGCGATACTTTGTAATATCCTTTAGTCAGGTGTATTTTAGTACCCTGTATGAATACGTCTTTACCGAAAGTACTTCTGCATTCAAATGATGCTGCGGGCTGATCGTCTATGCGCAGTATGCATGCAGACTGCGAAAGGTTGTCTTCTTTTTTTACGTATACACCCATTATGTTGTATACAGAATCTTTAGAAATATTCAGATATACGAATTCTTCAGAACCATATTCAAACATTTCATCTTCTTTGATTACTTTTGCACCTTCAGGAACCTTTGTGATGGAAGATTTAAAGAATACTTCTTCTTTTAAGGCTCTAAGAGGTCTTTTTGATACTGGAGACATGAGAAGGAACGTAAGGATGTCTTTTGCACATTCCTGAAGTTCTGCCCTTGTAAGGCTGCCGTCTTTAAGAGACTGTTCAATATTGTCTCCGAATATATTTTTTTCTGCACCGTCATTGTCTACAACCATGTATACATTGTTTCTGGCACGTACCATTGATGCTGTGTTCTTGACGGAAGGCTCTCCTCCGCTTATGCAGTCATTCATGCATGCCCACCAGTCCGTCATTACAAGGCCTTTAAATCCCCATTCGTCGTGAAGGATTACATTTACCAGGTCATAGTTAGATGCCGTCCAGTGCCCGTTGAGTGAGTTGTATGTCGTCATTACAGAGCAGGCGTTGCCTTCTTTTACTGCCATTTCAAATCCCTTAAGGTAGATTTCCCTTAATGCACGCTCTGAAACTATAGAATTGCCTCCTCGACGGTCGGTTTCCTGATTGTTTGTTGCAAAATGCTTTATTGTTCCGTTTGAACCGCCTTCCCTTAGTCCCTGTACCTGTGCTACAGCCATTTTCCCTGTAACGAGAGGGTCTTCTGAGAAATATTCAAAGTTTCTTCCTCCGAGGGGATGTCTGTGAATGTTCATGCCGGGACCAAGCAGTGCATCTATTTTATTCTGAACAAGTTCTTTCCCTTCAAATGTATAAAGTTCTTTT
>JAILPY010000153.1 GCA_024699235.1 Treponema sp. | reverse complement strand
CCGTTTACCTGCATGGCTACATCGTTTGAATAAGCCATGTAGAGTGTATTTTCAATCATCTCTGGAACAAGATCTGTCTCTTCCAGTTTCAGGTCTGTTCCATGCAGGGCATTGTACAGCGAGATGAAATTCTTCCGTGCAGTCTTGTCCTTTCCGAACAGGTCTACAAACACGCTGTCTTTTACGTTGTGTTTTTCTTTTGCTTCAGCCATTCCGACAGCTCCTTCTTGACATTATACTGCATATTCCTTGAAATGGAATATAGTTTTTTTAGAAAGTTATTCCTTAACCATAAAATATAGTAAAAAATTGCCACTCATTCAAAAATTTATGATTTCAAGCTTTTAGAGACAATTTTACAGAAGGAACAATGATTGCCCTATTAGAATAAAAATCAAAAACAACAGCAGAATGAAAAAAATCAAATTATCATTATCATATTCATCATAAGGAATAGTATTGATTTTTTTATTTAATGGGAATGACAGTAAAAATCCTATGCAAACACTTACTGTAATTCTTGTTTTAAATTCCTTTAGACTGAATAACCACAATATGAAAGAAATTATATTTGCAACTAAGAATATCATGCATCCACAAAATATTTTTTCATGTACACTTCTTTTTAATTTCATAATTTTTTCCTATTATTTGATAGTGACTCCAGATACAGATTTAGTAAAGTAATTAATAACGTAATGTTCCAATTCTATTTCAGCCTTTGCTAGTTGTTCTATAGTGAAAAGCAGTCCTCTCTTTGTGTATTTCAGTTCAACGCTTACACATGCACCTGCAATACCCCCATATCCAATAGCATCTATAATCATGTCTGCAGAGTAATTAATACCACTTAACATATTTCCTGACGAAAATTGATCAGCAGCGTTTATTAAATCTGACATAACCGAATAAGTTGTAAGTCCTATATTTAATACTCCTGAAAAACTTTTTTGAGGAGCATCTGATGTTATTAGACCGACTATATCAAGAAAGAATTCATCAAAAACAAAATCTACTTCATTTAAGTATTGTTCATACGTTCCATTTATAAAAGCATCCATACCACGAGCATTTGTGAATGTTATTGATTGCTCTGAATTTGAATCTTTTGCTTTGCAAAAATAGCCATCATCTTGTAGAGCTAAAAAGACTCTTTCAGCTCTTACCATATCTAATTTATCATCTAAGGAGGTATTTATTACCTTTGTTTCACAATCCACATCAAAAGCACCAGTTGGGTCAACATACCTTACAGGATTGTTCCCCGCATAGCGGTACAAACAGAGTTTTTCTGTAAAAAAAGAATAAAGCAACAAACTTATCGCCCGAAACCAATAAAAAAGCCGGAAAGAGGTATCATCCCTTTCCGGCGGAGGAAAAAAACTATGCAGTATTATTTTTTATTCTTATTCTTTGCCATAATTATAACGCTCTGGAGCACTATAAAGAAGCACAGGATAACAGACAGAACAATCTTGTTCCACCATGAAGACAGAGTTCCCTGACAGCGGATTAGCGTTTCAATCGTAGCTTTAATTAAAACTCCGAAAATTGTTCCAATAACAGAACCAACCCCACCTGTCAGCATTGTACCGCCTATAACGGCAGAAGAAATGGCTTCCATTTCAAAGCCGCGGGCCTGCTCAACGAATCCTGAAGTCGTGTTAAGGCAGAATACAAAGCCAGCCAGAGAAGCCATAAATCCTTCAACTACATAGGCAATGAACTTAGTCTTCTTTACGTTAATACCCATAAGGAGGGCTGACTGCTCATTGCCGCCAATTGCGTAAAGGTTGCGCCCAAAGCGAGTATACTTAAGGACATACCATACTACTGCAACTGCAATAAGCGCTATTACAACGCTAGGATGAATGAACGGATACATCCTTACGCCACGCTTGTTAACAGTAGATCCTATCAAAACCTTAATGTTTGCATTTGCAATGCCAAGGAACGTCTCGTTTGCCTTAATGGCAATCTGCTCTGAGCTTATTATTGCCGTTATGCCGCGGCAGCCGAACAGGCCTGCAAGAGTAATAATGAAAGGCTGCAGTTCCATATAAGAAATGAGCCATCCCTGGAATGCTCCAAATACCAGTCCAAATACCAGTACAACGGCTATTGACGTAAAGGCGTTGAATCCCAAGCGTTCCATGCTGTAAGAAAGGATCATACATACAAGACCTATTACAGAACCTACAGAAATATCAATTCCGCCAGTAATCATGACCATTGTCATGCCAGATGCTGCAATAAGCAGTCCGGCATTATCAATGAGCATGTTAAGGAAAGTCTGCATCTTGCCAAATCCAGCATCACTGTAAATAAGGCAGCCAAGGATATACATAACGGCAAACAGACATATCGTTACAAACAGCAGGAAGTTACTGCTGTCAAGCTTTTTTCTTTTATTTGCAAGATTTAATAATGCATTGCTCATTTTGCTTCTCCTATAGTTTTAGCACTCTGCTTACGCAATTTCATTTCAGCCTTCCATTTCTTAAAGACAGGAGACTGCAGCAGAACAATAAGAATAACAACAACAGCCTTATATACAGGCAGCTGGTCAGCAGAAACGCCCACAGCATACAAACTGGTTGTAAGACATTGGATTGTAATTGCACCAATGATTGAACCTGCCATGTTAAACTTACCGCCTCCAAGACTGTTTCCGCCTAATGCAACAGAAAGGATTGCATCCATTTCAAGGTTCAATCCAATATTGTTTGCATCGCTTGAATATATGCGGCTAGAAGCAATAAGGCCTGCAACACCAGAACTAAGTCCACAGAACAGGTAGCAGAAGAACATAACCAATACGGAATTAATTCCGACAAGGCGCCCTGCCTTAGGGTTAATTCCTACAGTCTGAATGTACGTAGAAAAAGCAGTCTTCTTAAGGAACAGCTGAGTAAGGATTACAAACAGAATCGCTATGAATATAGGTGTCGGAACAACAACTCCCGGCAAGAATCCACCAATCCATTTAAAAGACTCCATGCGGACATACAGAATAACTCCGGTTGCGGTTTCTGTAGAACTGATAAGCTGGGCAATGCCTCGCCCTGCAGTATACAGAATCAATGTTGCAACCATAGGCTGAATGTTAAACCTAGCAACAAGAAGGCCGTTAAAGGCACCGCAGGCAATACCGCCAAGCAGGCCAAAGAAGATTGCCAGAGGCATAGCCATTGCATATCCGTCATAGCTGCTTCCGAGCAGGCGGACTATGATAGCGCCAGATACAGCCATTACTGCACCTACAGAAATATCAGTTCCTCGTGAAGATGCAACTACAAGGGTCATTCCTACAGCAAGAATTATAAGTTCGCAGGAACGGTTTAATACGTCAATGATAAATCCATACAAAACACCATTGTTTATTGAAATCTTAAAGAAATCTGGCGTAATGATGACATTGACTATCAGCATCAGAATAAGGGCTGCTATTGGAAACAGCAGCGCACTCTTCTTTAATTTTCCTATAACAGAAGTTAAATCCATTCTTTTACCAGCCATTATTGATTACCTCCTGCAATCGCCTTCATAACATCTTCCTGCGTAAGGCCATCATTCTTTAATTCCCCTACCTTTGCACCATCACGAAGAACGCACAGCTTGTTTACGGTTCGGAGCATTTCATCAATTTCAGAACTTATAAATACAACAGTCATTCCTTCTTCTGCAAGCTTAATTACCAGCTTCTGAATTTCAGTCTTTGTACCAACGTCAATGCCTCGGGTTGGTTCATCAAGTATAAGGAATTCTGGATGAGTTACAAGCCATCGTCCTATTATAACCTTCTGCTGGTTTCCTCCGGAAAGCTGCTTAATTAAAGTTTCTGAAGAAGGCGTCTTTATATTGAGGGCCTTAATGTATTTATTTGTAAGCTCCATCTGCTTTGACATAGGCAAAAGCTTGAATACTCCAGTTTTTGCCTGCAATGCAATCATCATGTTTTCGCGTATAGTCAAATCTGCAATAATGCTTTCTGCCTTTCGGTCTTCTGGAAGATAAGCCATGCCCTGCTTGATTGAGTCAATAGGAGCCTTAGCCTTAAGCTCTTTGCCATTAAAGAACAGCTGCCCTCCATCAGGCTTATCGGCACCATAAATAGTACGGACCATTTCTGAGCGGCCGGATCCAAGAAGTCCCGTAAGGCCGACGACCTCGCCCTTCTTAATTGTTACGTCAAAAGGCTTGATTGTGCCGTCGTGAGTCAATGCAACAGCTTTTATTATTTCAGGAACATTATCCTTATCGCTTATCTTATTATTATTATGCAAGGAATCAAGTTCCTTTACTTCATGGCCAAGCATGGCCTGAACAAGCTTTAAGCGAGGCAGCTCACTTACAGTGTGCTGGCCTTCAAGCTCACCGTTACGAAGAACAGTAATCTTGTCGCATACCGCATATACCTGTTCCAAGAAGTGAGTAACGAATATAATTCCTTTACCGTCAGCCTTAAGCTGCCTCATTACATTGAAAAGGTTTTCTACCTCATGATCATCAAGGGAAGAAGTTGGTTCGTCAAGAATAAGAACCTTACAGTCAAAATTTACAGCACGGGCAATTGCAACCATCTGCTGTATTGCTACAGAATACTCTCCAAGAGCACGCGTTACGTCTATGTCATCAAGACCTACATAAGAAAGAATTTCACGTGCCTTTAAATTCATCTGTTTCCAGTCAACAGAAAAAAACTTAGTTCGAGGCTCATGTCCGGCAAAAATGTTTTCTGCCACAGAAATATTAGGGCACAAGTTAACTTCCTGGAACACAGTACTGATTCCATTCATCTGAGCCTCTTCAGGAGAATGGTTGTTTATTTCCCTGCCCTCAAGATATATTTCTCCAGAATCTCGTGTATGAACACCTGTAAGAACTTTTATAAGAGTACTTTTTCCCGCTCCGTTTTCACCCATAAGTGCATGAATTTCCCCTTGGCACAGAGTAAAATCAACGTTTTGAAGGGCCTTTACGCCAGGAAATGTCATGGATATATTTTTCATTGAAAGCAGAACATCATTTGCCATCATCACACCTTCTTTTTTTTATTGAAAATAAAAGCCGGAGTGAATGGATATTCCTGCTCCGGCTTACGGCTATACAAACTTTATGCTAAGATTAGTATTTGCGGTTTGGAAGCTCATCAGCAGCTTTCAATGCATCGCCAACACCATTCTTGTCGAATACAAGTTCTGTTACGTACTGAATCTTTTCAACCTTCTGCTTCTTTTCAAGCTTCTGGATGATTTCTGCTGTACGTGGTCCGTGAAGTGGGTTACATTCAACTGCACAGTTGATTTCACCGTCAATCATTCTGTTGAATGATTCATGAACAGCGTCGAAACAGATGATGATGATGTCTTTTCCAGGTTTCTTACCAGCAGCCTTGATAGCGTCGATTGCACCCCAAGCCATGTTGTCGTTTTCTGCATATACAACATCAATCTTTGAAACTGACTTCAGGATAGATTCCATAACTTCCTGACCCTTTGACTGTGTGAATTCACCTGTCTGCTGAGCAACAATATTCCAGTTTTTGTGAGCCTTTACAGCTTCTTCAAGACCCTGTGTACGTCCAATCTGTGCAGAAGCGCCGATTGTTCCCTGAAGGTCAACAATGTTGATTGTTTCGTTCTCGCGTCCTACAGACTTAAGGTATGCTTCAAGCCACTTACATCCGTCCTGGCCTTCTTTAAGGAAGTTTCCTCCAACCCATGCTGTAAAGAGGCTGTCGTCAGATACTTTCATCATACGGTCAGAAAGAATAACAGGGATTCCTGCCTTTTTTGCTTCCTGAAGAACTGTTTCCCAACCTGTTTCAACAACAGGAGCAACTACGATGTAGTCAACATCCTGCTGGATAAAGTTACGGATTGCCTTAATCTGATTTTCCTGCTTCTGCTGAGCATCATCAAAAATCAATTTATATCCATTTGCTTCTACGAACGTATCTTTGAATGACTGTGTATTAGCAAGACGCCAGTCTGATTCTGCACCAACCTGAGCATATCCAACTGTAATCAACTTTGCTTCAGAAGCCTTTGACTTCTTGTCCTTCTTTTTTCCCCAAGACCAAGCAAACATTGAACTAACAGCAAGAGTAGCCATAACAGAAACAGCAATAACCTTCTTTAATTTCATAAGTAGTTCCTCCTAAGAACATAACGTTTTATGGTCTTAGTATACGTCAGGCAAAGGTAGAAGTACATGTAAAATTTTATGAATTTTTGTTCAACATTTTTAGAATTTCTTTAGTCTTTTTTTGAATTTTTCTAAAGTTTTTCAAAAAAGTGTACTTTCTTACCGTA
>JAILPY010000123.1 GCA_024699235.1 Treponema sp. | reverse complement strand
TATCGTAATAACACTGATGTTCCGACAAGCAATGCCGTTATGATTACGATTGTAAAAAGTATGTTTGCAAGCGTTGAGACTAAAAGAAAAAGAAGCGTAAAATTTCTTTTATTCATTACTGTTCTCCTGTGATTTTTTACTGTCAGACCTTATCTGAAGAATAAATGACAATATAAAAAGAATGCCGCATACAACAACGACAGAATCTGCAACGTTAAATGTAGGCCATCTTTCCATTCCTAGGATGCCAAAGAAATAGCAGTCAATAAAGTCTACTACCCCGTCTGGGCGTAGGAATCTGTCAATTAGGTTTCCTATTCCGCCTCCAAGTATGCCGCAGATTGACCATCTCTGGAGCCTTGTAAATTCATTGTTTCTAAAATAGATGGCAAATATTATTATGACAACGATAAGCGGTGCAAATGCAAAAAGAATTTTCCTGACATTAAAAGAAAAGGAGCTGCCAAGGCTGAATGCAATGGCTTTGTTCCTGACATGTATTATTCTTATGTAATCTCCAGCAACCCTTATGACTCCTTCGCTGGAAAACAATGTAGTCAGGGGAATGTATTTTACGACCAGCGCCTTTGTTATCTGGTCAATGATAATGACTGCTATTGTAAGGATTAATGGCAGCAGCTTAAAGGCTATGCTCTGCCGACTTTTGTCGATTGTATTTTTCATGTTATAAGTATAATGAAGATATGCCCTAAAGTCTACATAAACAGTTTTTAGTATAAGAGACTTAAGGGTATCTTTATTTACTTTCTGTGATTTGCATTGACTGTTTTATGCGTTTTTCAAGTTCTGATGCTGTATGGTTAGAAACATACATGCTGCTGTCTTTCTTCTTTCCGAGAAGATATGCAATGACAGGATCCGTCTGTTCTACAGGCCCATAGCCTTTTGTGTCATAGCCGTTTACTGTACTCATGTCAAGGCATGTATCTATTCTTCCGTCATCTTTCTGTAGCGTTAAAAACAATTTTTTATCAGCACTGTCACCTAAAAGAACTACAAAGTCTTTTTCTTCTGGCGATACGATTGAAAGGAGAGATTTATACAAATATGCATCATAGGAACTTTTTTCTTCTTTTTTCCATGAGTCATACTGTTCGTCTTTTGATATGCTCATTTTTAGCAGGGTATTGCGTTTCATAGGCTTGGAAGCAAGTATTTTATTGTTGCCTGTATTGAAATAGAAGTCTGCGCTGTATACGCTGTACCCGTCGTGTGCCATCTTTACAAGGATAGGTTCGTAAATGAAAGTGGTTGCAAGTTCATTTGGAATGAATATGACGACTGCTTTTTTTGAAGCGTTTTCCTGGGAATCCTTCTTTTCATAATGATAAAGGTATGCCGTTTTTTTGTCAGTTGGCTTTTCCGGTTCGTAAAACCCGGTTTCTAGGTTGCCTGAATATATTTTAGACGTTTTTATTACTTCATATTTTTTTAGGCTTGGAAGTGCAGGACTTGTTATGATTATAAAGAAAGCTGCTGCGCCTATCATAATCAGGCTTATGGCAGAGCCGATTATGAACAAAAAGCTGTAATGGTCTACGATTAAATTTTCATTCAGCCTGAGCAGTGCACGGAAGTTTGTGAAAAATGTAAAAAGCACTGCGAATGTGACTGCAATCGTCTGAAATGTAAATCCCCATGCGAAAAAGCTTAGTACTGTCATTGCTAGAGCAATCGCGGGCAGTGAGGCAAGGGGGTCTGATGACGGATCCGATATGAAAAATATGCGTATGCTTGCTAATGCTAAAAGGAATAATATGGCTAATTCACAAATTGTTTTTTGTATCATTCTGCGATTCTATCACAGTTCAGAAGAAATTTATAGACTTTTACATATTGCTCTGTTACAATTGTACTATGGCACAGTCGGTAGACGTTTCAAAGGTGAGCAAGGCTATACAGTCCGGCTTACCTATTGTTTTGACAACATATACATTTCCACCTGCAGTGGAAGCTTATGTAGATGAATTATTAAAAGTTTTTCTTACAGAAATTAACCAGACTCAGATGATAGAAACTTTCTCATATTGTTTTAAAGAACTGGTTTATAATGCAAAAAAGGCAAATACAAAAAGAGTATATTTTGAGGAGCGTCAGCTGGATATCAATAATCCTGATGACTATGCCAAAGGAATGGCAGACTTTAAGAAAGATACCCTTAAAAATCAGAAATATTATCATGCCTTGCAAAAAAAGAAGGGGCTGTACATAAAAATTCTTCTTCAGACTAAAAATAATAAGGTTAAGCTTGAGATTCGGAACAAGGCAGACCTTTCTGTCAATGAATATAAAAGGATTCATGATAAAATAACCAGGGCTCAGCAGTTTGATTCCGTTGAAAACATGCTGGACGAGTCAGAAGGTGCAGGGCTTGGCCTTATAATGATGATTATGGTCTTGAGGAAAATTGGCCTTACTGATGAAAATTATCAGGTATTAAGCGAAAATGGTGAGACTATAACCCGCCTGATTCTTCCGTTCAGCCTTTCATCTCAGGCTCAGTTTATTTCTCTGTCTCGTGAATTTGTAGATTTAATTAAGGGGCTTCCTGAATTTCCTGAAAATATAAATGCAATCAACCGGCTGATAAATGATCCTGACAGCAGCATGACAGACATTGCAAGAAGAATTTCTAGCGATGTTTCCTTAACTGGAGAATTACTGAAGATGGTTAATTCTGCTGCATTTTCTTTGGCCTCTCCATGCCACTCTGTTGAGGAGGCCGTTAAGTTTGCTGGCTTAAGGGGAATCCGCAACTTGCTGTTTTCTATAGGATCCATGAAGTCGCTTATGGTCGATTCTGATGAGCGAAAAAAAACATTATGGGATCATTCCTATAAAGTTGCATTCTATTCATATAATTTGGCACGCTCTTATATGCAGGGGTCTTTGGAAAAGGATTTGATTGATGACAGTTATGTATGCGGCCTCCTTCATGACATTGGAAAGATTATCTTTGTCTCTGTCCACAAGGATGTGTATCAGAAAATGCAGTTCCTCTGCAGCGCACGAGGCATAAGCAACGGTTTATTTGAGCGAATGGTTGCTGGCGTTAATCATGGTGAAGTAGGTGCCCTTGTGTCTGAAAAATGGAACTTTCCATCAAATATTGTTAATGTCATACGCTATCATCATGAACTGGAATGCTGCCCTAAAGAAGTATGGAAGCTTACGGCTGTCATTCATTTTGCAGATTTGCTGGCGCATTATCCAGAGGGAACTGTAGATATGGCCCAGTTTGATACAGAAACGCTAAAAATGTTTAATATTAGTACGGAAGACCAGATTGTTCAGTTGAGTGATAAATTCAGGACTATGTTTAAGAATTCAGTGCATTAATCCATGCCTGCATGAGTATTCCGAATGCAACCCCTACATTCAAAGAGGCCTTTAATCCTGTCATTGGAATTGTTACTCTTCCGTATGTTGCCCTTTGTAAGGCTTCTGGGCTTACTCCTAGTTCTTCAGAACCTATAATTACAATGCCTTCTTTTGGAAAAGCAAACTCGCTTAGAGGTGTACCTCCGGTTTCCAGAACAAATACGGGCTTGTCAGATGGCAGCTCGCTTAAAGGGCATCGTGTGTAGCCGATAGTCTGTATGCAGCCCATTGCGCTTCTTTGTGCCTTGCTTTGCTCAGGATCCGTACACTGCGGTGAAATGTATACCTTGTCGCATCCCATCGCTTCTGCCGTTCTGAATATGGAGCCTACATTAAATGGTGACCGTATGTCTTCGGCATAGACATCAACCCCTTTGAAAAAGTTCCTTTTCTGTACAGATAGTTTTTCCTGTGCGTGAGGAGCGATGACTAAATCCCATTCTGCAGGAAATGTTCCTATTATTGCAAGTAATGCATTTCTGGCAATGTTGCAAGCCCTCCGCTCGTCAAAAGCCTCTGCTTCTAGCAATGCCGTAAGTTCCTGTGCAGTGCTTTCGGGAAGCTTTGGGTCCTGCAGTACTATGGAAACTACTTGCTTGGTGTAGTCTGGCCTGCTAAGTTTTGTAAAGTTGTAGGCAGTGCCCGGTTCTGCTATTCCGGCAATGTCGCGTTCAAGTTCTCCGAATGTGAGGGCCAGCTTGCGGCGTTTCTGTCCTGCTGCAAGCTGGAATAGTTTTTCTGGTGCAATCATCGGGATTGACGTTCGCTTAGTATGCGAGCTTTATGATGCTGAATAAATCATCGCTAGTCATGCTTCTTGGCAGGCTGTTGATTAATTCAAGTCCTCCGGCATCTTCTGCTGCAAGTGACATCTGTTCTATAGAAACTCCCAGGTCTTTCAAGCGTGTAGGAAGGTTTGAAATTGCCAGCTGGTTCCTTATGAAATCTGCAAAGTCTTCAGCTGCTTTTGTATCATTTTCTTCTGCCTGCGTTGCTCCAAGTATTCGGGCGGCCTTTGCAAGCTTATCCTTTCGGAACTTCGCTGCATCGTCAATAATGTGAGGGAGCAGCAGGGATGCTGTCAGGGAGCGTGAAATCTTGTACCTTGAATTAAGGCATAGTGCAAGCAGGGAGCAGACTCCAAGAGAAGATACTGTTGATGCAAGTGATGCCATGCATCCGCTTTGTGCAAGGAGAATTTCCTGAGGCGTTGTTACTTCTAGAGTTCCAGATCCGTTAATGGCATACTTTAAGAGTTGGAATGCCTTTTCCGCCATCATGTCGCTAAAGAAAGTTGCCTTTTGGCTTAAATAGGCTTCAAGGGCTATTGCAATTACTTCAACATTCATGCAACTTGCCTGATTTTCAGAAAGCGTCTGGGTAAGAGTTGGATCTATAAGGACAATTTTAGTCAGAGGATTCAGTGCTTTAAGCAGCTTTATTTCAGAAGAACGGGAGTCAACGACAGGAATAAGGTCTGTAAATACAAATGTATCTCTTATTGTTGTGGGTACGCAAATTAGCGGAAGGTATTCGCCGTCTATTGTCTTTTCTTCTATATGGGCGTAAATGTCTTTCTTAGAATTATACAGGGCTGATACAGCGCGTCCTATGCTGATAGTCTTTGAGCCTCCGACTGCTATGAGTCCTGATATATGAGCCTGGCGGGCAAGCTTAAGGGCGTTTTCTATGGTCTTTGATTCAGGACGTTCTGGCAGGTCATCGAATGTAAAGAAATCAATCTTTCTGTCAGCAAGAGGCTGTACGATTTTATCTATGGTTGAAACCTGCCTTAATGTAGGGTCAAGGATGAGCATGAATTTATTGCCCCAAGGCTTTATATATTCACCTATGCGCGTAGCAGTGTAAGATCCCAAAATAATATTCTGTGGGATTTTTAAGGTAAAATCTGACATAAATACTCCCTTTTCATTATATACAAAAAAAGGACGGAATTTATTTTCCGCCCTTCTTTTCAGAATTTAATCATGCTAATACACATTAAAGTCCGTAAGCTCTGAGAAACTGATCAGCAGCAGAAGCAATTGCATTATTCAAATAGTTAGGATCTTTAATCTTCTGCTTTACCTGCTCTACTAAATCCTCACGGACATCTGGAGTTTCTCTTGCGATGGCATCCAATTTTTCTGCCTCTTGCATCTCTTTTGCTTCGTCAGAGATGATAATTTCATCTGCAGAATGTTTTACAGAGCTAGTTCCAGATACAGGCTTTGAATTCTGCAAGGGATTGATTGTGTTGGAAGAATAAATCTTTTGTATCATCATACCTTACCTCTCATAATTATTATCGGAACTTTCATCTGAAAGTTTACTTTTTTTTAGGCCAGAAATAAAGACTGCAAATTCTCCCAGAATTTTCTGTCTTGAAGAATAATCCTCTAGAACTTCTCTGGCAGTTCCGTCTGTTATTTCTTCATGAATTTTTGTAAGTTCCCTGCCTACAACAATTCTTCGTTCGCTGTCTATTTCTGCTATGTCCGCCAGAAGCTTTACGATTCTGAATGGACTTTCATATACAATTACTGCATCTCCTGTGGCGAGCAGTTCTTTTAGGCGGCTTCTGCGCCTGCCTGGCTTCGGCGACAGGAATCCTTCAAAAATCAGAGTCTTTCCGCCGGCACCTGCAACGCTTGCTAGTGTTGCAAATGCACTTGCTCCAGGAATGGGAACGACTTTGTGCCCTGCCTTTCGGGCTAATCCTGCAAGGATTGCTCCAGGATCGCTTATTCCTGGCGTTCCTGCATCACTGGCATACGCAACGCTCTGTCCTTCATCCAGCATCTTTATTATTTTTTCAGATGCATGCCCTTCATTTTGAGCCCGGCAGCTTATAAGCGGCTTTCTGATCTCAAAATGAGTTAGCAGTTCAAGAGTGTGCCTTGTGTCTTCCGCAGCAATTACATCTACAGACTTTAATGTTTCTAATGCACGAAATGTTATGTCTCCAAGATTGCCTATAGGCGTTGCTACTATATATAATTCTGACACATTTTCAGTATACATGAATTTATTTCCTTAGTCTAGTTGAATTTAGCACTGCTGACAGCGTTTTTTATGCAAATTCAGCCGCTTTGCATAAATTACTTCGTTTAGAATCATTATAAATTTATGATGAACATGGACTCGCAAAAATCCGATAATGAAATTGGGTATAGGGGAAATATATATGAAATTCAAATCAAGACACCTTTTGATTGGTGTTGCCGTCCTTTTATTTATTATTGCATTGTTTACATCTGTCAGCCTTGTTGCTGGTTTTCTTGGCGATTTTGCATTCGGTCAGATGCTGTACTCCGTATATGGCGTTACAAGTTTTTTGATTCCTGTCTTCTTTTTTGTGGCCGCCTTTTTCTGTGTTGATGACAAATGGTCTTTGCAGCGCATTGTCTGCCTTGCAGTCAGCTTTATTCCTTTTTTTACTCTTGCAATTGCTGAGCATGTTGCGCGTAAGGTTTATGTAGAGGATATAAGTCCCATTGCAATTACTAAAATAATAATCCTTATGGCAATAGCAATACTTCTTGTAGTTATGGAATATCTTGTTGCCATGGTGCTTTCTACTTCCTCATTAAAGAAAGATATTCTTCCTAAGGTTATTAAATATAAGAAAATCCTTGCAGAAAAAATTGAATTTTACAAGGCAAGGTTTTTAAAGAAAGATTCTGTCTCTTTGTCTCCTGCTGAGGATGTTCAGCCAGGCAATGAGGATGGTGCAGGTGAGTCGCCAGAAGGAGAATCTGAAGGCAATGAATCAGAAGGCCAAGGAATTCAAGAAGGCGTTGCTGACTCTCCTGAAAAGTCTGAAGAGGAACTCGAAATTGAGAAAAATATAGACAGAAGCATTGATGCTGCGGTTGATTCTATGTTTGAGGTTCAAGGCCAAGGTCCAGAAGCCCAGGAAGAAGGTTTTGGGAAGCCTTCTGGCTTTATAGATGATACGACTGAATATTCTGAGCAGGAAGGGTATCTTTCTGCATCTGATTATGAAACGGAAGACGGTGGCCCGGAAGAATTTGCAGAGTCAGAAAGGCTTGAAGACTCAGAAAACCCTTCTTCAGAAGAAAAGTCTGGCAATACAATGGAACTCCCAACTGTCCACGAAGTTTTTGAAAGGATGGAAAAGGACGTTGATGCCGAAATGTTGTCATCTCAGGAAGACCGGTCTGCTGAACTTGAAAGATTGGAAGAAAATCTTGATACGGAAGAAGAATTCATAGAAGAAGAAAATGATGAAAGTGAAGTGGATGATTCTGTACAGGATTCAGATGGTGAATATGACGTTATTCCCGATGACGCTCAGGCTCAGGAGTCTTTTTCCGAAGAAAGCGAAGAGCCTGAAGACAGTTTTGAATTTAATGACGGTGCTGACATTGATGATTCTGTAAATGATGACGCAGGGGCTTTTGCAGGTGAAAGTCCTTCCGTAGCGGCTGATGGCGGTTTAGGTGATGAAGAGTCTCTTTATGAAGATGATTCTCTTGATGACGAAGAGGATGAAAGTGATGAAGATGATTCTCTTGATGATGAAGAGGATGGAAGTGATGGGACGGCCTTTGATGATGCCGAGTCAGAATTAGATGAAGATGTTTCTGAAGATTCTGACTCATATTCAGGCTTGCCTCGTGCCGTCCAGTCTGATGGAACTCCTGTTCCCCTCCCTGAAAGAAAGCGCCATCATGCCCCTTATTCTGTTTCTGCAGATTTATTGACCACTTATGAAGATAATCATTACTGGGTTATTGATGAAGACACGGAACATGCTGCCGAAAGCCTTACAGAGACTCTTAGCGAATTTGGAATAAAAGCAGAAGTAACGGGGATTATAAAAGGTCCTGTCGTAACTATGTTTGAAATGCTTCCGGCTCCTGGGGTAAAGCTTAGTAAGATTGTAGCATTGCAGGATAATATTGCTTTGCGCCTTGCTGCAAGTTCTGTACGTATTGTTGCTCCTATTCCTGGAAAAAATGCGGTTGGAATAGAAATTCCTAATGCTCAGCGTGCAATTGTTTCATTTAAAGAATGCATTGAGCAGGATCTTCCTGAATGGAAAAAAATGGCAGTTCCTGTGATTCTTGGTAAAGACATTGAAGGCAAGCCTCAGATCATGGATCTTGTAAAGACACCGCATCTTCTTATTGCAGGTTCTACAGGAGCCGGTAAATCAGTCTGTGTTAACAGTATGCTTATGAGCATTCTATACAAGCGCAGTCCTGACCAGGTTAAAATGATTCTTATAGATCCTAAGATAGTCGAACTGAAACTTTACAATGACATACCTCATCTTTTGACTCCTGTTATAACAGAACCAAAAAAGGCAATGCAGGCTTTGCAGTACTGCCTGTGTGAAATGGAAAGGCGCTATGCCCTTTTGGACGGCATGGGGGTTCGTGACATTTCTTCCTATAATAAAAGGATTGTTGAGCGAAAGATTGCAGCAGAAAAATTACCGTATCTTATTGTAGTTATTGATGAGTTTGCAGATTTAATGGCTACTACAGGCAAGCAGCTTGAAACTGTAGTTGCTCGACTTTGTGCGATGAGCCGCGCTGTGGGCATTCATCTTGTACTTGCAACCCAGAGGCCTTCTATAGATGTAATTACCGGACTGATTAAGGCAAATATTCCTAGCCGCATTGCATTTATGGTAGCAAGTAAGACAGACAGCCGCATAATTATTGATCAGGTTGGAGCGGAAAAGCTCCTTGGTAAGGGAGATATGCTTTACGCCAGTTCGACAGATCCGTTCCCTGTGCGCATTCAGGGTACCTTTGTCAGTGACCAGGAAGTTGAAAATGTAGTTGAAAGCGTAAAGCAGTGGGGTGAGCCTGAATACATAGATGACGAGATTTTTGTTCCGGATGATGACGATGATTCTGACGGTCAGGTTTCTTTGATGGGTGATGGAGGAGAAGATCCTTTATATGAAAAAGCGCTTGATATTGTAGTGCAGGCTGGTAAAGCCAGTGCCTCTTACATTCAGCGAAGGCTGAAGATAGGTTACAATAGGGCCGCCCGCCTTGTTGAAGAAATGGAAGCTAGAGGTATTGTAGGACCGGCAAATGGCAGTAAGCCTCGTGAAATTATTCATATACCATAATATTAAAAATAAGGAAAGTAAAATGAAGAGAAGTTTTGCCATGGTAAGCGTTTTAAGCATGCTTTTAATGGCCTTGCCTGCATTTGCAAATGGAAAAAAGGATGATGTATTGGTGGATTCGGAGGTTCAGCCTACAGAAGAAAATACGCCTGCTGAAACAGAAGAAATTACAATGAAATATTTTCATGACTTGCCCACTGGAGATTCTGTTGAATTCCATGAAGTGTGGGGATATGTCATGCTGGACAGGGAATATGAATTTAACGCAAAAATGCCTGTTACTGATTTGTGCTACTTCAGTGCAGACATAAACTGTTATGGAGAAATAGACACGATTCCTAAGGCTTCAAAGTTTAAGAATTATAAGGGCAGAAAGCATCTTGTCGTAACTTGTGAAAGCCGTTCGCTTACTCATTTTGTTCTTGATCCTCAGTATGGAGTAAGCAAAAAAATTATAGAAACTTTAGGAAATGCCTGTTCTTCTTATGATGGCATCCAGATAGACTTTGAGCTTATTCCTAAAAAAGACGGTGCACATTTTTTAAGTTTCATTTCTGGATTGCGCAAGCGGATAGGAAACGAAAAGTGGCTTACTATAGCATTGCCTGCAAGAATAAAGACTCTGGAAAACGATGTTTTTGATTATGCCAAAATAGAACCTCTTGTTGACCGCATAATAATAATGGCTTATGATGAGCATTGGAGTACCAGTAAGCCTGGAGCTGTTGCCAGCATGGACTGGTGTGAGCGCATTGCTGATTATGCAAAAACGGTTCTTCCAAAAAAGAAGCTTGTTATGGGAATCCCTTTTTATGGAAGGACATGGCAAGATGAAAATTATGGAAAGGCCTGGTATTTCAGCGGAATAAACAGAATTTTAGGTGAAAACAATACCCACACTGTTGAACGTGAAAATTCTGTGCCTTATTTTACATTTACAAAAGAGATTAAAGTGACGGGGTATTTTGATGATACATTTTCGCTTGTTGAAAGGCTTCGCATGTATGCAGACAAAGATATTGACCGCATTGCATTCTGGAGAATCGGTCAGGAAGATCCTTCTTTCTGGACGTGGCTTAAGCTTAAATAATATATGATAAAGCAGACAGGGCATGCTGACCTCCCTCTGCATCACGGTGTAGTTCCAAAATGGCTCGCAGACCGAATGATGCTGCTTGGAACTGAAATCGTACAGACACTTCTTATTGAATACGGAAAAAAAGAAGTCCTTTGCCGCCTGAGTGATCCTTTGTGGTTTCAGTCTCTTGGAGCAGTGCTTGGCATGGACTGGCATTCAAGCGGCATAACGACAAGCGTTATGTATGCCTTGAAGCGTGGAATTAATTCCCATGCAAAAGAATTTGGGCTTTGCATTTGTGGCGGAAGAGGCAAGCATTCAAGAAAAACCCCTGATGAACTTTTATATCTTGGCGAAAAAACAGGTCTTGACGGAAATGCCCTGGTACGTGCCAGCAAGCTATGTGCAAAAGTAGACAACACTGCCGTACAGGATGGCTTTCAGCTTTACCAGCATAATTTTATACTTTCTGACGAAGGCGACTGGGCTGTTGTTCAGCAGGGAATGAATGCCAGCAAAAAAACAGCCCGCCGCTATCATTGGTGCTCTGCACATGTCCGCTCATTTGTAGAAACTCCCCATTCAGGCATTACTGGTGAAAACTGCGGAACTATATTGAATCTTACTGATGCTAATGCATCCGATACAAGAAAGTCAGTCCTTTCCCTTGCAACAGAACAGCCTGACCGCATTATAAAAGAAATAAAGCTTATTGCAGATACAGACTTGAACGGCCAGCAGGGGCAGCTTTCCTTGTTTGAGAACTCAGTTGAGAACTCAGAAGAACCCTTTTCTGAAATGATAGAAACAAACGGTAGCCGCAACTGCATAATGCCAGCCCACCATGAAGTACTTGCTGAAGATGTTGACTTAAAGCGACTGGGTGGAGTTTTAGCGGCTTCTTATGAAAGCCAGCCTGACAATTTTGAAAGCCTTCTGCTTACTCCGGGGCTGGGTCCAAGAACCTTGCAGTCCCTTACTTTGGTAAGTGAAGTTATATACGGCACTCCATCTCGCTTTACAGATCCTGCAAGGTTCAGCTTTGCTCATGGCGGAAAAGACGGACACCCCTTTCCTGTTCCGACAAGAATATATGATGAGTCAATACGAGTTTTAGGAGACTCTATCGAAAAGTCAAAATTGGGGTATAATGATAAGTCTGAATGTCTGAGAAGGCTGCATTCTACTGCA
>JAILPY010000069.1 GCA_024699235.1 Treponema sp. | reverse complement strand
AGCGGCATAAGCATTTGAGCATACCAATTTGCAGTTTGTTGAGCCATTGCATTCATATCGTGCCTCCATCCAGATTTTCTACAATTTAGTATAGCATATTTTCTACTTTTTGTGTGGATTAATTTAGTCTCTTACAAATCCCGCGCCCCAGTGCGGGCGTCCACATAACAATGAGTTAAACCGCAAACCGGCTTGACCGGTTTGTCGGCTTTGAACTTCTTGTTATGTGATTATTTGTTTTCTCCTTGGAAAAGTGAAATTGAAGGTTTCCAACCATCCGCAAATTCATCAGCTTTTTCAAGCCAACGATTTATTCTATTTTCAGGAGAAACTCTTTCTCCCCAATATTCTTCAAAAAGTGAATCATCTAGGTCTAAAGCAGCTTTTTTCATATCACTTTCAAGGAGTTTTAAGGCTCTTTCAATATAGATACCACCATTGTCGTCATTTTTAGGATTAGCAACGCTTCCTGCAGAAAACAAATCTCGAGCTTGATGACATAACACTCCCCGATAAGTAAGAAGATATAAAACAACATTGTCGTATTTATTACGGTCTCTACCAGATTTTACTATATTTGGACAGAGTAAAGCAGCTTCAGCACGTAATCGAGTTTTTTCAGCATCCGATAGTTTTGTATATAATCTAGCCTGCAATGGTAATGTATGCTCTTCTGAATTACTATCTTCAATCCACCATAATTTACCATCTGGATGTATCTTTTTAGCATATGCACGGATATATTTCATTTTCTCTTGCATTTCAAGCTTTCGAAAATTTTCATACGAAATTCCCATTTGCTTGAAAAGAGATTCCCGATGTTCCATACCTTTTTGAGCAATTTCTACTTCAAAACGAGGTACATGAGATGTCCTAACATGCACAACGCTTGATTCATATTCACCCCAACGAACTTCTGGAATGCCTCCCATCTTTCCAAATACAACATAGATAAATTTTACGCCCTCAACTCTTTGCGTTTCCAAGACACTGTTTGCTATGCTTCTCCAAGTATCGTTTAATGTAAATTTAACTTCTACTCCAAATTCGCCCATTGCAATATCAGGGAACGCTTGAGCAGGGGAATTGAAATCTATTTGAAATGAGTTGTCATTTACTGTTAAATCTCTTAACACTTCTCTGACACGATTTTCAAACTGTGCAGAAGTCTTAAAAAGTTTGTTTTGTGCTTCTGTTGTCAATCGCAAGCAACATTTGTCCAATAAACTTTCAAACTCTTCTATTATCATTATTGTATAACCTTTTTTATTGCATTTGCCATATACCAACCAAGAACTGGTGGAACTGCATTCCCTATTTGACGCTCCGTATCGCGCAACCCGCACGGGAATAGAAAAGAATCTGGAAATGACTGAATACGAGCAGCTTCCCTCATTGAAATACGACGAGGCAATGAATAATGGAATTGGATATTTCCATGGCACTCGGCTCTTATTGTATATCCAGGACGATTAGCTATCATTTTTCGATTTCCTTGATCTGTTGAAGCATTTGCTTTACTCCAAATGTGAGAGAATTCTTTATTTTCTTCAATAGATTCTAAATCTTGCAAAGCCTCTTTTACAGTAATTGGCTTATTACAAACTGGTAACGGAGGGGTAAAAGTTGGCAAATCTTTTCTTGTACCAACAATAAATACACGTTCTCTTGTTTGTGGAACTCCATACTCTTCAGCATGATACAAATCACAACGGACATTATAGCCAAGGCTTTTGAAATCAGCCATAATTCTTTCATAGGAATCTATATTTTTTTTGAGAAGTAGACTACCTACATTTTCAGCGACAAAAGCCTTAGGTTGTACTTTTTTTACAGCCTCAACAATATATGTATACAAGCTACTTCGTTTTCCATTTATTCCGAGCATTTTTCCGTTTATGGAAATATCCTGGCATGGGAAACCACCAATAATGATATCTGCATACTTTGGCATTGCGTTTATTTCATTGGCGATATCCCCCTCAATAATATAATTGCCTAAGTTTTTTCGATATGTTTTACACGCAGCTGTGCTTATTTCATTTGCCCAAATGATATTAAATCCTGTTTTTGCATAGTGTTTTCCAAGAAAATCAAAATTTCCAGAAAAGCCCAAATCCATTCCACCACAACCAGAAAACAAGGATATTACAGACAGTTCTTTATTTATTTTACGAGCTTTTACTGGGTACGGTTCGGTATTTTCAACAGCCCAGTTTCTCCCTATTTTTTTTGCAGTTTTGAAATAACCATTTTCTGCCATTCTGCGCATTGTATCTCCGCTTTTTCCATGACTTTGAGCATATTCTGTCAAACTTACAAGCATGCAATTCCCCTTGATATGTCTTTTACTAGAATATACACGCTATCGTGCATAAGGTCAATGTATAAAAAAAAAGCGCCCCAGTGCGGGCGTCCACATAACATAATTTTAAACCGCATTGCACGAATGTGCAATGTCGGCTTTGAAAATGTTGTTATGTGATTTTTTTATAGTTTTACATAGAATTTTATAGATTCAAACCTTTTCTTACCTAATAACCATATTTTTTCTTATTCATA
>JAILPY010000047.1 GCA_024699235.1 Treponema sp. | reverse complement strand
AAAAAAACAATCATAAGAGCATATAATAAAATAAAAGGCATTGATACGAATCCTTTTAAGGACTTTTCGAAGAGTTTTGGATTTGAAATTTCAGATAAAGGCATCCCTGATGCATACAGATATTCCTTTTACATAGAAATCCAGACACCTAGCAAATCGATTGACATATCTAAATTTAAGGAATTATATGTCATTGACTACAAAATGGAAAACAACAGGATTTCAATCAACTATTCAAACAAAACGCTAGACATTACAGACTCTGTAATAAAGAACCTAAAAAAAGATACAAGTTTAAGCGAAAGCAAGATAACTCAAAAAACACCTCTTTTCATAAAGGATTCTTCAGGCTTCACATGCATAATTACAAATCTGAGTGCAAGGACGGCAGACGACCTTACAGATGAGCAGATTGAAAATTATAAGAAAGACAGTTCAGGACTTCAGTTCTATTGTTATGGAATAGAAGGATTTGCCGTAAAATAATCACTTACAGACTTCTATATGTTTCTGTTGACAAAAACATTTCTATATTCTATTATGTTACTGTAAAAAGTAATATAATAGGAGTTAGATAAATATGGCAAAATCAACCGATGGATTTTTTGACCGCTATGGCGGAAAGTATGTTGCAGAAGTATTGCGCCGCCCTCTCGATGAACTGGAAGAAGCCTTTGCAAAATATATGGCGGATAAAGATTTCATTCAGGAACTGGACATAATTCGCCGCGACTACATAGGCCGAGAAACTCCTCTTTACTACGCACCTACTGCAACAAAAATATTGGGTGGAGCTCAGATTTACATAAAGCTTGAAGGTCTTGCAAATACAGGCGCCCACAAAATTAATAATGCAATAGGACAGTGCCTCCTAGCAAAAAAAATGGGAAAAACACGCATTATTGCAGAAACAGGAGCCGGACAGCATGGACTGGCAACAGCCGCTGCTTGTGCAAAGCTTGGATTAGACTGCACCGTATATATGGGAGAAATAGACGTAAGGCGCCAGCAGCCTAATGTTGCAGCAATGGAACTGTACGGTGCAAAAGTATGTGCCGTTACATCAGGCAGCAGAACGCTGAAAGATGCAGTAAACGAAGCAATGCGTGACTGGGCGGCAAATTTCAGCACAACGCATTATGTATTAGGCAGCGCCCTAGGACCTGCTCCATTTCCTGATATTGTACGGGAATTCCAGTCAGTTATAGGAAAAGAAGTAAAGCAGCAGTGCAAGGAACGCGGCATTAACATTGGAGCCATGGTTGCATGCGTTGGCGGCGGAAGCAATTCAATAGGATTCTTTTCCCCATTTATAGATGAAAAATCCCCTAGGCTGATAGGAGCGGAAGCAGGAGGCATTGGCCCTAACGTTGGAGAAAATGCAAGCCGCATGACAGGAAATGCAAGCCGGGAAGGCATTGTTCAGGGATACAAAAGCCGCTTCCTTATAGATGAAGACGGACAGTCTCTCCCTACCCGCTCAATTTCCGCAGGACTTGACTATATGGGCATTGGCCCTCAGCTGGCAGCTCTTGGAGCAAGCGGACGCGTAGAATTTACTTCGATAAAAGATAAGGAAGCACTTGATGCAGTAAGTTTTTTTGCAAAGAACGAAGGCATCCTGTTTGCACTTGAAAGTGCACATGCAGGAGCTGCTGCCATAAAGATTGCACGTGAAATTCCAAGCGATCAGGCTATCATAATCAATATGAGCGGACGCGGAGATAAAGACGTATTCATTACAAGCCCGGTATTCAGGCCTGAAAAATGGCTGGAATTCCTCCATGCAGAAATAGAAAGGCTTGAGTCTTCAAAAGATATACATGAAGCAAAATTAATGGGAGAAAACTAATGTCTGAAAAAATAAAATTAATGAGCCACCTGGTTGCAGGATATCCTACAGACGAAATTGCCATGACAGCTGCCCGTGCCTTAATTTCTGGCGGAGCTGACATGCTAGAAATACAGCTGCCCTTCAGCGATCCAAGTGCAGACGGTCCTGCAATTCAGGGAGCATGCACTAAAGTTCTTGACAGAAATTACAAGACTCAGGATGGACTGAACTTTATAGAGCAGCTGCATAAAGAATTTCCTCATATACCTATTTACATTATGAGCTATGGTTCTTTAGTATATACGCCAGGAGTGGCTGCATTTTGCAAAAAAGCGGCATCGGTGGGCGTAAAAGGAATGATAATTCCAGACCTCCCGTTCGATAATGATGAAGGACTTACACAGGCATGTAAAGACAATGGAATGCAAAACATTCCGGTTGCCGCCCCAAGCATGACATCTGAAAGGCTTTCAAAAATGGCGAATGCAGGATTCGAATATATTTATGCCGCCCTAAGGGCTGGAATCACTGGAAGCAAAACAACAATAGATAAAAATACGACAGACTTTCTGACTAAAGTTGGAAAAGGCAAAAGCAAAATTCTTGGAGGATTCGGCATTACAAATGGAGAGCAGTCAAAAGCGCTTGCACCTTTCGTAGATGCAGTAGTTGCAGGAAGCGTATTTGTCCGTCTGATAAAAGAACATCAGAATGACAAAGAAACCCTTGCAAAAGCAATAGAAGCAAAAGCAAGGGAAATTACAAATATATAAATTTCTATGCTGACAGTGCGGCAACTGGATCAAGTTTTGCCGCACGTGAAGCCGGACTGAATCCAAAAAATATTCCTACGAATACTGAAAATACAAATGCTACAACGCAAGACTTCCAGCTTATTACATAGGACAGGGACCTTACGTACTCAACGGCAAAACTTATTAATATGCCAAGAACAATGCCTAAGATGCCTCCCAAAACAGTAATGCTTGCAGATTCAATCAAAAACTGCTGCCTTATGACATTGGGACTTGCTCCCAAAGCCTTCCTTATTCCAATTTCCTGCTTACGCTCAGTTACAGTAACTATCATAATATTCATGATTCCAATGCCGCCGACAAGAAGCGAAATTGCTGCAATTGCCGCAAGCATTACACTCATCGTATTAGTTATTTCGCTAATCTGCTCCAGCATAGTCTGCATTGAGCCAACATTTACAGACCCCTCGGTTCCAGAAAGTTTTTCGCAATAATCATTTATAGTTTCAGTTAGAGAGGTTGTCTTTTCCTTTGACACAGCCTGAACCATAACCGTACCAGCATCAGGATTAGGTACAATCTTTTTTGCATAAAAACCTCTAGGAATATAGCATCCTGTAGCAGTATCTTCCATTCCGGAAGTCTGCTTCTTTAACACGCCAATGACCTCAAAGCTAAAAGAAACATTGCTCGTAACCAAACTTATTTTTTTTCCGACAGAATCACCATTCGGAAAAAGAGTGGTGGCAATATCGCTTCCGATAATGACCTTCTGAGTTCCCATAACATTATCAGTAACATTAAAACAGCGTCCGCCATCAAGATCAAGCCCAAAAGATTCAATATAGCCAGTTTCTACAGCCGTACAGCTTGCAGTAGCACTGGTATCGCCATAAGAAAGAGTTGCAGAAAGGGAATTCTTATACCATATTTTTTTAATGTCTGGAACCTGAGCAAACAAATCTTCCCTAAAGCTGTCATTAAACTGCAGGGTAACGGCCGCCCGTTTCCTCCTCCAGAATCCGCTGGAAACGCTAACCATATCAAGGCCGCTGGAACCAAAAGAATCCTCGACCTGCCTTGTAGAACTTTCTCCCATGCTCATAATGACAATTACCGAAGCGACACCAATAATGATACCAAGCAGAGAAAGAAAAGTCCTTATTTTATTGCGCTTAAAATTTTGAAGTGCATTTATAAAATCTTCAATCATTTTTTTACAGCCTTATGAATTATTTTTACATCAGATAAAATAAGGCCGTCTAAGATTTTTATGCAGCGTCTTGCACTGGCCCCTACGCGAGGATCATGAGTAACAATAACAACGGTCGTTCCGCTTTTATTAATTTCCCAAAATAATTTCATTACAGCCTTTCCTGTTTCACTGTCCAAGGCCCCAGTCGGTTCATCAGCAAGAATAATCCTTGGCTTTGTGACTAAAGCCCTTGCAATGGCAACCCTTTGCTTTTGGCCACCAGAAAGTTCATTAGGATAGTGATTAATCCTATCTGTAAGTCCCACCCTTTCAAGGGCTTTCTCTGCCAAAATCCTACGCTCCTTCCTATCTATCCCTGCATAGCGCAAAGGAAGCATGACATTTTCAATAACAGTCATTGAACTTATAAGGAAATATTGCTGGAACACAAATCCAACAGTCTGATTTCTAAGAACAGCAAGTTCCTTTTCATTCATAAGGGCAGTCTCTTTTCCGTTTATCTTAACAATACCGCCTGAAGGCCGGTCAAGGCATCCAATCATATTCATGCAGGTAGATTTTCCAGAACCGGAAGGCCCCATTATGCTTACAAAATCACCCTGATAAATAGTAAATGAAATATCTTTAAGTGCAAAAACTTTCGTATCTCCCATATTATAAGTTCTCTTTACATGCTGCATGGAAATTACAGGAACCTTAGTTTTTGCAGGAGTCTTTATAACAGGCCTTACAGTTTCATTATTTAAATTCCCCATACTACCCCCGCTGACTACATTCTAGGAGGAGGTCCTCCGGCTCCGCCTCTTCCAGGTCCAGATTCACTTTTAGAAGACTTTCCATTCCGCCCGCTGCGATTTCTGTTCCATCCAGATGCAAGAGGCTCGCTCTGAGCCTTTAAGACCTCCCCTCCTGACAAGCCGCTCACTATCTTTACATATTCAGAAGCATAAGGCTCTACGCTAACAGGAATTCTCTGGCCTGTCTGAGCAAGTTCTACAAAGGCCTTTTTATTTTCACGTCCTATTGCATACCGCTCTACCAAAAGATAAGTTTCATCAGGTGAAATTTTTATTTTACCGGAAAAAGAAAAATTTGGCAGTATAGATTCTGGATACTCGTCAATCCGGACCTTTGCCTTTACAACAGTCGCACCACGACTCGTAACTTCGCCAATTGCAGGCCATCCGACAACATAACCCATAACAGTTTCAGGACAGGCAGCGAAAGTAAATTCAACAGGCTGACCTTCCTTAAGCTTTGAAACATCAGTTTCTGCAACTTCAACGTCTGCCATAAGATAGGAAACGTCTACCAAAGTGCCTATAGAATCCTTAGCCTCAAGAGAATCCCCTGCAGCAACGCTTAATGCTGCTATAATGCCATCAAACGTAGCCGTTACCTTTCTTTCTGAAATTTTCTGCAGCAGCGCTTCTCTCTGAGTTTCCATCAAGGCATAAGCCTTTTTTGAACCTGTAATCTTAGTGCCCATCATGTCATAATCATGCTTTGCAAGATTATATTTTTCAGTACTGTCATCCATCTGCAATATGACATCGCCTTTCTTTACAACGTCCCCCTGCTTTACAAACACTTCCATAACAGTACCGGAAGACAAAGCCTGAAGGCTCTGTTTCTGAGCGGCAGATACAACACCTGATATTTCTATGACATTTTCATAAGTTTCAGACCTAACTGTGTAGGTTACGTCAGAATTTTTTACAGAACCGCCAAAAAAAAACTTTTTTGCAACAATTAACCCACAGCATATTAAAGCTAACATTACTAAGATAAAAATAAAAATTGAAATTCCCTTTGATGATTTCTTATTACTGCCCATCATTAATCTCCGTATCCCTGCAGAACAAAAGCTCTGTTTCTTGATTATACAGAATAATGTCTATTGCATTAACCAGCTTATTAATTCTGTAAGTTTCTTTATTTACTTTTGCACTCATATATTCGCTTTGACTTATAAATCCCTGCCTGTAGTAAGAAGCTAAATCCCGTTCCTGATCAGAATACAGATCATACATGTACTCATTGTTTTTCTTTGTCCATAACAAATCATCTAAAGCCGTTTGCTGTGAAATAACAGAAGTATCATAATTGTTTTCTGCAGATTTAATTGAAATATTTTCCTGCTCTATCTCTAGCTTTTCCTGGGCATCAGAAATCTTTGCAAGCCTAAAAGGATTTGGAGTAAAAGAAAGCCCAAATTTATAAACTGGATCATGATTAGTGCTGTCAACAGGAACGGATACCCCAGAATTAAAAGAAAGTCCTGTATCATGAAGCTTTAATGTGGCTCCTGCATCAACCGTGTCGGAATTATTCAAAGTACCAGTATTTTTAAATGTGTATCCGGCATTCGCAGAAAGAGTTACGCTTATATCTGCAGCACGGGAAAGATTATTTATCTTTTGTGTCCATAAGGCACTTTCTATTTTTGAATAGCAGTTCTTATTAAAGTCAAGTATGTCAACAGCCTGCACGTCAGGAATGTCAGACGGTAAAAAAGAAAGCGCATTCTTACCGTCATATTCAATTCCACATTTGCTGGCAAAGATTTTTGTCTCCCTCTCAAGTTCCCTGCGCTTAATTTCTACAGTACGCCAGTCAGAAATAACTTTCATGTTTGCAGAACGGTATTTTGGAGAAGTCGTTTCATATTCAAGTGCCTTTATTTCTTCAAAGTCAAGAGTATCATCATACAGGCTTTTTTCGGCAGAACTTATTTCAGAAGCCGTTTTATACAGAGACTTAAGGCTCTCATAAAATTCCTTTTCAGAAGAAAGGTAGCCATCCTGCAATTTACGCTTTGCTTCAAGTACAGTCCTCTCAGACTTTAGCAAAGTCACATTACGCTTTTTGCCGCTTCCTGAATATAAGTCAATTCCAGCAGAAAGAGCAGTATCTGTATACAAATCATTGCTGTCATTATCATCAATCTTTACAGATGAAGAAAGCGAAAGCGATAAATTATTTGCCTGAGGGACAGAAATGCCGGCGGAAGGCGAAAATTTAGCAAAGGCATCAGAACCAGTATTTACAGTAACCGTACCAGTTTCTATATTAAAAGTAAAACCATTGGAAATTTTTGTGGCACTGTTTTCCAAAATCTGTTTCTGGACTTCTGCAGACAGATTTTTTAGAGACAAGTCATGCTCCAAATACCCTTTCAAAAGGACCTGCACTGAAAACTGCCGCCCAGAGCTTTCCTGTGAACACAGTTCATATAGAAGCACAAAAAAAAGTGCTACTATAAAAAGAACTTTTCTTACCCTCATGTTTTTCATACTATAATATTTTACAAATTCTGTGCTATAACTTTTTGTTTTATTTTTTATATTTTTCAACATATAACACATAATTCTGCCAGTCATCACAGTCTTTTTCGTGAATGCCGCCCTCTATGCATATACCGCTCCGTTTAACAGAACCTTTATTTCCGCTCACAAGAGGATGCCAGCCTTCGAGTCCTTTTCCCTCCTGCAAAAGGCGATATGCACAGGTATCAGGCAGCCAGTCGCAGGAGGCAAGATTTTCCTTTGACAGCTTTTCGCATTCAGGGCAGTCTGTAAGCCTAGTATCATAAACAGTACAGCGGTTAGTCTTAAGGTTCAGGAAGTTGCATGCCACTTTAGTGTAATAAAGCCTTTCTTTCTTGCCATTTCCAGTAATATATTTCCTATAACAGCACTTTCCGCACCCGTCACACACAGACTCCCACTCTTCATCAGAAAAATCCTCAAGTTTCTTTGACTGCCAGAAATTTTGTTCCATTCCCTAATTATAATAGACATAGACTTTTATTGCTATAATCTTTATAATAATGCCGTCCGGTAAAAAAAAACTTAACCTTCACCGGACATAATTCTATTAAATAGCAGGAGCTTTTTATGGAAAACAAACATTATCTCTTCACATCCGAGTCCGTAGGCGAAGGTCACCCGGACAAACTCTGCGATCAGATTAGCGATGGAGTCCTTGACGAATGCCTTCGTCAGGACAAGGACAGTCACGTTGCATGTGAGACTTTTGCATGTCAGGCATTAGTTCTTCTTGGCGGCGAAATCACCACCAGTGCATACGTAGACGTACAGCAGGTTGCTCGCAACGTTGCAAAAAGAATTGGATACTCTAATCCTGATTACGGACTAGACTATAACTCAATGGCAGTCTTGAATATGATTCACGGCCAGTCTGCAGACATTAATCAGGGTGTCGTAGGAAAAGGCCTTGATGAATTCAAGGGACTTCAGGGTGCTGGAGACCAGGGCATGATGTTCGGCTTTGCATGCAAGGAAACGCCAGAGCTTATGCCAGCTCCAATCATGTACTCGCATAAACTTATGCAGAAATCTGCAGAACTGCGAAAAAGCGGCAAAGTAACATGGTTCCGCCCGGATGCAAAGAGCCAGGTAACAATCGAATACGAAAACCATAAGCCGGTACGCATTGATACTGTAGTTATCTCTCAGCAGCATGACCCTGGAATCAGATACGACGACATTAAGGACACTGTCATTGAAAAACTCATAAAGCCTGTACTTGAACCAACAGGACTTCTTGATGAAAAGACAAAGTACTTTGTAAACCCAACAGGCCAGTTCTGCATCGGAGGACCAGTAGGAGACTCCGGACTTACAGGACGCAAAATCATTGTAGATACCTATGGCGGAATGGGCAGGCACGGCGGCGGTGCTTTCAGCGGCAAAGACCCTAGCAAGGTTGACCGTTCAGGTGCATACATGGCACGCTATATTGCAAAGAACATTGTAGCTGCAGGATTTGCAGAACGCTGCGAAGTACAGCTTGCTTATGCTATCGGAGTACCTTTCCCTGTAAGCATAATGGCAGACACCTTCGGAACAGCAACAATACCTGAGGACAAGATTGTCGAGGCCATAAAGAAAGTCTTTGACTGTACGCCAGGCGGAATAATCACAACGCTCGACCTTAAGCGCCCTATTTATGAAGCAACTGCAACATACGGACACTTCGGACGCAGTGAATTCCCATGGGAAAAGACTGATAAAGTCAAAGCATTGCAGGATGCCGTTAAATAAGCACCTGCAGTTAAATAAATGACAAAAAAGGCAAGACTGCTCAAAAAGGATGAAATCATCACCATTTTTGAGCGGTTTAAGGCTCGCAATGCCGAGCCTGCATCAGAACTAAAAGCACCTAATCCTTACTGCCTGCTTGTAAGCGTAGTTTTAAGCGCTCAGGCAACTGATAAATCAGTAAACGCTGCCACAGAATCACTATACAAAACAGTCAGTACTCCAGAACAGATGCTGGCCCTAGGCAAGCAGGGACTCATAAAATATATACGCTCAATAGGACTTTACAATTCAAAGGCTGAGCATATCATACAATTAAGCAAGATTCTTATAGAAAAATATAACGGATGCATTCCTTCAACGCGCGAAGACTTAATGTCACTGCCGGGAGTAGGCAGAAAAACAGCAAACGTAGTGCTAAACGTTGTATACAATCAGCCTACAATGCCAGTAGACACTCATTTAATGCGTATATGCCCAAAAATAGGACTTGCAGAAGGCTCTACCCCACTGGAAATAGAACAGTCATTACTGGAAAGAATACCAAAGGAATACATGCATCATGCCCACCACTGGCTTATACTGCACGGAAGGTATATCTGCACGGCAAGGAATCCTAAATGCTCAGAATGCTTCATAAATGACATTTGCATTGCTACCAAGTAAAGCCGGCTCCGACAGAAAAAGTATGATATTGCAAGAGATTGTCCCTGTCGCGCTCTTTCTTTAGCTTAAACTTTGAATTAATGTCATAATCCCAGTTATATCCATAGCCTAAATTCATCATGAACTTGCCAAAAAAGATATCTACCCCGCCACCGAAAGTAGTAACAAGACTGTAATCCGTAATAAATGACAAACCTGTCTGAATGTATGGGCGGATAAAGTTAAAGAGCGTAACATTAAAGCCTAAATTAAGGCCAAAGCCATAGTCTGCATTCTTATGAGGACCATTATAGTCATATTCCATTGATCCGCCGACAAATATATGATTCGTGAGGCCAAAGTCCATGTTCAGCTTTATTGAATTTAACTTAACAAGCTTTAAGTCAAAAGGACTGAAATCTTCAGGAAAAAGACGAGTATCAACAGTAACAAAAATAGCCCTTCTCTTAAACTGCCTGTCAAACAAAGGGAACCTAGACTTTTCTATATAGCTGTCTTCAACCTTAGAGGCAATTTTTGCATCCTGCTTTGCAAGCTGCTTGCCAGTAAGCTGCTCTTCCTTTTCCTTTTGGGCGGCAGTCCTTACTTCTACCTGAGGCAGCATTATAAAAGAAGTCTGGGCAAGATCATCCTTACCGAATTTTGCAATAAAGGTATTGTTATCCGTACGGTAAATTTCACACCGTACAGGAACAAAGCGATATTCAGAAGCTTCCTTCCAGCGTACAATCCTGTATGATACGACAGCATATACTGCAGGCTGGGCAGTCCTAAAAAGACTGTCTGCAATCATAATGTTATTGGCACGCATTTCTTCTTTTCCAGCTTTCCTATAGCCAGAAAAGGGATTCCTTTTGCCAAAGAATTCTTTGTAAGGCAATTCTACAGTACCGTTAAACAGCTTTACGTCGTTAAAAAAATCCGAATAAACCAAAGCCCTCCATGAATCAGAGGCTTCATTATAAGAATCGCACCTTAAGGTAACATGAGGGCTTAAGCTTGTCGTAGTAAAAGTTTTCTGGGCAAGGGCAGCATATTCTTCTTCAAGCTCTTCTGTCAGGCTCTGAATTTCAGGACTGAGGACATCATAATACTGACCAAAGCGAAGGATATTAGTCTTAAGCTTTTCCAGCTTGCGTACGGCCTGCAAGGCTTCTTCAGTCTGGTCTGGAATAGAATTCAGTACATTTTCTGACTTTTCATTCACAATCTTTTTATTAATCTGAATAAGATTATTCTGGCTGTCAGTCCTAGTCTGCATTATGACATTTTCCTGCCTTTCACCTTCTGCATCACGCTTTTTTATGGCATCGCGCTGAGAAATTACCGCAAAAGAAGGAGGTTTTCCACCCTCACGCCTTTCGCGCTTCTGAGACATAACAGAAGGACAAATGAGAAAAGTAAATATCAAGACAGAAAATACGATTTTCCTCATAAAATTATTGTAAAACATTATTCATGGGAAAGCAACATTCAGCATTCCTTATATATACAAACAACCATCCTGCAAATTCGTAATAAAAATATGGAAAAAAATGCAATATTGTCCAAGATAAATTCATAAGCCCAGCTCCTGTTGAAAGCAATTGACAGCAGGAGCTTTTTCTGGAGGTCTCCCGGCAAACCTTGCAAGCAAGTCTTCCCGCTGAAAAATGCATACCGAAAGTTCATGAATAAAGTAAGTGAAATTCTTAACTGCGTTTTTACTCGTCGTCTGGCGGAGTTTCATATTAGAGAAGATAAATAATCAGTGAAATCCAGATTTAAGTCTTAACGGCATTTTCTGTTTTTCCATAGAACCTCTCAATCTGGAGGTTCTGCTTTATGGCCTTGAAGAAGATTTCGATATTCCATCTTGCCCTGTAAAGCTTTGAGACATATTCGGCCGTCCTGTCAAAAATGTTCGTAAGGATTGAGATTTCACTTCCAGTCTGTGCATCGACAGATTTTATCATCCGAAGCTGGTACGGGCATTTCCTGCCCGTCATGACTCCAGTAAACTGAATGGTCTGATCCAGCGTTATGAGTTTTGTCCTTGGATTATGCTTTTTTATTACCCTGTACTGGGCGCTCTCCTTCAGTCTTGTAACAAAAAGGATGCTTTCACGGCAGAAATCACCGAAAGCCTTGTAATTGCAGTATCCCCTGTCGAAAGCAACCGTGTCGCCCTTCTTAAGTTTCATATCTTTGAGCGTGTTGTTTTCATGCTCCTTTGCATTTGTTATGAAAAGACGGGATGGGGTGCTGCTGTTTATGTCATACTTCATGTTGATTTTGACACCGCTCATCGTGCTTCTGAATTCCGCCCATGGAAAGTCATTCATGTTCAGGCTGATTTCTGTCGCATCCACTGCATAGAAACC
>JAILPY010000107.1 GCA_024699235.1 Treponema sp. | reverse complement strand
CCCCTTTCATTTTTCAAGACGCAGACACTGCCATAATTCCTTCGTATTTCCGGCAATGTCCACTCCCCGCAAAGCGAAGCTCCGCTCGGATACATATACTCGAGCCTGTCAGCACTCAGTCCCGGAATTTCATTGTCTGCTATTGGATATTTATGATAGTCATCTATTTCATACTTATATATTCCCTGCCTAAAAAGCAAGCCGCTAAGAACAACGTCTTCATTAATTATTTTAGAAGTAAGGAGTTCCGTGCTTTCCTGCTTTAATGCATCGCCATTACGGAAATCCGTAACATGACTGAATGCAGGGGTTGCAATATCATGGAACAGAGCCGCAAGCGTCTGCCTCTTGTCTTTTGTAAAATTCCATACAATCAGGGCTGCTCCAATAGAATGGTCAAGCCTTGTATATAAGAACTTGTTGTTAAAAAGAGGAGTCCAGTCAGTACCGCACAGCAACCCCACCCCTCCAAGCCTCTGCATTACAGGAAGGGCAATATATTCATCTAAAAAATCAGGATAATCGCTGCAAAGAATTGAGTGATATTCACTTACATTAAATTTTCCCATATCATTTCCCAAAAAGCCACATGAAAGTACCGCCCGCAAGCAGTATATATATTCCTACAACAATAAACAGAAAAGGGACCAGAATGCATTGAGTTTTCTTAATGTACTCCCTAATAGACTTAACTTCTGCAATAGCAAGGGATGCAACGCACCAAAGAGTTTGCATTATAAAAAACACTATGCAGAAAATATAAAAATCGTTCAAATTTAATGAATCAAAAAAAGACGTGTAAAGCTTAATATTGTCACCGCCGTTCGCAACGGTAACAATAAAAGATAAAACAAATGAAACTAGGGCGCAGCAGACAGGCACACAGACGTACTGACTTTCCTTAGGCTCACTGCGGCTACGCAAGCCAATCCTAATGCCCAATAATATGGGAACAAAACCCAAGAGGGAAAGCTTTTCCTCTATATGCTTATTTGACAGTTCTTCAGCAAAGAAGAGCGCTAGCATTATAAGCAAAGAAAGTCCTATATAACGCCCCAGTCCAACTGCAACTTTTTTTTTCCAAGTGTCACTTGCACAAAACAGGACAACCATAACGGCAAGGTTGTCTATCTCTGTTGTTAAAAAGGCTATGACTGAAGCCGCAATAACAATCCCCATCTAAAAACCATATATGGAAGGCAGGGAATCTTTAATTCTATCAAACCACTCTGTTATGGCAGGAATGCAGGCAAGGACAATGACTGCAATTCCAATAAAGAAGAAAAACATTGCTGCAAGAGTAATGCAGGAGCAGACTATACCGACTGTCGCACTGCTATTCTTTGACTTTGACCGTGACATAAATCCAAATACAAGGCCTAGGATGGCAAAAAGTATATGATAAAAGAAAAAGGATATTATTCCAAAGGCCATAGATATCTTTCCAAGATCTTCTGCAGAAAAATAAGGAGCAGCAGCATTACCATTACCGCCGTCCGAAGAAGCCTCTCCATTAGCAGAAGCAACTTTATTTACATTCCAAGGATCTTCCTTCATATACTCTTCATCATTTTCCATACGTTACTGCCTATCAACTATCCTGTTATAAATTCTGTCCAAGTCATCTTTTGTAAAATACTGTATCGTTATCGAACCCTTTGCAAAATCACCCTTAAGCTGGACTTTTGTACCAAGCGCATCAATAAATTTCTGCTCAATATTAACATAATCCGGGTCGCGGCTTTCTGGTGCTGGAGACTTTCCGGCCTTTTTCGCTGCTCGGGAACCGCCATTCATTTCTATGGCCTGCTGCTCTGCCTGACGGACAGACATTCCCTGCCCTACTATCTTGCCAAACAGCACCCGCTGATCTGCAGGGTTAATAATACTAAGCAAAGCCCTGGCATGGCCAGAAGACATAGATCCAGAAGCAAGTGCATGCTGCATGTCCTCAGGAAGCTTTAAAAGGCGTATAGAGTTTGCGACCGTTGACCTGTTCTTTCCAACACGGCGGGCAACTTCGTCCTGAGTAATGTTTTCCAGTTCCATAATCTGGTAGTATGCCTGAGCCTCTTCTACAGGATTTAAATCAGTTCTCTGAATGTTTTCTATTAATGCAACTTCCAGCTTTCTTGAATCAGAATATTTCCTCAGCTGAACAGGCACTTTTTCAAGGCCTGCTGCACGTGCAGCTCGGGTACGCCGTTCACCGGCTATAATATAAAAAGTGCCGTCACCGGCATCTTCTATAATAATGGGAGAAAGGATTCCTTCCTGCTTTACTGATTCGGTAAGTTCTGAAAGCTTATCTTCATCAAAAAAAATGCGAGGCTGGTGAGGGTTAGGCTTCAAAAGTGACGGATTAACCCAGAGAGTTCCGTCTCCATCTACAGAAATGCCTTCAGGCAAATTATTTACCGGAGAAAGCTCTGGCTGGGAACCTGACGCCTGCTTTACAGTGACGCCTTGATTTACATCAGCCTGTTGCTGAATGGCATTACGCAGCTCATCTTCTTGATTTCCACCAATCAAGGCATCAAGGCCTCTTCCTAATCCATGCTTAGCCACGTTTAATTACCTCTTCTGCAAGCTGCTTATAACTTCTTGCTCCAATACAATTTGGATCGTAAATGCAAATAGGCTGTCCATGAGAAGGAGCCTCTGAGAGACGGACATTTCTTGGTATAATCGTATTGAATACAGCATCCTTAAAGAAACTCTTTACCTGCATGACAACATCCTGCGCAAGGCGCGTACGGCTGTCGTACATTGTAAAAAAAATTCCGCAGATGGTAAGGTTCTTGTTTATTCCTTTCTGAACATCTGTAACAGTCTGAAGCAAAAGAGTAATTCCTTCCAATGCAAAATACTCACACTGCATTGGGACAAGAATTGAATCTGCGGCAGCAAGGCCATTCAGAGTAAGGATACCTAATGATGGAGGACAATCTATAAGGATATAGTCATATATGTCACGGACAGGTTCCAGGGCTTTCTTTAAGAAAAATTCCCTGTTTTTCTGATCCACAAGTTCTATTGCAGCACCGGAAAGGTCGATGGAGGCCGCGATAACATCCAGATTAGGAATGGCAGAGTGCTTTATTGCCTGCTCAGGAGTTGCAAGTTCCGCAATCAGTTCATATACAGTTGGCTTTTCCTTACTTACGCCGACACCGCTCGACATATTTCCCTGACTGTCAAAATCAACTAGAAGCACTTTTCTGCCTGTCAGTGCTATATATGCACCTATATTAATGGCAGATGTCGTCTTTCCGACGCCTCCTTTCTGGTTTACAAAAACAATAACCTTTCCCATAATACTCTAGTGTATCATTTTTTCTTATAGAAGTACAGTAGTTTCAAAAATGTCATTTCTTAATGCCGGAATTTCCACTGCTTTCATACAATCTGTCGATTCAAAGGAGAGTTAACTTTTCAAGTCATGCATAGTACACTACACAAGATGCAAAGAGTACACTACACAAGATGCAAAGAGTACACTACACAAGTCGCAAAGAGTACACTACACAAGATGCAAAGTACAGTTTCATTACATGCGTTGTACTAATAAAGAAATCGTGATACCTTAGCAGTATGATTTTATCCATTACCTTTTCAAAACCGTCAAAAGACTGTGAAAGCATTTTGGGGAAACCCTACATAAAAGTACGCATACGCAGGTCAATTGACTTGTCCAAGCCGCAGCTTTCTTTACCGACGGCAGAATGCTATGAAGCTGAATTCTTTACGCAAAAGCAGGCATTCCAAAAAAAATGACGCTTGAACAGGTAGAATCTTTTCTAAAAAATCATGCAGGAACAACATTCAAAAACGTAACAGAACGAACGGATACAGAAGAAATAACAATTCTGGCAAACAGGCACGGACAGGTAAAGACACTTAAAAAGCCGGCTGCAAGTGCAGGAATGCAAAATACATTCTCTTCTTCAAGCAAAAAGACAAAGAATTACATAATACAGGAAGGCAGTCCCGTACCGTTCCTTGTAAAGCTTGGCGTAATGACAAAGGAAGGAAAAGTCATAGCACAGAAATATGACAAATTCCGCCAGATAAACCGTTTCCTTGAATACATTTCAGACATCATAGAAGACGTTCAGAGAATCTGCACAGGGGATGCGGGGTTTACAAAAGAAAGGCCCCTATACATTGCTGATTTTGGCTGCGGAAAATCCTACCTGACTTTTGCAGTATATTATTTTTTACATGACATAAAGAACATACCTGTAGAAATAACAGGCCTAGACTTAAAGGAAGATGTCATTGCAGAATGCCAGTCGCTCGCTCAAGAACTAAAGTGCACAGGACTGCACTTCTATGTCGGAGACATTGCAAAATTCAGCCACAAAACGAATCCAGATGTAATAATAACCCTTCATGCCTGCGATACAGCTACTGACTATGCACTTCAGTATGCAGTTTCAAGAAAAGCAGCCGCAATCCTTTCAGTCCCATGCTGTCAGCATGAAATAAACCTGTCACTTGATGCTGTAAAAGAACAGTTTAATGAAGAAAATCCTTTTGCATCTTTAATGCGTTACGGGATCATAAAAGAACGTTTTTCAGCCCTTGTTACAGATGCCATACGGGCAGACATATTGGAGCAAAGCGGATATTCCGTCCAAATTTTGGAATTCATTGACATGACTCATACTCCAAAAAATCTCCTGATACGTGCTGTAAGAAGGGCAACAGAAAATAAAAAGGCTGCCGTAAACGCACAAAAACGTACAGCAGCCATTCTTTCGGCACTAAACGTAAGTCAAAAACTCAACGATTTGCTGGTAAGACCGGAACAGTCTTTATAGAAGGAACTTAAAGCACATACTTTTCAATAAAGTCTGCTACGCCACTTTCGTTATTGTCCTTTTCAGTAACAAAAGATGCTATGTCCTTTATATAATCAAGGCCATTTTTCATGGCAACTCCATAACCGCACAGCCTGATCATACTTTCGTCATTCATGCTGTCTCCAAATCCCATTGTCTGATCTTTTGAAATGCCTATGTGACCTGCAAGCCAGTTTATAGCTTCTCCCTTGCCGCAATTCGGAGGCAAGATTTCAAGAAAATAAGGCTTACTTGTAAAGATAACGGCCTTGCTCCCAAATTTTGCCTTCAATTTTTCCTGAAGGCCCAGCAACTGCTCAGGTTCCCCTGGAATCAGCATTTTCGGAAACTTGCCTTTCTTTAAGAATGAATCGTAATCTTCTACGGCCACACCCTTTAGCCCGCACAGGTCTACATCAAGCTTAGTCCACTTTGTAGCCTCTCGGTAATAAATAGTATCAGGCGAATACACTTCACTTTTAAGCCCAACCTTTTCGACTTCTTCTTCGGCACTGCATAGAATGTCAGGATCGACATTCCTGCAATATATCTGAGTCCTTGAATGGAGGTCAAATATACTGCAGCCGTTTATAGCAATAAGATACCGGCCGGCTTCAAGCCCTGCAATATCCATGCGGCGGACAAAGGGAAGTATTGCATCTTCCGCACGGCCAGAGCACAGAACAACATGTATTCCTAAAGACGCGGCCCTTCGCAATGCATTTACATTTTCATCACTTATCTGAGCATTTCTGTCCAGAAGAGTGTCATCTAGATCAAGGGCTATTAACTTAACAGGCAAATGGCCATCAGGTAATTTCATTGCGTTCCTTACCTAGTCAGCTTACGGTACATAGTCTTATGAGGACGGTCTGCATCATCACCAAGCATCTGCTTGCGCCATTCTGCATACTCACTCCAGTTGCCTTCAAACCACTTGACTTCACTGTTGTTTTCAAAGGCAAGAATATGCGTACATATTCGGTCAAGGAAGTAACGGTCATGGCTTATGACAAGAACAACGCCCGCAAAGGCATTAATTGCTTCTTCCAAAGAACGCGTTGTAGTAATGTCAAGGTCGTTTGTAGGCTCGTCAAGAAGGAGTACGTTTCCGCCTTCCTTAAACATCATGCCCATGTTCAAGCGGTTTTTTTCACCGCCAGAAAGAACGCTTATCTTTTTATTCTGCTCAGGGCCGTTAAAATTAAACCATGAACAGTATGCACGGCTGTTTACCTCACGGACTGCACCGTTTACAGGCCTGCCCTTTTCATCAACAGCACCAAGCTTTATAAGGTCAGCGCCGCCAGAAAGCATTTCCCATACAGTTTTATTCGGATCAAGCTTGCTTCTCATCTGATCAACGTATACGAGCTTTACAGTTTCTCCAATCTTAAGATTACCGCTGTCCGGCTTTTCTTCACCGTCAGAACCGTCAGGCATGGCAACTTTCTGGCCGGCAGCAGTTGCAATCATCTTAAACAATGTAGTTTTACCTGCACCGTTAGGCCCAACAATGCCTACGACAGCACCTGCAGGAATGTGAAAGTCAAGTTTCTCAAAAAGAACCCTGTCATCAAAAGATTTTGCAAGGCCTTCTGCATCAATAACAACATTACCAAGCCTTGGGCCTGCAGGAATTGAAATCTGGGAATCCTTTAGCTTTACTCGGCTGCTTTCTTCTGCAAGAAGCTGCTCATACTTTGTAATATGCTCCTTATGCTTTGCCTGACGTCCCTTTGCTCCTGCATGGATCCATTCAAGCTCTTCTTTCATTTCGCGCTGGCGTACAGAAGCCTGCTTTTCTTCAAGCTCAAGGCGCTTCTGCTTTGCTTCAAGCCATGCAGAATAGTTTCCCTTAAACGGATAGCCTTCGCCCCTGTCCATTTCCAGAATCCATCCAGCAACGTTGTCAAGGAAGTAACGGTCATGAGTAATTGCAATGATTGTACCTTTATAATCGCGGAGATGGCGTTCAAGCCATGCTACTGTCTCCGCATCAAGATGGTTTGTAGGTTCGTCAAGAAGAAGAATATCCGGCTGCTGCAATAACAGGCGGCATAATGCAACGCGGCGACGCTCTCCACCGGAAAGAACATCAACAACCTGATCTGCAGGAGGACACCTTAGAGCGTCCATTGCAAGCTCAAGATTTGCATCCAAGTTCCATGCATCAGATGCATCAAGCTTTTCCTGAAGTTCAGCCTGACGTGCACACAGCTTATCAAAATCTGCGTCAGGATCACCAAACGCTTCGTTAACTTTATCAAATTCTGCAAGAAGGTCTGTTATAGGCTTTACACCCTCCATAACAATCTCTTTTACAGTCTTTCCGCTTTCAAGGACGGGTTCCTGTTCAAGATATCCCATTGAATATCCAGGAGAAAGGACTGTATCTCCTGTAAAGTCTTTATCCACCCCGGCAAGGATTTTAAAGAGAGAGGACTTACCGGCACCGTTTTCACCGATTACTCCAATTTTTGCACCATAATAATAGGATATGCTTATATCCTTTAGAACAACTTTTGTTCCGTACGCACGGGACACCCTATCCATCGTGTAAATAATTTTCTTGTCATCTACTGTCTTTGCCATAGTGGTAGTATATAGAAGAAACTCAAATAAGTCCACAGTAAAATAATTTCCAAAAACATCTTGACTATCAAGAATTTTATGATAACATAGAGTATCAGAGAAAAATCTAAATTTACAGGCAAGGTAAGTGCAAATACTACAACGTTGTAGTATTTCAAATTGTTTTTCATATTTCAGGAGGAAATTTATGAAAATGTTGATGTGGCTGGACGATGCTGTTGCACTAACGGCATGCAATTACATAAAAGCTTGCAATTTAAAATAAGGAAACGTTTATGGCAAAAAACAAAAAGCATACCGTCCAATATGACCGATGGGGATATTTCTTCATTGCTCCGTTTTTTTTAATATATATAATTTTTTCTCTTATTCCGCTTATAAGCACCTTTGTAAACAGTTTCTTTGAAAATTACCGTGTTGGACTTATGACAGTAGGGCCAACATTTAATGGCCTTGATAATTACAAATCAGTTTTTGAAAGTGACATCCTGAAATATTCATGGAACACTGTAATCATGTGGATCATCGGATTTGTTCCTCAAATTCTCATATCGCTCATTCTTTCCGTTTGGTTCACAAATACAGAATTGCGATTGAAGAGCCAGCAGTTCTTCAAAACAGTCATATACATGCCTAACCTTATAATGGCATCTGCATTTGCAATGCTTTTCTTCACATTATTTTCTGACAACGGTCCTGTAAACAGCATAATCACTGATTTAGGCTGGGCAAAGGAAAACATACGATTCCTTACCTACACAAGCTGGACTCGAGTGCTTGTTGCTGCAATGAACTTCCTTATGTGGTACGGAAATACAACAATCCTCCTTATGGCAGGAATAATGGGAATAGATGAAAGCCTTTTCGAGGCAGCACGCATAGACGGAGCCACTCCTCTCGAGGTTTTCTTTAAAATTACCCTGCCGCTTCTTCTTCCTATCTTTGTATACGTCCTTATAACTAGCCTTATAGGCGGCATACAGATGTTTGACGTTCCACAGATCCTTACAAACGGAGAAGGAAATCCTAACCGTACGACAATGACACTGATCATGTACTTAAACAAGCACCTTGGAAGCAAAAACTATGGCATGGCAGGTGCTGTATCAGTACTGACATTTATTGTAACTGCAATCCTCAGCAGCATTGTCTATACTTCAACAATGAAGAACTATACAAATTCTAACGGGAGAAGATAAATGAAAAGTCTGAAAGCATCTTTAACGATAAGAAGAAGCATTGCCTATATTGTATTAGCTTTACTGGCTTTCTTATCTTTGTTTCCATTCATTATTTTGATTATAAATTCAACGCGCCTGCACTCTCAGATTCAGAATGGCTTTTCCATCATTCCAGGAACTGCATTCCTAAAGAATTTTTCAAAGATGATGTCTAATGAAAATGTTCCAGTATTACGGGCTTTAGCTAACAGCATATTCGTTTCTTTCATGGCAGCCTTACTTACTACATATTTTTCATCAATGACTGCTTACGGCTTATACATGTACCGCTTTAAGTGCAGAAAATTTGCATTCAAATTCATTCTTGCCGTAATGATGGTTCCTGCACAGGTTTCAACATTAGGTTTTATAAAGCTCATTACAAACATTGGCCTTATTGATACTCTTGCAGCCTTATACATTCCATCTATTGCAGCTCCTGTTGTATTCTTTTACCTGTACCAGGCAATGGAATCAACATTGCCTTATTCAATAGTTGAAGCAGCCCGCGTAGACGGATGCAACGAATTCAAGACTTTCAATACAATCGTACTTGCAATGATGAAGCCTTCCATTGCAGTTCAGGCAATATTCTCATTTGTAAGTTCATGGAACAACTACTTTACGCCTGCTCTTGTCATAAGCAGCAAGGAAAAGAAGACTATTCCAATTCTGATTGCCCAGCTAAGAAGCGCTGACTATCAGAAATTTGATATGGGACAGGTTTACATGATGATCTGTCTCGCTATTGTACCTCTGATTATTGTATACCTCTTCCTTTCAAAGAGTATTATCAGCGGTGCTACTGCTGGTGGTGTCAAGGAATAATTCCTCCTAAAGACATATCTATTTTTCGGCCGTACCTTTTTCCATGAGGGTACGGCTGTTTTTTTAATTGCAATAAAACATTAAAACGTTTATAATGAATTTACTATGATTACAAATAATAAACGACATTTTTTTACATCTGTCATTGTAAGTATTTTTAGTTTTGCATTAGTAAGCTGTCTTTCCAGCACGACATCATCAGGGGCAGTCGGTGCAGACCGTCAGCAGCTGATGCTTGTTTCTGAAGAAACAATGGAACAGAGTGCAAAGGAATCTTATGCTCAGGTACTTGCTGAGGCTAAAGCTGCAAAAACGCTAAATACAAACTCTGCAACTACAAACAGGGTCCGTAATATTGCAACCCGCCTTATTAGGCAGGTCGGCGTATTTAGGAATGATGCCCTTTCATGGGACTGGCAGATAAATGTCATTACAGATGATACTGTAAACGCATGGTGCATGCCAGGAGGAAAGATTGTCGTATATACGGGAATCATAAATACTCTGAGCCTTACAGACGGGGAACTAGCAGCTGTCATGGGGCATGAGATTTCTCACGCACTTAAGGAACACAGCCGAGAGCAGGCAAGCCAGGATGCCCTTACAAACGTAGGCATTTTTGCAATTGCACAGATTATAGGACTGGGAGACTTAGGGACAACAGTATTAGCACTTGCTTCACAGTATACAATAGCGCTTCCATTCTCACGGTCTCATGAAACAGAAGCAGACCGCATGGGAACTGAACTAATGGCACGTGCAGGCTATGATCCTTATGAAGCAGTAAACATCTGGAAAAAGATGGCCGCCATAAGCGGATCAAGCGTACCAGAAATTTTGAGTACGCATCCTTCAAATGAATCGCGCATCAAAGACTTACAGTCTGTTGCTGAAAAAGTTTATCCATTATATCAGTCAGCTGATAAAGCATAAATATATTAACAGGATGGCCTCCTTACTATATGTAAAGGAGGCTTTTTTTTAAGCTATGAGAAAGAACAAATTAAAGAATTACAATCCAATGGCTATTTTGGAGCCATTCAAGGGAAAAGACTTTACCGGGGCATGGCCAACAATCCCGGAAATGTTTAGCATAACAGTCAAGCGTTGCGGAGACAGAAACTGTTTTACAGAATTCGATGACAAAGGACTCAGAAATACCCTTACATACAAACAGGCACAAGAAAATATCTTGAGGCTTGCCTATTGGTTTTCTGCACACGGAATACATAATGGAGACAAGATAGCCGTAACAGGTAAAAATTCTCCTGAATGGACAACAGTCTTTCTAGCAGCATTATATGCAGGTGCAATAATATGCCCTATAGATTATGCATTGAAATGTGAAGAACAGGAAAATCTCCTTGCAACAGCAAAACCAAAATTCTTATTCGTAGATGATGAAAAATACGACTGGTATCAGTCAAAGCAGCATGACTATGAAATTTATTCTCTTAACAGAAAGCATAATGAAACTTACATATATAACCTTGCTGTTTCAGAACAGGAAAAAAACGACATAAAGTTCAGTGCTCCAAAAGAAGATGATACAGCCGCTATCCTATTCACAAGCGGAACAACAAGCATTCCGAAAGGAGTTATGCTCAGTCACCGTAATTTGATAAGCGATGCATTCATAGCCCAGACAAACATGATCATTGACTATCATGACGTTTTTTATGCATTGCTGCCAATTCATCATGCCTATACAATGCAGGCTGTATTCATAGAGTCAATATGCATTGGTGCAGAAATCGTATTCGGAAAAAGCCTTTCCGTATCAAAAATGATGACAGACTTAAAGCAAGGTAACATTACGATGATGCTTGGTGTGCCTATGCTATTCAATAAGCTTGCAGACGGCATCGAAAAAGCAATAAAGAAAAAAGGCATGGCTGTATATACTGTTATAAACATCCTGCGTCAGATTTCTTACATCGTAAAAAAAGTGTTTGGCGTAAATATAGGAAAAGCCCTATTTAAAAGCGTATTAAAGCAGGCAAATTTATATACAATAAGAATTGCCATAAGCGGCGGTGGACCTTTATCTAAGAGTGTATTCAGGTTCTTTAACGAAATGGGCATTGACTTTGTCCAAGGCTATGGGCTTACAGAAACATCTCCTATTATTGCATTGAATCCTGTTGAACATTTCAAGATTGAAAGCGTAGGAAGTTATTTTGCAGGACACATGCAGATGAAGATCTTAGATCCAAATGAAGATGGAATAGGAGAAATTTGTGTCAAAGGACCTATGGTCATGCAGGGATACTATAACCTTCCAGAAGAAACTGCAAAAGTATTTACTGAAGACGGATGGTTTAAGACTGGCGACCTTGGCTGGCTGGACAGTGAAAACTACTTGATGCTGTCAGGCAGGGCAAAAAACATGATTGTAACTGAAGGCGGCAAAAATGTATATCCTGAAGAAATCGAGGATATGTTCCAGCTGGAAAGTGACATACAGCAGATTACAGTTCAGGGATATATTGCTGACAAAGACAGGCAGTCTGAAGAATTGGAAGCTCTAATTTATCCTTCAGACTGCGCCTTTGAATCAAGAAGCCTTAAGAGGGAAGACAAAGCTTCAAAAGAAGCTATAAAAGAAGCAATAGATTCTATAGTTGATAAGATTAACAGAAAACTATTGCCATATCAGAGGATTACAAAGATTACAATCCTTGATGAACCTCTTGAAATGACAACAACTCTTAAAGTAAAGCGCAATTATAAAAAATAGGAAGACTTTATATGAAACATAATATGCAGATGCTGCAGGAACTTGCAGCAAAAAACGGTCCTCTTTGCGTAGGACTGGATACAGACCCTTCATACTTGCCTCAATCTTTATTGCATAAATATGGTTCTCCGGCAGAAGCAGTCCTGGCATATAATAAAGAAATCATAAGTCGCATACAAAGTGCAGGAAGTGCATGCTGCTGCAAGGTTCAGATTGCTTATTATGAAGCAATGGGAATAGAGGGCATGAAAATATATGCCCAAACGGTCAAAGCCGTAAAAGATGCAGGATTAATATGCATTTCCGACATAAAGCGAGGAGACATTGCAGCAAGTGCAAGTGCGTATGCAAGGGCTCATTTTTCAGGTGACTTTGAAAGCGACATAATAACAGTAAATCCCTACATGGGTTTTGACACTCTAAAACCTTTTACGGAATACTGCGAAAAAGGGAAAGGAATTTTTCTTCTGTTAAGGACAAGTAATCCTGGAATGGTTGACATTGAACAGCAGCCATTACAATCCGGAGGACGAGTATTAGATAAAGTAGGTTCTGAACTTGAACGCATTTCAAAAGAATTTGCAGGAATTTATGCTGACCAAACTTGCAGTCCCGTAGGAGCTGTAGTCGGATGCACGGAGGAAAGCGACGCAAAGATTCTAAGGGAAGCATATCCTGACATTTTCTTCCTTATTCCTGGATATGGAGCACAAGGCGGAGCGGCCCGCATTGCAGCAACGCTTCTGCTAAAAGCGGGAGGAACAGTAAACAGTTCCAGAGGAATTCTCTGTGCATGGAAAAAGTCAGAAACCTGCATTCAAAAAGATAAAGAAGGAACCATTTCAATGGATGATCTGGGAGATGCTGCAGGACAGGCTGCAATTGCTTCAAAGATTGATTTAATGAATGCAAAAAAAGAATTAGCTTAAAACAAGATTACAGCTGGAGCTTAATATATGTTTGATAAACCTCAGATAGATAAAGACGGAAATGGCATTCTGTTTAACGGAGAAGGACTAGTAGAATGCTGTAAGCCTGTAGAAGGACAAAAAAATGTATTCCTTCTTGAAACCGTAATTGAATTAGAGCGGCCGACTCAAGTAGTACCAGAACCCGGTCAATTCTATATGTTACGTACTAAAGTAAGTTCGGGATATTTCAAGCGTCCCATAAGCGTTTATCATGCTGAGGAATATAAAGACGGAAAGCGAAAGCTTAAAATTCAATTTTTAATTCTTGAAAAAGGCGTTGGAACACGTGAATTATGTGCATTAAAAGCAGGTGAGACATTTTTGCTTTCTGGACCTGTCGGAAATTCATTTATAATTCCCGATAACGTAGATAATTCTAAAACAGAAATATGTATTGTCGGAGGCGGCATCGGAATTGCACCAGTTGCAAACTTTGCATCTTCACTGCCTGATAAATCCTATGACTTTTTTGCAAGCTTTAAAACTGGTTCGTACGGGCTAGAATATGTAAAGGGCAACGAGCTGATTATAACAACAGACGATGGTTCTAAAGGCATAAAGGGAATGCTGCCGGAAGCATTGACTGCTGAACGCATAAAGAAAAGCGGCTATAAAGTAATATATGCATGCGGTCCTACTCCAATGCTTGCCTACATACAGAAAATTGCTGCAGAATGCAATGTTAAGGCATACCTTAGCGTAGAGCATCACATGCTTTGCGGTGCAGGAGCATGCCTTGGATGCACAATTGTAACTAAAAAGGGAACTCTACGCGTATGCAAGGAAGGACCTGTCTTTGATTCCGAAATTCTTGATTTTGGAAGACCTCCTGTAAGGAGGACTCCTCTTGCAGAAGGTGACGAACCTGATGTAAGCGTAGACATTGCAGGCGTTCATTTTGAAAATCCTGTCTTTGCTGCTGCAGGAACATTTGGATACGGTCAGAATTTCAGGGGATTCTCAGATGTAAATGACTGGGGTGCCATATGCTCTAAGGGTACAACTCTAAATCCAAGAGAAGGAAATGCAGGAGAAAGATGCATTGAAGTTCCTTCAGGAGATATAAATTCCATAGGATTGCAGAATCCAGGAATGCAGTATGCCGTAAATGAACTTATACCTGATATGATGAAATTAAAGCCGAAGACTATCATCAATCTGGCAGGAAGTGATTTGGAATCTTATGTAGAAGCCACCAAACTGGCAGATACTACTGATGCCCCTATGATAGAGCTAAATATCAGCTGTCCAAATGTAAAAGCAGGAGGTCAGGCATGGGGAATAAAAAGTGAACTGGCATTTGAATGTGTAAGTGCCGTACGAAAGGCTACAAAAAAGGCCCTTATGGTAAAATTATCTCCAAATGCCCCAGATTTGCGCGGTGTTGCAATGGCCTGCGTAAAAGCTGGTGCAGATGCCCTCAGCCTTGTTAATACATTCCAGGCCGTATCCATAGACATAGAAAATGAGACTCCATGGTTTAATAATATACGTGCAGGATTATGCGGGCCTGCCATAAAACCTTTGGCGTTACGCATGGTCTATGATGTTGTTGAGGAAATGAATAAGCTTCCAGAAGAACAGAGGATTCCTGTCATAGGAATCGGAGGAATAAGTACATGGCAAGACGCTGTTGAATTCATAATGGCAGGAGCCTGTGCAGTACAAATTGGAACCGCAACATTTGTAAATCCTAATGTAGCCAAAGAAGTAGTTGAAGGTCTTAAGAACTTTATGAAAAGAAAAGGCTTTAAGACAATCTCACAGATGTGCGGCATAGCGCAAAAAAAATAAACATTTGTTACAAACATATAGGTAAGGTTGTTTTTTTAATATGAAAAGGTTTCTTTTAGTACTAATGTGCTTATTTGTTACAGAAATTGCATTTTCAGAAGGTATTTCAATGGCAAGGCTTTTTTACCAGGGACATGGCAGCTATAGGATTATTTCTGCCAAAGGACTTGTAATATACATAGATCCGTATGCGGGAGAAGGATATCAAATTCCTGCTGATTTTGTGCTTGTAACGCATGAGCATCCAGACCATAACAAAGTAGATCTTGTAAAAAAGAATGACAATTGCCTTATATTTCATGCAAAAAACTTTATGTCAGGCGGAAAATACGGAGAAGCCCGTTTTAACGGAATACGCATAAGGGCAGTACCGGCCTACAATGAAAATCATGCACAAAATGAATGCGTAGGTTTTGTCATAACATTAGAAAACGAAATAAAAATTTACTGCTCAGGAGACACTTCTTATACAACATTCATGGAAGAAGAACTTCAATTCATGAATATAGATTATGCCTTGCTTCCTTGTGACGGAGTTTATAATATGGATGCAAAAGAAGCTGCCAGATGTGCAAATATCATTGGAGCAGCGCATTCAATCCCCATACATACAAAACCAGGCGCATTATTTTCACCTCAAGTAGCAGAGCAATTTGCAAAAGAAATCGATGAAAAACGGACTGATTATATTATCTTAAAGCCAAACGATGAAATCAATCTTTTAAAACGAGAATAGTTTTTAAATAATCTGAGAGGGACTTTCAGACTATTACAATTGAACAATATGTCAAAAACTGTTAAAATGTCATTATGAATACTTATGTAGCATTATGTGCCGTTGGTGCTGAAAAAATTCTCGGCAACGAAATAAAGCTTCTTGGCTATAAGCTTGACGGAAACGCTCCTGGAAGAGTTTCTTTTACTGGAGACGATGATGCATTGTATAGGGCAAATTATTGCCTAAGGACAAGTGATCGCGTATACCTTCAGATGGCTAAATATAAGGCATCTGATTTCGACGAGCTGTTTGATGGATGCTACGATATTGACTGGCAGGATTATTTCAAAAAGAACGTCCGCGTCGTTGTAGACAAGGTTCGCTGCCACAAAAGCAAGCTTTCAAGCGAACATTCCATTCAGGGAATCATTCAAAAATCAATTTACAAAAAGCTTGGAGACAAGTGGAATATAACAACGCTTCCAGAAAAAGGTGAAGAATGTACTGTCAGAGTATATCTGGAAGAAAATACTGCATACATATTGCTTGATACAAGCGGAGAAGCCCTTCATATAAGGGGTTACCGCACAGCAGGAGTTCTTGCACCCCTAAGAGAAACAACGGCTGCAATTCTTTTGCAGGAAATGTTATGGAAGCGCAAGATTCCATTGCACGATCCTTTCTGCGGAAGCGGAACAATCGTAACAGAAGCAGTTTTATATGCCCATAATGTTGCACCTGGCCTCGGACGCCATTTTGCATACGAAAACCTTGCCATTTACAATCAGAATAAGGCTTTGGAAATAAAAAAAGCAGAAGCTGCAAAAATACGTACAGACGTACTTTGTCGAATCACAGGCAGTGACATTGATAAAACTGCAGTAGAAAAGGCAAGGCTCAATGCGGAACATGCTTGCGTTATGGCAGGAAGGGCACTTCAGATGATTGGCAGCGATGCCAAGATAGAGCGTCCAGACTTTATGGAAAGTAATTTTTCAGACTTAAAGGCACCGTATGACGAAGGGCTGCTTTTATGCAATCCTCCTTATGGAGAGAGACTTGGAGACACCCAGCAGGCAGAAGAACTTTATAAGTCTATGGGAAGCCTATTCACAGATTTTCCAAATTGGAAAATGGGATTTATAACCAGCCAAAAGTCTTTTCAAAAGTGCATAGGCAAATACGCAAATGCATTAAAATCCATTAAGGCCGGTAAATTAGATACAACCCTTTATATTTACGAAAAAAAATAATGGCAGTTCCTGTAGAACACGATAAGAGAAAGCACGAGATTCTCGACAAAGCACTGTCTCTTTTCATAGAGGAAGGTTATGAAGATGTTACTTTCCAGAAGATTGCAGACAGATGCGGAATAACCAGAACAACTCTATATATTTACTTTAAAAATAAGCGTGAAATATTTTCATGGAGCATAAAGCAGCTTACAAATGACATGGAAAAAGAATTGCTTATCGTTGTGCAAGACAAATCCTTGAATACAGAGGAATGCCTGCGAAAGTTATTTGACGTAATGCTTACTTTTTGTGAAAACAGGGCAAAGTTATTTCAAGTGCTGCTTTCGTACCTTCTTCAGCTGCAAAAGACTCAAGTTTCTGTTAATGACCGTGTACGCCGCAGATTTTTACGCCTTCATCACTTAATTACCGGAATCATCATCAAAGGACAAAAAACAGGAGAATTTAAGGTTCTTCCTATAAAAAAAGTTGATGACATGTTATACATGATACTGGAGAATGCTGTATTTCATATAGTCGTATTAGGACAAACGAATTTAGATGAAATGAAAAAAATTGCAGGCTTTACAATAAATCTTATCTGTAAAGAAAAAAACATGGAGTAGCATACAAATGTGGGTATATATTGCATTATGTTTTATTCCTCTAATTGCAATGTTTATATGCATTGCTCTTTTGGCAAAAGGGTTTAAGGTTTGGAAAGGACTGGTTGCATGCCTTTTAGGTCTGGCAGCAGTAATTCCCATAGCAATAATGCAGATGTTTGTAGGAGGCCTGCTTTCTGCAAAAAACTTATTGGGAGTCCTTATAAGCGCCATTATAGTAAACGGTTTAATAGAAGAATCTATTAAAATGCTTTTCCTTTTTTTATTACCTTCCAAAAATACAAGGGAAAGCCTGTTTTTTTTATATTCTATGCTAAGCGGAATGGCACTTGGATGCTGCGAGACATTATTTTATCTTATAAGCGGATTTGACAGCCTTGGACTCAGAATGATAACAGCGGTCATAATCCATATTGCATGCGGCGCTCTTGACGGCCTTTTTGTATATGGAATAAAAACAAAAAAACTTAATTTTTCGCCGTTCTTCTTTTCTGTAATGCTTCACGGAATATACAACTACTTCGCTGGATTCGGTCAAAATTCTCTTTACTTTTACCTTTCATTTGCCGTAATTCTTTTTGGAATAATAGAATGCAGAGTCCAATACATAAAAATCAGAGACAGTTTATAATCTGTTCATTGACAATTGAGAATGTTACTGTTAGACTTAAAAAAGGAGTTTTTATATGACATTAAAGGATAAATATGAAAAATGCTTACAAGATTCTGAAAACTTTATAACAGGAGAACTGAAAAGTCCTACTGTATCATATAAATATGGACGGGAATTAGCTAACTTCTTTAATAATGAATTAGATTTTTCTGATATAAACATACACTATACATATCCTATGGAAAAGTTTGCAGGATTAAAAGAAGACTGGGATTTGAAAATTCAATTTCAGCTGAGAAAACCAGAAATCAACCGTTTTTCTCCTCTTAATGCTCCTTATGTATTCCAATACCTTTCAACAATGGCCGATTCAAGCTGGTCAAAAGGAGAGCCTCTAGACAGTGAAGCAAAAGAAATTATGCGAGGAATGAAAGATAAACTTAATCCTGTACAGGATGGAATGAACATAAAAACTGTAACAGTCGAATGGGCCGTCCACGTTCCAGACTGTACGACATTTTATGTAAATTTCTTCTATGCTTACGAAAACAGAGAGGAAATGGACTAATTAAAATATTTTTACATAAATAGGGTTGTCCTTTCGGGCAGCCTTTTTTTTACTTTATGATATGCAACCGGAGGTTTATGATGGCTGTTCATACAGACAAAGAAATTAAAGAATTAATACAAAAAATGACACTTGAAGAAAAATGCGGCATGCTAAGCGGAGCAGATTACTGGCATACAAAAACAGTTAACAGGCTTGGAATTGACCACATAATGGTAAGTGACGGTCCTCATGGCCTTCGTAAGCAGAACCTTGAAAAAGAAGAAAGCAGTGCAAACGAAAGCATTAAAGCAATCTGCTTTCCTGCAGCATGTGCTACTGCAAGTTCCTTTGACAGAGACGTATTAAAGAAGTTAGGAGATACACTGGCAAAAGAATGCCAGCAGCAAGATGTTTCAACAATTCTTGGTCCTGCTGTAAATATAAAGAGATCTCCTTTATGCGGCAGAAACTTTGAATACATAAGTGAAGACCCGTATCTTGCAGGAGAACTTGCAGCCAGTTACATAAATAGCGTACAGTCCCATCATGTAGGGACATCAATAAAGCACTTTGCCCTTAATAACCAAGAATACAGAAGGCTGACATCTTCTTCAAACTGCGATGAACGTACTATGCGCGAAATATATCTTACAGCTTTTGAAAAGGCAGTAAGACAGTCTCAGCCAGCAACAATAATGCACAGCTATAACAAGATAAATCATGAATATACAGGTGAAAGCAAATGGCTTTTAACAGATGTCCTTCGAAAGGAATGGGGTTATAAAGGCATTGTAATGTCTGACTGGGGTGCAGTAAACGACCGCGTAAAAGGTCTTATTGCAGGAGAAGACCTTGAAATGCCTACTTCAGGCGGAATAAATGATAAGAAAGTCTTGGATGCCGTTAAAAAGAATCCTGAACTTGAAAAGAATCTCAACGAAACATGCGAGAGACTTTTAAAATGGATATTTTCATTCTTAGACAACAGAGAAGATGGAGAATTTGATTTTGCAAAACATCATGACATTGCAAGGGAACTTGAAGAAGAATCAATCGTACTCTTAAAAAATGATGGAATTCTTCCATTAAAAAAGGAACAGAAAATTGCAGTTATAGGAGAATTTGCAAGCAAGCCACGCATTCAGGGAGGCGGTTCCAGTCACATAAATACAGACACCGTCGTAAGTCCTATAGATGCATTTAAAAATTCTGGAATAACTTTTGACTATGTTCAAGGATATTATATTGATAAGACAGAAGAAGATGATGCTGTACTTTCAAAAGAAGCTTTAGACCTTGCACAAAACAGCAGCATCATAGTATTCTTTGCAGGACTTCCAGACAGTTATGAAAGTGAAGGATATGACAGGACTCATTTAAATTTACCTCCAGTTCAGAATAAGCTTATTGACCAGATATCTAAAGTTAACAGCAATATAGTCGTTGTGCTTCAAAACGGTTCTCCTGTATTAATGCCTTGGGCAGAAAAGGTAAATGCCATAGTAGAAGCATATCTTGGAGGAGAAGCAGTTGGAGAAGCTGCAGTAAATATTCTTACAGGTAAAGTCAATCCTAGCGGAAAGCTTGCAGAAACATTTCCTTTACGCCTTGAAGATACTCCTGCCTATCTTAATTTTTCAAAAGATAAACATAATGTTGACTATGGAGAGGGCATTTTTGTAGGTTACCGTTATTATGACTCTAGGAAAATGGATGTTGCCTATCCATTTGGATATGGGTTAAGCTATACAACATTTGAATACAGCAATATTTCTGTAAGCAAAGATTCTTTCAGCGATGATGAAACTCTCTCAGTAACAGTATCAGTAAAAAATACAGGTTCGGTTGCAGGAAAAGAAGTCGTACAGCTTTATATAAAAGACAATACGGATTCTTCCATACGCCCAGAAAAAGAACTTAAAGGCTTTGAAAAAGTAATGGTAGAACCAGGACAGACTAAAACAGTATCATTTACAATCAATAAAAGAAGTCTAGCCTGGTACAACACAGATATCCATGAATGGTATGCTGCAAGTGGAGAATACGACATACTCATAGGATCATCAAGCAGAGACATTCGCCTTACAAAACGAATTAATTTTAAGACAAAAGTTTATCTGCTACGAGAAATTACTCAAAATACAACAGTCGGTGACCTGATGGATGATGACAGAACCTGTAGCATAATAAAAGCTTTTAATGACAAGAATCAGAAAAACAGCAAGGAAATTGACAGTTCAGAAAAGGAAGCCATTACTGACAGAATGAGTGAAGAAATGCTGGACAGCACTCCATTGCGGACATTGCATACGATGGGATTCAATCTTAAAGAAGATGATTACACAAATCTATTAAAGGATTTAAATAAAGCTATCCAATAAAATAAGAAAAGGGTGCACTTCATAGATTTATGAACGGCACCCTTTTTTTATATTTTAAATTATTTTTACTTAATTATTTAGATTATTAGAATACGGCAATAACATCCCCGTTTGGATATTTCTTCTGAATCCATTCTTTTACTTTTGCACTCTGTACGGCCTTTATAAGAGCCTGTATTGCAGAATCATTTTCACGGCCAGTCTTAACTGCAATTACATTTACATAAGGAGAATCAGAACCTTCTACAAAAAGTCCGTCTTTTGAAGCATTAAGTCCTGCAGGAATTGCATAGTTTCCATTGATAACTGCAGCATCGACGTCAGCAAGAATGCGAGGAAGAGAAGCTGCTTCAACCTCTGTAAACTTAAGATTCTTTGGATTAGAAGCAATATCCAGAGGAGTTGCTGTAATTCCAGCACTTGCCTTAAGCGTAATCAAACCGGCAGACTGAAGCAAAAGAAGTGCGCGTCCTTCGTTTGTAGGGTCATTTGGAATTCCAATGTTTGAACCTGCTGGAATGTCAGCTATAGATTTATGCTTATTAGAATACAAAGCAATTGGCTCAATGTGAATTCCGCCAGCACTTGAAAGATGAGTTCCCTGCTCTTCATTAAAAGAGTTCAAGTAAGGAAGATGCTGGAAGAAATTTGCATCAATCTGACCGTCTTCAAGAGCCTTGTTAGGAGTTACATAATCTGTAAACTCAACAACCTTAAGATTGATTCCCTGCTTCTTAAGGTCAGCCTTTACTAAATTAAGAATCTCCGCATGAGGTTCTGGAGTTGCGCCAACTTTAAGAGTTGACTTTTTCTTTCCAGCTGAAAAAGCAAGGGCTGCAACAGCTGAAAAAAGTAAAACTGTACTTATAATTTTTTTCATATCATTTCTCCTTCTAAGTTCTAAAGTCTTATATGCCTAGTTATACATTTACAAAGACTTTAGGTCAATCATTTTGTTTATACTATTTTTATATGGCTTCTTATAGATTTTATCTATAAGACATAATCTTCGTACTAATCTTTGTACCAATATGCTGAATTACTTCTACAAGAACAAGAATGACGACTACGGCTGCAATCATTATTTCTGTGCGGAATCTTTGATAACCGTATCTGATAGCCAAATCTCCCAGACCACCGCCACCGACAGCACCTGCCATTGCAGAATAACCTATAAGATTTATGATGGTAAGAGTAATGCCGTCAATTAAAGCAGGCAATGCTTCTGGAATAAGAACCTTTACGATTATCTGCATATTAGTAGATCCCATTGCTTTTGCAGCCTGAATTAACTCAGGATTTACTTCATTAAGGGCTGATTCTATGATTCGTGCTACAAAAGGAGCAGCAGCAATTGAAAGAGGGACAATCGTAGCTGCCGTACCAATGCTAGTACCTACAATAATCCTAGACAGAGGGAATAACACAATCATTAAGATGATGAACGGAAATGAGCGGAGTACATTTACAATGCGGCTCAATACCTGATTCAAAACAGGCTTAGGCATTATACCATTTTTATTTGTTACGCATAGCAGAACGCCAATCGGAAAACCTAAGACTAGGGAAAAGACTGTAGAAAAAAATACCATTAAAAGAGTCTGTACTGTAGACGTTCCTACCAAAAAAAGCTTATCAATCATTTCTGTTCCTCCACATTTACACCATGTTCTGTAAGATACTGAATAGCCTTTTTAAGTTCTTCATCTGTACCAGTCAAATCAGCAATCATAGTACCTATTTCATTATCCTGCAAGTGCTGGACGCCTGCAGCCCTGATATTAAATTCAATATTAAAATTATGAGCCAGTTCACTCAGAATAGGTTTTCCTGTAGCATCTCCAATAAAGCGAAGGATATAATTTCCTCCGTCTTTTGACCATCTTATAATTTCTTTTGAATCAGCACTAAGGTGAGAAAGAAAATCTTTTGTAACAGAAGACTGAGGATTAGAGAAAATGTCAGTAACTCTCCTCTGCTCTACAATGCGGCCGCTATCAATTACTGCAACCTGCTCACAGGCATCCCTTACGACTTCCATCTGATGCGTAATCATGACAACAGTAAGATTCATCTTTGCCTGGATTTCCCTGATAAGGTCAAGTATTGAATGCGTTGTCTGAGGATCAAGGGCACTTGTAGCTTCATCACAAAACAGAATGTCAGGCTTTGTAGCTAAAGCACGGGCTATGGCTACCCTCTGCTTTTGGCCACCGGAAAGAGTGCTTATCGGAGCATCTTCGCGATCTTCAAGGCCAACAAGCCTAAGCATTTCTTTTACACGGGCATTTATTTCTGCCTTGGGAGTCTTACACAATTCAAGTGGATATGCAACATTCTTACCTGCTGTCCTAGAAGAAAAAAGATTGAAATTCTGGAATATCATTCCAAGTTTTCTTCGTTCTGCAATCAGATCTGCCTTTGAAAGGTTATCAACCCTTCTGTCATTATAATAAACTTCTCCAGAATCGGGCTGCTCCAGAAGGCTTATCAACCGGACAAGAGAAGACTTTCCTGCACCGCTTTTGCCTATAATTCCAAAAATTGTATTTTCAGGAATATCAATCGAAGTATCGCTTACGGCTTCAATATACCCATCAGTAGATTTATACGCTTTTTTCAGATTTTTTAAAACAATATGCATAATTTTGTATCATACGAAAAACAAAAGTCATGGTCAAGTTATAAAAAGTTTGCATAACAAAGATTATTCAGGAATGAGGATAAAAAAACTGCCTGATATATGATTATCAGGCAGCTAAATACTGTACAGAAACGTACAGAAATTATTTTACTTGCGCTTCAAGTACTTGATGCTATCAAGTGCTACAGCAGCAATTATGATAAATCCCTTAAATACGAACTGCAAGTTTGTATCAATGTGAAGGAATGTAAGGCAGTATGTAAGGCCTGTAAAGATGACAACACCAATTGCAGCACCGCCAATCTTACCGATACCACCGTTAAAGGAAATGCCACCTACAACACAGGCAGCAATGGCATCCATTTCATATCCCTGTCCTGTACCAGCACTTGCATTTGCACGGAAAGCTTCAAGGAATGCACCGCATCCATAGAAAATTCCTGCCATTATAAAGATGCCCATTGTTACGCGGAATACGCTGATACCACTTACTGCAGCAGCTTCTGAGTTTCCTCCAACAGCGTACATATTCTTTCCAAAAATAGTCTTATTCCATATAAACCATGCAACTATTATTGCTATTATTGCTGGAATAATAAGTTTAGGGAATGTTACAAGCTCACCATTTATTACGCCAAGAATCCAGCGACCGCCTATCATATCTTTTACATTGCCATCAATAGAACCTACAGGAGTTCCTGTCGTTCCAAAGAACAGAAGACCGTAAATGATAAGCTGTGTAGCCAGTGTTGAAATAAATGGATGGATCTTCAGCTTTGCAGTAAAGAATCCTGCAAAAACGGAGAACAATACACAGAATACAATTGAAAGGACTAAAGCCATTGCAAGGCGTCCTCCCATTGGAAGAGATGTAAAATCCCATGGTCCCATATTGAAAAATTTAACAATATTAGTTCCTGGATGAAGAATAAGTCCTGTAATAACAGATCCCATTGCAACCATGCGTCCTACACTCAAATCCGTACCTGCAATCAAAATAAGTCCGGCAACTCCAAGTGCATAGAACATGCGTGTAGAAGACTGCTCTAAAATTGTAAAGATATTAGGAAGGGTAAGCAAGTTTCCTGCCCCTGAAACAGGAGCAATAATTACACAAATAATGAAAAACAGCAAAATTGCTATGTAAAGACCATTATCAAGGAAGAATTTTGTAGCCTTAAAATTGTAAACATAATGCTTCCAATTAAGTTCTATGTCTTCTGATACATTAGTCTTTCCATTGCGCAAAGAACGATTCATCTGAACATGCTCTGTAAATGCCTGGTTCTTTGCATCATTACAGCGATCAAGTTCTGTCTGACGCTTGTTCTTTGCATCAAAAATTGCAGATTTCAATTCATACTGTGCGGTTTCTTTATCATGAGAATTAGAAGCTGAAGAAATCCTTTTTTGAGCTTCTGCCTTTATTGCTTCTATCTTTTTTGCATAAGAATCTTTTAGTGATGAAATTTTTCTATCCTGTTCACTATTTACTGTTGCAATAAATTTTTTTGCAAGCACATTTGCATAGTTTACAGCTTGTTTTGACAATTCTGCATCTGCCTGTTTGTTAGCAGCAGCAACTTTCTTAGCTTCGCTTATCTTAACATTACAGTCGCTTATAAGTTTCTGACGCTCTTCATTACTGAGCATCTTATTCTTTTTTGCAGCTGTAATATTCTGGTTCAGTTCCATAATTTTGTTAACGCCATTTTCGCGTAACTTATACAATGCAGCCTGGTACTGATTTAAAATATCATCATCATTTAATGATTTTAGTGCAACTGTATCAGAGTTGCCCAATTCTGCAATTCTTTTTGCCGCAAGGGCATTTAAGTCATCATAATTATTGTTTGCCATAAAATTCTCCATTACAGATATTTATCCGAAAGCCTGAGCAACTCTTCCTGATTGGTTTCCTTTGTATTTACAATGCCGGCAAGCCTATGATTAGACATAACGGCAATGCGGTTTGTAATGCCAAGAATTTCAGGCATTTCGCTCGATACTACAATAATAGTTTTACCTTCTTTTGCCATCTGAATAATCAGCTGATAGATTTCGTATCTTGCACCAACATCAATGCCTCGAGTTGGTTCATCCATAAGGAAAACATCAGGTTCACGTTCCATCCATTTTCCAATTATGACTTTCTGCTGGTTACCGCCACTTAAAGATGTAATCAATTCATCTGCAGAAACACACTTTGTATGCATTCTTTTTATTTCGCGATTTGCAGCATCCAGCATCTTTCGATTAGAAAGAATGCCCATTGTCTTATAACTGTCTAGATTAGTAATCGTCGTATTGAATTCTATAGAAGCCTTACCGAACATACCATTTAACTTACGTTCTTCTGTTACCAGAGCAAAGTTATATGACATTGCATCTTTACTATTATCAAAGCGAAGCTTTCGTCCATCAAGAATAATATCACCAGTTGCAATAGTTCTTATACCGAAAATAGATTCCAGCAATTCACTGCGTCCTGCGCCGACAAGACCATATAATCCAAAAATTTCACCTTTTTTTACAGTAAATGAAATATCATACAAATGAGGTTCATATTTAGTGGAAAGACCTTTTATTTCCAAGTAATCTTCACCAGGAGTGTTATCTACATCTGGGAAACGTTTATCCAGGGAACGTCCAACCATTGCAGAAATGAGCTTGTCCATATCAGTGTCTTTAACAGGAGATGAAAAAACCATATTTCCATCACGAAGTACAGAAACTTCATCGCAGACTTCAAAAATCTCGTCCATCTTATGTGAAATATATACAAAAGACACACCCTTTTCCTTTAAGCTATTTACTATGGAAAAGAGTTTTTTTACTTCTGGTTCTGTAAGTGATGAAGTAGGTTCATCAAGTACAATAATTCTGGCATTATAAGAAACAGCCTTTGCAATTTCAACCATCTGTCTCTGTGAAACAGACATAGTACGCATAACTGTGCCAGGGTTTACATTCATATTAAGTGATGCAAAAAGCTTGCTTGATTCAGACAGCATGCGCTGCTCATCAACAACGCCAAATTTTTTAGGATAACGTCCAAGAAAAAGATTATCTACAACAGTTCTATCAAGGCATTGATTCAATTCCTGATGAACCATAGCTACACCACTTTCAAGGGCTTCCTTTGGATTCTTAAAGTCAACAGGATGCTCATCCAAAATAATCTGTCCTTCATCTTTAGCATAAATGCCAAAAAGACATTTCATCATGGTTGACTTACCTGCACCGTTTTCACCCATAAGCCCCATTACACTGCCTTTTTTGACAGTAAGGTTAATGCCGTCCAAAACTTTATTTTTTGCAAAAGATTTAGACAGGTTCTTTATTTGCAGTACATTGTCGCTCATTTTATTCCTTTATTTGAAAAAAAAGACCTGCGGAAATTTTTTCTACAGGTCTTTTAATGAATCCTTAGTAGATGCTAAAAGGGATACAGATTAGTACTTCAATTTGTCTGTGTAATCTGCACCAGAATTTGTTTTTACCATGTTAATTGCATAAGCATCAAAGCTGTTCAAGTTAGTGAACTTGTCAAGACAAGAACCTTCGTTCTGTCCGTCACCCTGAACAACAGTAAGCTCAATGTTCAAGAGAGGAGCATAGTACTGCAATGCAGGAAGATAAGATGAAGAAAGGAAGTTATCTGCTGAGTTGTAGATAGTCAAGATAACCTTTTTCTTTTCTGCAGTAGTCTGCTTGATTCCCTTATCACGGTTTCCAGCCTTGTAATCCTGCCAGTTGCTTGCATTTACGCCAGTGTTCTTTGCAAGAACAGCCTTTGTATCACCCTTGTATTCAAGGTCTGCTGAGATTTTGTTGCCATACTGATCTGGTTCTGAAAGTCCCTTTGTATAAACGTCAGAACCTGTTAAACCGTCAAGAAGGTTACGGATAACCTGTAATGTTGCTGTAGCCTGAGCATCAACATTCTGTGAAACTGTTCCAGAAAGCTTTCCAGCTCCGATTGCTTCAATTGCATCTGCATTTGCATCATATCCGAAAATTGGTACACCTGCTGGATAGTTTGAAGCCTGGAGACAACCCATTGCCATACCATCATTATTAGAAAGAACAAGGTCAATATTGTCACCGTACTTTGTAGCCCAGTTACCCATAGCTTCAGTTGCTGCATTTGCATTCCATGTAGAACCGTCAGTACCAGTCATAGCCTTACCTTCAAGTTCTACAACCTTGAATGTCTTTCCACCTACATCAACAGAACCTTCTTTTGCAGAAGTTGGTTCTGTTGAACCATTCCATGTTCCAAGAGCACGGCGTACACCTTCGGTACGAGCCTTAGAGTCATTGTGTCCAACATCTCCAATACAGAGAACGTAACCTATAATTCCATCACCATTGCGGTCAATCTTTGCAGGATCCTGAGCCTTAAGGTAGTTTACTACCAAGTCTCCCTGAACTGCTCCACCGCCGGCTGCATCAAAGCCTACATAATAAGTCTTGTCATTCCAGTTCATAGATGCCATGTCAATGTTTCCTGAAGTAGGGTCAGATGGCTGCCTATTAAAGAATACAAGAGGCTTGTCCTTGTTTAAGGTTACAGACTTTCCGCCTGCCGCCTTGTTGCCACCACACCCCATAAAACTGATGGCTGTTAAAGTCATTGCTGCTGCTGCTAAGACTGATTTTTTCATAAAATTATCCTCCATAGTTATGAAAAAGCAAAAATATGTAACTGTTTTCACAAATTACATAGTCCTATCTTAACTCTTAAACATGATAAATGTCAAACATTATTTTCATTATTAATTATATTATATGTTTACATATAAAAACATTCACAGGCAGAAAGAAAGAAATGCAATATGCAGATTCCACTTTTTCCCTATCCACATACATAACTCTTTTATGATAGAATATAGCATCATGACAAATTTAAAAGATTTAACATACGGAATAGTTGGATTAGGAATAATGGGCGGCTCCATTGCAAAAGCCATAAGATTAAATATATTAAGCCAAGGCGAATCAAAAGGAAAAATACTTGCTTGCAATAGAAGCACAGCGTGCCTTACGCAAGCAAAAGAAGAGGGTATTGTAGACGAAACCTTTCAAAGTTCAGACGTACAGAAAATGATTCCTCTTTGTGACGTGCTGTTCATCTGCCTTTACCCCCATGCAACACTGGATTTCTTAAAGATACATAAAGATTCTTTTAAAAGCGGCGCCATTGTAACGGATATTTCTGGCGTAAAAGGAATTTTTGAAAAGGAACTGCCATCTTTACTACGTACTGACGTGGATTTCATAATAGGACATCCAATGGCTGGCGGAGAAAAAGAGGGGTATGCAAATTCTAAGGCCGAATTCTTTATAAATCATAACTATATATTATGCGAACAGCCATTTAACAAGAAAGAAAATCTAATCCTTATGAGAAGCCTTATTTCTGCAATGGGATTTACTCGCATAACCGAAACAACCTGTGATAATCACGATTATAAAATCGGATTCACCAGTCAACTGTGTCACGTCATAGCATCTGCTCTTGTTGAAAGTGCTGAAGACCCTGAAATAACAGCATTCGGAGGCGGAAGCTTTGAAGACTTAACAAGAATTGCAATGATAAATGCACCTTTATGGACAGAACTCTTTATATCAAATAAGGAAAAACTCGTACAGCATATAGAAAATTTCCAGAAAAAAATGGAACTTTTCAAGACTGCTATAGAAAACGAAGATTCCAATACACTAAAAAACATCCTTGAAGACACCAGAGAGAAAAGGCTTCAGATGGGCAGCATAAGAACTGTAATAAAATAAAACGAAGAAGCATTATATAAAATATAGTTGAATTTTTTTTCTTATTCCGTATATAATAACTTTACAAAAATCATATTTTTGTCATTTTACGGTTCTTTAAGCCCAAGGTGGATGTAATGAATTTTGAACGGACCATACCAAAACTGTTAAGAAGCATAGCTCAGAAGCACCCTGAAACAATTGCCCAATTGTCTCATACAAAAAAAGGTGAAATTACGGAAGTTAATTATCACGACATGTTTCAGTATGCATTAGATTTTGGGGCATCTTTATTAGATTTAGGCGTAAAGCGCGGTGACAGAATTGGTTTAATTGCAGATAACAGAAAAGAATGGGAACAGGCAGATGTAGGACTTTTGGCAATAGGAGCTGTTGACGTACCTAGAGGATGCGATGCAACAGAAAAAGACCTATCCTTCATACTTTCATTTGCAGAGTGTACATTAGTCATTGCAGAAAACAATACACAGGTAAAAAAAATCCTTAATATAAAAGACAGCCTTCCTACAGTAAAAGCAATCATAGCATTTGACTCTATTGAAGAAGAAGAACAGGATAGGGCTAAATCCATGAATGTCAGCCTGTTTTCTTTCAGCGAGCTGCTAAAAAAAGGCCATGAATGGAGAAAGCTTAACATTGATGCCGTTGAAAATGAAATGGAGAAGGGTGATTGGGATGACCTTGCAACAATCATTTTTACAAGCGGAACAACAGGAACTCCTAAAGGTGTCATGATTTCTCATGGAAATTTCATTACACAGCTTGATGAACTTGTAGAAAGAATCTTTATTAATCCAGGAGAAAGAGCTTTGTGCGTTCTGCCCGTATGGCATGTATATCAGCGAGAAGTAGAGTACGTCATTATGTGTCAGGCAGGAACTATATGTTACAGCAAACCAATCGGAAGCGTTCTCCTCGCAGACTTAAAAAGCCTTAATCCAGTACTTTTACCTGCAGTTCCTAGAGTATGGGAAGCAGTATACGACGGAATCTGGAGAAAGATGCGTAAAACAGGCGGTACAGTATATGCACTATTCAGGTTTTTTGTTGCAGAAGCAGAACTTTGGTGTGCGATAGACAGAAAATTAAGAAGAAAAACAGCTCGCTTCGGTCACGACTACCTTGGATTTTGGTGGCCTGTCCTTGTTCTGCCATGGATACTCCTTTATCCTATAAAAATGCTTGGGAACTTAATTGTATTTAGAAAGCTGCGGGCAATGCTCGGAAAGAATTTCCGTGCAGGAATTGCTGGAGGCGGAGCTTACCCTGCATATATAGATAAATTTTTTTGGGCAGTAGGCGTTAATATAGTAGAGGGATACGGTTTAACAGAAACTTCTCCAATCATTGGAGTAAGACCAATAGCCTGCCCCGTAATGCATACAGTAGGAACCCCTCTGCGTGGAGTAAATGCAAGAATTGTTGACCAAGACGGAATTATCCTAGGCGTGGGCCAGAAGGGAAGCCTGCAGATAAAAGGTGAAACAGTAATGAAAGGCTACTATAAAAAGCCAGACCTTACAGAAAAGGTAATGACTTCTGACGGGTGGCTAGACACAGGAGACCTTGCAGTATTTACAGTAGATAATGAAATTCAGCTTAGAGGAAGAAAGAAGGATACAATCGTTCTTATGGGAGGAGAAAACATTGAACCTCTTCCAATAGAAAATGCAATCAATTCTTCTCCATATATTGCAGCCAGTATAGTAATCGGAACAAATGAAAAAGGAATTGACCAAAGGTATCTTGGAGTTCTTGTAATGCCTAGCAAGGAAGAAATCGAAGCTTACGCTAAAGAAAACAGCATTTCATTTGACACCTATGAGCAGCTTGCAGAAAGCGAGCCTATCCGAAAACTTCTTAAGCAGGAAGTAGATCAGCTTGTCAATGCAAAAACAGGCTTTAAGTCTTTTGAAAAGATTAACACACTTGAAATAATTACAAAACCTTTTGAAGTAGGCGTTGAATTATCAGGCAAGCAGGAACTTATGCGATACAGAGTGCATGACCTGTATAAAACAAAGATAGCTAAATTATTTCAATAACTCTTGCACCTGACTTTCTATCCATCCGTGTCAGACTGTTTGGCATAGGGATAGAAAGTAACTCACCTGAAAAATACTTCTTCTTAGCAACAACAAGCAGCAACCCTTTTTCTGAGCAGGCATAATATCCAGTCCTGTTGCCAGGCAAGCGAATTTCATCGCTTGCAATCCTGAATTTCAGAACTCCGCCGCTTTCCTTAAAGCTATCATCTTGGCCTGATTCATTTTTCTCAGCAGCTATAAATGAAAGGACAGCCCGTTCTTTTGCAAGACTTGCACTTTCAGACAACTTCTTTAAATCCCGTGGAGCATCTTCAGTAGAAAATGCATAATTACACCATTTTCCGCCTCTCTTACCGCTCATAGGACATTCTGCCGTATGAGGACATGGACTGCAAGGCATAAAATAATTACGCATAAGGGCATCACGCAAAAGACTCAGAAAACGGGCACACGAAGGTACGCCTGGCTCAATAACAAGAACCTTTGCATTAGCATTATTTTTATTGACATATGAAAGCAAATCTGTACTGTATTTTTTGGCAAGATAGTCAGGAGGCATATCAGAATCCTGAACTATTTCATTAAATACATTTGCAGCAGTAACTAAATCGACTTTTTCCTTAATTGCAGTACCAAATTCCCCTTTAACACGAATAATTTTCCAAGGCTCACATTCAAGTTTTGCAGCTACAGAAAGGAATATGTCTTCCCCAGAAGCAAGAATCTGGGATGAAATATCCATACAGTACCATACGAGTTTTTTCTTACGTAATTCAGGGCAAGCAAGGAACAGAGCAATAGGAACAGTCAAAGGACCTGATCCAATATCAAGGCATATACTGTTATCTGAAACTGTACTAAAAAAGGAAGTCTGGAGATTTGCAAACAATCGTGTCAGGCGTATGATATTCCACCACAAATAATAGTGATTATATGCACTAGTTGTAGTTACCTGATTCATATACCCTAAGCGTCTGTCCTGCCTTTCATCAGTAAGATTATGACTAAGTTCCCTTATTTGTTCCGACAGCATCACTTTCTGCTTTGAATTTATAGGAAAGATAGAATCTACCAGAGAGCCAAATTTTGTTATAATTGGAAGGCAATCCTTAGGAAGCAGAGAAGGATTAAAAACAGAAGAAATGACATCAGCTTCAACTGCATGCCGTACATTTTTTGAATCACCAGATTTGAAAGTTTTTTCGGATGCAGGATCTTTATTGATTTCTGATTCCATAGCACGCTTTTCCTTCCGAATCTGCTTGCCTTCTACCTTCTTTTTTTTCTGGGAAAATTTTACTCCCTGTTTTTTTTCATACCATTTAAGTTCTATTTTTGTGTCCGTCTTCTGATTTTGCATAGTTTTCTCCAGTCTTCTTTAGCATCTGATAAAGAGTTGTTAGCTCAGAACGAATATCGTGAAGGGCCGACAGTGCCACTAATTCAGCCTCCCTCACCTGGGCATCAAGAATTATCTGCTTTTTTGCATCATGAATACTCATTCCCTGTGTTTGAACCAAATGCTTAAATCTCATAATCAGTTCAAGTTCACGCTGAGAGTATATGCGTTTACCGCGATAGTCCTTTTTTGGAGAAAATCCAGGAATAACGGACTCCCAATGACGAAGTACGTGAGCCTTAACTCCAGTTATTTTTTCGACTTCTCCAATAAGATATTTAGCCATTAACCTCTGGTCTGTCCTGCCACTTCTGTCGGCTTGCTTTCATTTCTATTTGAATCGGAATCTGATCGAACCCCAAGTCTTCCCTTACCCTATTCTTTAAATAGGTAACGTAACTTTCAGGAACATTATCAGGCCTAGTCGCAAATATAAGAAATTTTACAGGATTAGAACTTACCTGAGTTATATAACGGACTTTAAAATGAATGGCTTTTGTTGCAGGAGGTGGATACTTAAATAACCAGTCTTTTAAAGCAAGATTAATGGCAGCTGTATCAATCTTTCTGTTTAACTGCTCATACAAACGAAGAGCTGTATCCATAAGATTTTTTATGCCGTCTTCATTCTTGGCACTTATTGCAACAATAGGAGCCCATTTCATGTGTCCAAACATATTATGAATATATTCTTCAACCTGCTTAAATGCTTTATGGCTGCCATCTTCAACAGTATCCCATTTATTCAGAATAAAAATAATGCCCCTGCCTCTCTCATATGCAAGCGAAGTTATTTTTTTATCCTGCTCCGTAAGTCCATCCTTTGCATCCATCATCAGGAACATGATGTCACATTCATCCAAAGTTTTTATGGCTCTGTTTACGGAATAATATTCAACGTTTTCTGAGACTTTCTTTTTCCTACGAATACCTGCTGTATCCAGAATCTGTATATCTTTTCCGTTATAGCGGAAACTGCCTTCTACAACATCACGAGTTGTACCGGCATAATCACTGACAATAGAAGCCTGTGTATGGGTAAGGGCATTACTCAATGTAGATTTTCCAGTATTTGGCTTACCGAGAATGGCAATTCTTAAGGGAATATCCTCTTCACTGCCTTCAGTAACTCTTGAAAAATCAATGCCCTCTATTAAAGCCTGCGAAAGAGCAGGAAGATTATCTCCATGTGTCGCAGAAATAAAGACAAGGTCCTTAAAGCCATACTTCATGTAATTGAATGCAAGATCCTCATTTTTACCGCCCTCAGTTTTGTTTACAGCCCCAATAATCTTATCCCAGTAAGGACGCATCTGTACAATCAATTCTTCATCTTCTGCAGTAATTTCAGTTGCATCAAGCAAAAGCAGAATTTTATCAGCCTTACGGACCATTTCTATAGTTTTTTCAACGACCAAATCATCCATTTCACTTTCACGGGACATATAGTCACGTGTCAGCTTATAGCCTCCAGTATCAACAAGATGCACAGGTTTTCCTGCTATAAAGCAAGTTCCCTCAACTGGATCTCTGGTTACTCCTGGCGTAGGATCTGTAATTGCTCTCTTTGTATGTGTAAGAGCATTAAATAAAGAGGACTTGCCAACATTAGGACGCCCTGCAATAACAATGAGAGGAAGATTAAAATATATTTTATCGGAATAAAACTGCTGAGAAGAACCTTCTTTTACTTCTTCTTTTTTTTCTTCGGAAACTTCACCTTCCGCCGGCTTTACAGGCTTTGGCTTAGAAAAATCCGGTTTCTTTTTCTTCATTATGTTTTACTCCTAGATAGTAGTAATTGAAATTGTTTCCATGGAAATATTTTCCAGTTCTTTTATTGTGAACCTGGAAAGGGTCTCTTTTATAATGGGAATTTGCTTTGGAGTCATGCTTAAATTACGAAGACCAAAACCAGCAAGAATCATAGCAGTTTCTTTTCTTCCTGCCATCTCCCCACAAACAGAAACTGGTATATTATTAAGTCTCGCATTTTCTACTGTAGACCGAATCAGACGGACAACCGCAAGATTAAATTCATTATACAGAGGAGCGACTGCAGGATTTTCACGGTCTACGCACAAAGTATATTGCGTAAGGTCATTTGTTCCTAGCGAAAAGAAATCACTTCTCTTTGCAAGGCAATCAGAACAGATGGCAGCTGCTGCAGTTTCTACCATTATGCCAATAGGAACATCCTTAAAAGGAATTTTTTCTTCCTTCATGCTGATCCTTACGCCTTCTGCAATACCGCGCACGGTTTCAACTTGAGAAACATCTGTAATAAGAGGAATCATAATACGGAGGTTACCATATACGCTTGCCCTATACAAAGCACGGAGCTGCGTACGGAAAATCTGAGGATAGAACATTGAAAGCCTGATAGCTCTAAGGCCCATCAAAGGATTTTTTTCCTGAATGGCAGGTATTTCTTTAAAATTCAAAAGCTTATCGCCACCAACATCCAAAGTCCTTATCGTGACAGGCTTATCCCCCATCATCTGCAAAACTTCTTTATAAGCTTCAAACTGAGTTTCTTCACTGACAGAATTAGAAAAAGGTCCAGCAGATTCTGAAGACTGGTGCTGGATTGCATCCATAAAAAGAAACTCTGTCCTAAACAATCCTATGCCGTCAGCACCTTCGTCAAGGGCAATCTTAGCCTCTTCTATAGTACCTATATTTGCATAAAGCTTAAATTCTGTTCCGTCCTTTGTCAGTGCAGGCTTTGTCCTAAATTGAAGCAACTGTTCTCGGTATTTCCTGTCGTCTTCAATTTTTATTCGGTATTCAGTAATAGAACTTTCATCAGGATTTAATATTATTTCACCCCGTTTTCCATCTACTATTATAGGTTCACCAGTCTTGACCTGATTCTGAATATCGTCCAGCCCAACTACAGCTGGAATACCGTAACTTTTTGCAAGGATTGCAACATGACTTGAAACGCCGCCTTCAGTTAAGGCAAAACCGGCTATCTTTCTCTTACTCAAGATAACAGTATCGCTAGTCCGCATTGCTTTTGCAACAATGACAGCACCGTCAGGAACCTCTTCTATATTGAAAGGATGATAATCAAGAAGGATATCCATGACTTTGCCAAAGACGTCTTCAATATCTTTAGAACGTTCAGCCAGATAATCATTGCCACTGTTTCTTAACCGCTCTGCATATTGGTCAACTTTCTTGTCTAGTATATATTCAATATTATATAATTCTTCCGTATAAGAATCATGCACTTCCTGTATAAAGACAGGATCTGCCAGCATAAGCTGATATGTCTCAAAGATAATCTTCTGAAGGTTATCTTTAGGTAAGTTTTGAAGCTGCTTGTCAATTATAGATTGTACAGAACTGCAGGCTGAATTGAATCTGTCCCAGCCCTCTGCAAGCTGGTCAGATGTTATCTTTTCTTTAGGAATGATTTTTTCTTGTATTTCAGGAAGAACAAATGCTTTTCCTATACCAATTCCATTTGAGGCTGACAAACCCAGTACTACGTTCATTCTATTATAGTACAGTCTAATTTTATTCTAGTCAATGAGTTGTATTTGCAAGAACCTGCCTGTACCGTTCATACAAAAGCACTCCTGCTGCCACGGAAACGTTCAAGCTGTCAATTTTACCGCATGTAGGAATTGAGACAACCGTATCACAATTTTTTGAAAGTAACCTAGAAATACCGCTGCCTTCACTTCCCATAACAATGCAAGTTTTCTTGTCAAAATCCGTATTCTGCAATGGAGATCCGTCTGCATCAGCACCATAAATCCAAAATCCGGACTGCTTAAGCATTTCTGCCGCCCTTACCAAATTAGTAACTACTGCTGTAGGAATATATGCACTGGCGCCTGCACTGGTACGGGCAATAATCTCATTATCCTGAACATCAGAAGCTCCTCTCCGTTCCGGCAAAATAAGAAGAGATGCTCCAAACTGGTCACAGGAGCGAAGTATCGCACCTACATTATGGGGATCAGTCACACTGTCAAGCATAACTACAGTAGCAGTTTCAGGGCATGAAGAAAGCCATTGGTCAAGCTGAACAAGATTCTTGGCCTTCTCCTGCAACTCTTCGGCAACAAGGACTATTCCACGATGATCACGAACTTCTTTAGGAAGCGAGACCACCATCTTCCCCAAAGCATCATCATCAGTCTCCACCACAATGATTCCTGCTTCTCTTGCCATAGAAATAATTTTCTTAATGCGAGGACCAGGCTTTGAATAATAGATTTTCAGAGTACCGTCATGAGTTTTCTTTGCATGCAATGCTTCATCAGCATAACGGCGCACTTTTTCTTCTACAGCATGAAAGCCTGTATATATATTCTGAACCATTAAAATATTATGCGTTCTTTCCACAGCAATTTTTATACTTTTTGCCGCTGCCACATGGACAAGGCTCATTGCGTCCAACCTTACGGCCTTCACGTATAACTGTCATTGGCTTAATATAGCCTTCTGTATAAAGCCATTCACCGTCTATCTTTCGGAACCCTCCAATTTCGTGATGGACATCACGGATACCTTTCTGCGTATATGTTGCCTCGAATTCGACAATACCCTCAGTATCATCTGGACCGCCCTTTTCAACATTAAGGATCTTAAGACCATGCCATGTACTGGAATTACTCCAGTCTTCTGTAGCCTTACGGTCTATTTCTGCAATTTTTTCACCTTTTTCGCAGGTATTAATTATGAAATCAATTTCATGCTTTACATAAGCTGTATAGCGGGCACGCATAAGTGCCTCTGGATTAGGAGCTTTTTGAGTTCCCTTGATATAAAGTTCGCAGCAGTCTGAATATTTTTTGCCGCTGCCGCACGGACATAAATCGTTATTCTGTTCACTCATAGGGGTTAGTATACCGTTTTGTACAGTCCATTGCAATAAAAGAGTTTTCCTTAACTTCTTTTTTTGTCAGCATACAATTACAAACGACAGATTTGCAGTTAACGGAAGTTGCATAAAAGTCTTCAATAAAAAATGTAAATTTTGTCAATCCAAGCCTGCAAGTAGCCATATAAAAATTTCCATTTTTTTTCACCTTATAAGAAGTCTTTACAGAATCACATATAAGAGTACCATCTTCAAAAAAACTTATAACCTGAGAATTTTGATATTCCCAAACAGTTTTTCTAAAAGGATCATCTTCACTTCCAGAAATAACAGAACCATCCTTTGCAAAAGCGAAATCAGTAAGTACAATCATAAAAAACACAGCAAAAGCTTTTTTGAAAACATTCATAAAAACCTCAAAACACTTTATAATAAGATATTTATGCAATAATTAAACGATAAATACCGGAATACAAGAGTAAGTACATACTAAACTTCAGTATGCATCTGCTCACCAAAGAATTTACACTAAATAAGATCTCTTATTAATGATAGAAGTTTACACGATGGCAAAATGCGGCACAAGAGTGCTACGCACGGAATTTTAGTGAGTTTCGGAGAAAAAATGATAAATATTAAAAAACTAACGGGCAGAACGAAGCTTACTGATTATTGTCAAAACAGAAAATACAAGCAAATCACAGCAGACAATGCTTGCGCCTGTAGGGAATTCTGCCTGATAAGAAACAATAAGTCCACACCAAAGACAAAGCACGCTTATTACAGCGCTTAAAATTACAACATTCTTAAATTTCTTACATATTCTCATTGCACCTAAAGAAGGTACAACAAGCAGACTGGATATCAGCAATGCTCCGATCATCCTCATTCCAACAACAATTACAAGGGATGTAAGAATTGCAATCAAAAGGTTAAATACTTTTATATTTGTACCAGTAGCAGCCGCAAAGGTTTCATCAAATGTTACTGCAAAGATTCTGTTGTAGAATAATATGAATATCACTATCACTGATATTGAAATACCAAGGCTTAAATAGACATCAGTTATACTCATACTTAAAATACTGCCGAAAAGGTAGTTAAAAACATCTGTATTCATTCCTGTAGTAACAGAAATAACCATAACACCCATGGCAAGAGCCGCCGTAGAAATCAAAGCTGTAGCGGCATCTCCCTTTATTTTACTTGAAGACTTCAACCATAAAAGAAGTATTGAACTTGCTGTAACCACAGGAATACACGCTGTCAGAGGATCAAGATTTAAGACTTTTGCCACGGCAATTGCACCAAATCCGACATGACTCAATCCATCGCCAATCATTGAATAACGCTTTAACACGAGACTGACGCCTAATAGGGAAGAACACAAAGCTATCAAAGTTCCAACGACAAACGCACGTACCATGAAAGGAAAAGAAAACATTTCTACAAAAAAATCAATCACTGTATTTCCTCCAGGAATTTTTTCCCTATTTCGGTCTTTATATAATCTTCTTTTGTCCCGAAAAAAATCTGTTTTTTTGCAAGATGAAGTATTTTCTTAGCATATTTCTTTGCACATTCAGTATCATGACTTATCATGATGACTGAAATCTTATCTTCATCATTTAGATTTTTTATAATGGAATACAATTCTGCAGTCGCAACAGGATCAAGACCGCTAGCAGGTTCGTCAAGGATAAGGAGTTTCTTTGTAGCACATAAAGCCCTGCACAGCAATACCCTCTGCTGCTGTCCGCCTGACAATTCTCTAAAGCACTTATCCTTTAAGGTATAAATACCAAGTTTTTTCAGATTTTCTTCTGTAAGCCTTTTGTGAGAAACATTAAAAAACGGCCTGAATCCGAGTGAATTTTCATTGCCAGAAATTACAACTTCCCAAACGCTTGCAGGAAAATCTTTTTTGACAGTCTGCTGCTGAGGAAGATAACCGACATACTTTTGTCGGAATCCATTTAAAAATTCTATATTTCCAGATTCTGCCTTTTTTAATCCGAGCAAGGTTTTTATCAAAGTACTTTTACCAGCTCCATTTTCACCCAGCACGCAAATATAGTCTCCTTCTTCAATTGAAAAAGAAATATCCAGCAAGGCAGGTTTTCCTTCATAAGAAACACATAAATGTTTACAAGAAAGCAAATTCATTTTACCTTTCCCTAATTTACAACGAATTCCAAACCGCGTTCAGTTTTGACTTCAAAGGACAAAACTTTTAGATATAAATCCTGATACCCCTTATATTCTTTCATTATAGGCTTACCGACAACCTTTATCCATGCTTCCGGTTCAGGGAAAGGACCTTCATAATCTAGCATAAATCCTCCCCAGCCATCATTTCCACAACAGCCAGGTCCTCGCCTATATACAGCGGGAAACTGAGAATTATCAAGATATGATACAAGATATGTAAACATACCTTCTACGACAATAGTCTTATCTTTATAACGGTCATAATTAAAATAAATGTCATTTATTTGAGTCAAAAACAACCTTTCTTTTATTTCAAGAATATCGCCTTCCGGAATTTCCACCTCAGGAGGAGCAACATATTCTTGATTACGAGGAGGTTCCTGAGAAATTTCTCCAGACTCCATCTTCTCAACCATTGCAAGAAATTCCTCATCTTGAGTAAGAATATCTTCACTATTATTTATATCTTGCGGATTATCTTGAGAAACTGAAGTCTGAGAAGGAACAGATGAATTTGAATTTTTCTGAGAAGAAGAGCTTTGCGTTACCGGAGCAGAAACAGAATATCCTTTCTGCTTTGATGAGCATGAGTAAAAAAAAGCAGATGAAACTATAATAAAAATAAGTTTCGGAATAAGACAATTCTTCATAATTAACTCCAAATCAGTTCAATGCTGCCTTTAAGGCTGAGAGATTCCTATGCATTATGGATACATAGGTTTCACCTTTCTTTAAATCATTCACACTAATATTATGGCAGCTGTGAAATTCAAGTTTTTTAGCGCCCGTTGATTCACAGATAGTATCAGCAATTTTACCATTAGAAAATTCAATGGTAAAAACCACAGGTATTTTATCTGACTTAACTTTATTGATAAGGAATTTTATAGTAGAAGCACTAGCTTCAACATCGGTAGCGCAACCAGGAAATGCTGCATAATAAGAAAGTCCATATGCATCTGCAAAATATCTCAAAGGAAAGCGATCTCCAAATACAACAATCTTTCGTTTTGAATTTTTTATAATGGAAGAAAACTGTAAATGAACATTTTTTATCTGGCTGATATAAAAAGATGCATTCCTTTTATAAACAGATTCATTTACAGAATCAATGCGGCACAACTCATCACAGACAGACTGTGTAATTTTTATAGCATTTAGAGGACTAGTCCAAACATGTTCATCAATTTCACCATCTTCATGATCATGAATATGGACATGAACATGATTATGAACTTCTTCAGATGTCATCCCCTCTACAACTTCTTCTTCTACAGTATCTACAATATTTATCAGTTTAATCGTATCAGGAACTTTTGATCCAAGGCTTTCCAGCATTGTATCTGCCCATACATCATTTTCTCCACCTGTATAAATAAATAAGTCTGCATTTTGAATTTTTTTCATGTCTTTTGGCGTAGGTTCGTAAGTATGACTTTCTGCACCAGGCTTTAACAGCATTGTAATCTCGGCCTTATCTCCAGCAACGGCACGTGCAAAATCATATTGAGGAAACATAGTTGCAACTATAGACAGTTTAGATGGCGACTTTGCAAATAAAGGAACAGAAAAAAGAACTGCCGTAAAAACTGAACATACAATCTTTAATTTCATAACAAAACCTCACAATAATTATTTTTCTTCAAGCTTCTTTTTCCTACAGTCCGAACATATCCCATAGAAAACTGTCCTAAAAGGATTTATCTCAAAACCATGACTCTTTTCAATATGCTCTTTTACAAAAGAAATTTCATCACAATGAAGATGTATTAATTTTCCGCATACTTCACAGCGACAGTGAAAACAACCGTTTTCATTATGTGAATTTCCCATAAACTCAAAGCATGCTGCAGAATTTTCACCAGTAAAGAATTTATTTACAAGTCCCGCATCTACAAGCTTTTCCAACTGCCTGTATACAGTTGCCTTTCCTATACCTACACTTTTAAAGTGTTCAGCCAATTCAAGAGCCGTAAAATGTTTCTGATCAGAATTTTTAAGGAATTCTAAAAGTAAATTCTGCTGTTTAGTTTTATATTCCAATTTGAGAACCGTTTTCATTTTATACGGTAAAGCAGAGAAAATGTCAATGTATTTTTATATCATATTCATAGAATATTTTACGGTTTTATTGAATATGCCTCGGTTCTATTACGTCCATTTTCCTTAGCAGAATAAAGAGCATCATCAGCCTGCTTTATGCACACCTCAGCAGTCATACCAGGTTCTGTATTTATAACTGAATACCCGGCACTGATTGTAACATGACCATTTATTCCATGAATGAAAAACTTATTCATACTTTCTACACGCAATCTAGTCTTTTCAGCAATTCCAGCCAATTCAGCCAAAGAATATTCAGAAGAAAGGGCTGTAAATTCTTCACCGCCAAAACGATAAAACTTTATATGATAACTTTTTTCTATTTCTTTAAAACATTCACATACAGCACGAAGACAATCATCTCCCGCCAAATGTCCATACGTATCATTGAAAATCTTAAAATAGTCAATATCAAACATGATGACATTAAGAACAGGAAACTTCATCAGCTTCTCTATGTCAACAAAAAGGGACCTGCGGTTATAAAGTCCAGACAGAACATCTGTATCTCGTTGAAATGTAAGGATACGCTCTTTATCAATAAGCAATAATCTTGTGTAACGAAAATACGTTCCTAAAAGCAAACCTGTAAGAGAAAAGACTGTTGTTCCAAGAAAATCCAGAAGAGCAACATCTTTAGGTTTTAGAATAAATGTCAAAACAGTATGAATTACATATATTAATATAAAATAAGCATTTAAACGCCAAGACTTATCAAAAAGAAGTATAGGAAGAATGATCTGCATACAGGTAAAAGAAACCGCCAGATGCATTCCTGAATGAGAAAAAATGCTTGCAAAAATGGTAGCACAGTTTATGATTGCAGTTTCTATATAAACAAGAGGTAAAACCGTATAAGCATTACCTCTAGCAAATTTAAACAAAACTGCAAGGACAAGCGCCAGAGAATAAAAAACAGCAGTAAAAACTGTATACCCCATTTTATAGGAAAATAAAAGCGAACCTGTAAAAAGCAGCAATCCAACCACTAGCATGATAAACGAAATAAAACTGAAAGTATCGATATTTGACTGGCGAATTTCATTCTTATTTAAATCAAAGAGCTTCTTTTCTTGCTTGAGAAACTCTTTGCTAAAAATAACAAACCATGTATTTTTTCTGATTATCATACTGGATTACAGTATAAATCCATTTCTCATATTTTGCTAGCATAAAATAATAAATCTCCGCTATAATACACAAGGAGAATTTATGAACACATCGTATGCAGTTGCAAAAGAACTTGATTTTTACAGAATAAGAGAAACTGTTGCAGAATTTGCAGTTAGTGAAGAAGGAAAACGTCTTCTCCTCGAACGGGAACCGATAACAGACAAGACTAAGATAGAATATTTTAAATCACTTGGACGGGAATGGAATACATACATAGAATCTAACAGCCAGCAAGCATTGCATGCATGGCCTCCTGTAGAACCATATTTCAAAATGATTGGCAAAGAAGGAGCACAGCTCGAACAGGATCAGATTTTTGCAATCGGACTATTTTGCCTTTCTCAGGAACAGCTAAAGGAAAGCATTGCTTCTGCCCAGGAAAACATTACCATTCCAAACCTAGCAGAGGAAACTCATGCCCTGCCAGACATTTCCCAAGCTCAAAGGGAAATTTTTTCTGTCATAAATACAGACGGACAGGTAAAGGACTTGCCGGCATTAAGGACCATCCGAAACAGAATTTCATCGCTTCACAAAGAAATAGAAAGTGCAATTAGAAAATACACATCAGACCCAAGCCTAAGCACTGCATTGCAGTCTAATGTACCAGCATTCAAAGCCGACAGGGAACTTCTGGCAGTAAGAGCAGACAGAAGAAATGCAATAAAAGGAATCGTACATGAAGTAAGCGCTTCAGGTCAGACAATGTACATTGAGCCTGATGAGGTTGTAAGGGCAAACAATGAATTAATACAGGAAGAATACCGCCTGCAGGCAGAATTAAAAAAAATATTTCGGGAACTTACAGCAAAAATTGGCATTTATAAGGATGAATTCCTTGCATCTCTAAAAACACTTGTCATGCTGGACAGTGCATATGCTGCTGCACGATGGCAAGCAGAAACAAACGGTGTGTTTGCAGAAAATTGCGACCTCGCACTTGAACCTCCGGCAATTCGAGGCGCCCGCCATCCCCTTTTGGGAAGCAAGGCTGTACCTGTAGACATATGCTTTTTAGATGGGAAACGCATACTAATAATTACAGGTCCTAATACAGGCGGTAAAACAGTAACGTTAAAGACCATAGCTCTTTTTGCCTTATTAAATCAGGCAGGATTTCCTGTACCGGCAGAAGAAGGAACAAGACTGCCTATATTCAGTTCTGTATTTGCAGATATAGGCGATGAACAGTCCATTGATGAATCCCTCAGTACATTTTCAAGTCACATGAAAAAGATGGCACAAATGATACAATATGCTGACAAAGACAGCCTAATTCTGCTTGATGAACTGGGGAGCGGTACAGACCCTCAGGAAGGAGGAGCCATTGCAATGGCAACATTGGATTCGTTAATAGAACGAGATTCATTTGTCATTGTAACTACTCATCATGGAATACTTAAAAATTATGGCTATACGCATCCAAAATGCATAAATGCTTCCGTTGAATTTGACAACACTACCTTGCAGCCAACATACAGACTTCTTATGGGCATACCAGGAGAAAGCCATGCTCTAGACATTGCTGCACGTTCGGGACTTCCTGAAGACATCGTACAAAAGGCCAGAGAGTACATTTCAAGTGAACAGGCCGATGTTTCTACACTCATAAAAGGACTTACAGCAAAGCATGAAGAACTTGACGAACTGCAGCGTCAAGAAAGAATTCAGAATGCAGAACTTCAGCAAAAGGCCCTAAAACTTCATGAACGGGAAATAAAGGCAAAAGAAAGAGAAATTGAACTTCAAAAAGCGGAACACGCCTCCAGTACAGAATTTTTAAGAAAAACACGAAAAAAACTTGAAAACCTTGTCAGAGAACTTCGCGAAGGTGAAATAACGCGTGAAAAAACGCTAGGCGTAAAACAATTTATTTCAATGCTTGAAGAACAAGTCCAACAGCAGACTGCCATTATAGAAGAACATCAGAAAATTCTTGAAGAAGAAAAAGAAGATGCCCGTAAGGAAGAAGCTTTGTATGCAGAAAACGGAATGAGACTTGCAAAATACAAAGAAAGCAAATCTTTTTCAAACAAAAAGACAAAAAGGAGGCTTTCAAATGCAGAAGCCCTTACTACTGCATCAGTTCCAGAATATGCCGAAACACCCGTTCAGAAAATAAAAAAGACAGTTCCTGTAGAACTTCTTTTTGAACCGGGAATAGAAGTGCTTGCTGGCGCTGCACGCAGGCGCGGAACATTAGTTTCAAAGAACAGAAACGGAAGTTGGACAGTACAGTTCGGTTCATTAAAAATGAGCATTCCTCAGAACCAGCTTGTTCCTGTTGCGCCAGAACGTATGCCAACAGCAGAAATCAATATTGAATCCATAAATAATACTTCCATTATATTAGAAGATGAATCCCCTAAATTCGAACTAAGACTGCTTGGAATGCGCTATGAAGAAGCAATGAAAGCACTGGAACATCAGGTAGATTTATGCGCAATCCATAATTTTAAGGAATTTTCAGTCATTCACGGAAAAGGTTCTGGAATACTGCAGCAAGCTGTACATGACTACCTTTCACACTACCCTGGAATAAAAGAATTTCATTTCGCACAGCCTGAAGACGGAGGAACCGGCAAAACATACGTAAGCCTTAGGTAAAATCAAAAAGACTTGCAGTTTTCTTTGGAAATAACATAAGTCTCCTATCCTAGATTAATAAAATCTGAAGCTAATTTCAGTCTTATTCATTTTATACCAGAAGCATGCACAAAGACCTGTTGGACTTTACTTTATTGAAGTAAATTTCTTTACTGTATATAATGGCTGCATAATGAATAAGTATTTATGCGTATTGATGTCCTGCCTTGCCCTTATTACACTTTCTACAAGTGCAGTTTCTAAAGATTCAGAAGAACAGGAACGTCTTCTTTATGATATTACAGACTCGCAAGATGTCAACGGAAAATTCCCAGATAAAGTTTACATTCGAACAAGAACACAGTCTTACTGCAAATATTTTGAATTTGTCTTGCATGACGGGAAAATCTATGCAAAGAGGCCTGGCGAAAAAGAATGGAGTCTCTTTTTAAAAACGGGAATTCCTTTTACAAAAACACTAAAAGACATTGCGTGGTTTCCTACTCCAAAAGAAGTCTGTGAAATTTCATGTGATGCCGACAATATATATGCTGTTGATGAACAGGGAATATTTTACTACTGTTTTATTGACAGCAGCGCTCCTGTAAAAACCTTCTTTTGGCAAAGACTCATAGGTTTTCCAAAAACAAAGTACCTGCAGCTTAACGAACTGGTCCTGACCATGAGAGGATGGTGTCAGGGAACACGCCGCAAGGATATCCTGTGGTATGAAGACATATATGGAGTACAGCACCATTGGGGAACAATGGGAATTGAAACCTATTACTTCCTAACAGAAGACGGTCAGCACATAAGGTTTACAGACAGCGGACTTCCTGTAGATTTCAGCCGAACCATTCAGAATCCTGAAAACGGGACATTCATAGCAGAAAACATAAATGTTTCCGGAGATACAGTTTTTTTAATAGGCAGTAACGGAACAATGTACACAAGACTCATTGACTTTGACACAATGGGTTGCGATCCAATGTTTTTTCAATACACTTATGAAAAATTATCTAAATCCTCAACAGGCAGTGATTATATTTCAAATTATACGCCATGGGCATTGCCTTCGGAAGACTGGGCAAAACAGCCAAAAATCAGGCTAAAAGGAAAAGCTCGGCTTACAAAGATGCTTAGCATTGCTCAAACAGGAAGGGGTAATTTTGCACGAGAACTTAGAGTAGCAGGAACAGATAAAGACGGTAATATAGGATATTACCATAAAATGCTTCTTGACACAGAATGGGCTTTCGAAAAAGTTCCTTTAGTTTTGAAGGAAGAAATGTTTCTTGACCCTACCCGTCCAGAATTTGGCGAAAGCTATGTAGAAGATTATAAGGGACTCGTATTTAAAAACAACAGCATTATCGAAAACCTAAGCTGCAAGATAAGAAATGTCGGCCTAGACAGCGAAGACAGATGTTTCTTTGAAATCACAAACGGAAGCGAAACATTTGAATGCAAGGTATATCCTATTGAAAAATGGACGTATGTAAAAAGATACAATCCTGGTCGGGATGGAACTCCTCGCCACTACTTTATAACAGCAGAACTAGATGAAAACAGGCTAAAGTCATACTCAAAAGAATTTAGTGAAATTCTGTCAGATATTTTCAAAAACAAACACCACAAGCTGTTTGCATTTTCTGCAGAAGCAACAGAGAGTTATTATCAGATTGAAACAGAAGGCTCTAAGACAAGATTACTGATTGGAGGAGGTGCTGAAAATACATATTCTTTCTTTATGACAAAGAATGGTCTAGACTGTGAAAATCCTTTCCTACACAAAAGAAAATCAGCGCTTGCACAGTTCGGTCTTACGGATCCTCTCTCTAACAGCCTGCTGCTCAAGGAAAATCATGAATACAATGTCAACGACAGTGAAGAAATAATCGCAAAAATAGAAGCAAACAGGCAATATTCAAAACAATTGCGAAATATCATAGATGAAAACCTAAAGTCATTTAATACAACAAACCTTTCTAGATGGGGATTCCATCTAGCGGACCTCATAACAAGAATTACTTTTTTGAATAAATTAAACTTCCCTAAAATAAAACAGATGACATCTTTTGGAAATGACATAATGACTACAAGTGCTGCTGTATATAAAGATATTGCATCTTATACAGACTGGACATTTCCATCTATTTTAGAACTAACAGAATTGAGAATGAGATATTACACAAAACTGTTAAAAGAATTGCAGTCTTCAGATAAGGAAGAAACTAAAATGCTGCCGCCTCATTTTCACAATTCCTATACAGGATTTTATGAAGATTTAAATCTTCCAGAGAACCTCAAGCAAGATGATGATACCGCAACATTAGACATGTTTGACCTTGGGTCGATGTTTCCTTGGTTTATCCTAAAAAAAACTGACGGAACAGTTCTTCTAGTGCGCTTAAAAGATTTTGCAGGTACAATTCTTGATACAAAAAAGCCATACATATTTGACGTATCATTCTGCCTTATAACACTTCCTGATTCTACCCTAAGACAAAAACGCAACAATACGTTTATGAAAGACATTAATTCTTATACAGGACAGTTCGAATGGGATGGAACAACTGCAAAACTATATGTAAAAAATGCAGTATTTACAAAAAGACTGCTTTTTAAAGGTCAGTGACACGCCTTAAAAACAGTCTCTTTAATTACTATTCGTCTTCTAATTCAGGTATGCGAGACTTAAGTGCTTTTAAAAACTGCTCTCCTGTTATACCTTCCCTTAAGCAGATGAATATGCAATTTTCTCCGGCAATGGTACCTATAATTTCATCCATATTAAAGGCATCCAGAGCCTGAGAAACAGCATCTGCATGACCTCCGAACGTCTTAATTACAACAATATTGCCATTAAATTCTATGCTGACATATCCTCTTAAGAAATCCTGTATGTAAATATGCTCGCTTTCACGCCTATCATCTTCATCTGGCAGTGTATATACATATCCCGAATGACCGTCACTGACTTTACCAACTTTTAACAGTTTTAAATCGCGAGACAAAGTTGCCTGCGTTACTTCATATCCTTCTTTTTGAAGATAGCCTAAAAGTTCTTCCTGACTTTCTATCCTGTAATTCTTAATAAGTCTCCGTACCATCTTCAGACGGGTAAGCCGTTCCTTCAAAATAATGCCTCTGTATATGTTTAATTAATCATAATAATTGAGCCACCTTCAAATATAAAAGACTTGAAAGTGGCTGTATGCAGAATTATGAATAAATATACAAAATTTGTCAATATATGAAAGTTAGAACACAGCAACAAGTTTTCAATTAATTCTTATGCTAATTAATCATTCACTTCATCTCCTACTAAAGGCCAGTTTAAATTTATTAAATGAACATGTAATTAAAAACACTATACTACAGCCTAGGCAAATTGATAAAATGTAGATTAAGCATTACAAAAAAAACAGAGTATTTTTCCGCCAGAAAAAAAAATTTAATTAAGAGAAAAAAAATTTTAATTAAGAGAGAAATTTTTTTTATTACCGAAAAAACATTGCTTAAATAATTTACAGCTTTCTTCGTCCATTACGACAATGATTCCCATGAACTGAAAAATCGACGAGTGCATATCTATAAATAAAAAAAGTTCTTTGTGTTGATGATGATAAAAACAGCCGATTTTTAAATCGATGAAAAGAAATATATTACTTTCGCTATTCGTTGCTTTATTTGTTTCTCTTATAACACAGAAATGTCTTGCAGAACCTGTAAGAAAAGTGTCTGATGAAAGGCAGGAATTCATTGACCTTGCTATCTCACTGAAAGGAACCCCATATAAATATGCAGGAAAAACTCCTAAAACAGGATTTGACTGCTCTGGATATGTCTCTTATGTGGCAAATTTTGGAGCCGGTAAGCGAATACCTTCAAATTCTAAGGGGATGTACAAAGCTGTTGAAAAAATTGAGGAAAAAGATAGGGAACCCGGAGATTTAATGTTCTTCAGAACTACTAGTTCAGGAGCAATATCTCATGTAGGCATATATCTGGGATTGTACCAGGGAGAAGGAAAATTCAAAAATAAAAGGATTTTCATCCATGCAGCAAGCGACGGTCCAGAGACAGGCGTTATAATTACAGATATTGAAGATTCTTATTGGTCAGAACATTTTGCAGACTGGGGCCGCATACTTCCTGAAAGCAAATAAAACAAGCAGCCGATAAATTATCAGCTGCCTGCATTAATTAATAATGTGGAGGACGGCGATTAGGAATATCTCCTTCAAGCTGTTCTGCCATATCACTAACTTTCTGAGCAAGAATTTTACTTTCCTTGCGCAGCAGTTCCAACTCTTTTGTATGTTCAACAGTTACATTTTGAATCTGAGAAAGGAAATCCTCCAGATAAGCAAGCTTTGTTTCCAGAGTAATGAACCTTTCTTCGGTGCTAGTATCCATTAATATCCATCCTATTCAAGATTATAAACTTCCCCATATTTTACAATCTCAACATCTTTATAGCCATTTTTATTCAAATGCTGCTTAAGATATTCCTGAGAATCTTTTTCTCCGTGTACAAGGAATATCTTTTTAAGACGACTTGTATCAAGATTATTAAGCCATTCAAGAGTTTCTTCGTAGTCAGCATGAGCGCTAAAGGCATTTATCGTTTCAACCTCGGCCTGAACTTTATAATAATCTCCAAGAATTCGGACTTCCTTTGCTCCATCACGAATTTTTCGTCCCAGGGTATTTTCAGCCATATAGCCAACCAGCAGTATAATATTATTTGGATTGGAAATATTATTTGCAAGATGATGAAGTATACGTCCAGCTTCACACATACCATCTGCACTAAGAATAATCATAGGTCCACTCTTTTTATTAAGTTCCTTTGATTCCTCAACACTAGTTATCGTAGAAAGAGACGCAAAACCAAAAGGATTTTTATGATGGCGAAGGAATGCTTCATTTGTTTCTTCATCATAGCATTCGGGATGCAACTGAAAAATACCGGTAGCATTTGCTGCCATAGGACTGTCAACATAAATAGGAATCTGAGGAATTTTTTTCTGATCAACCAACAGATGCAGATAATATACCATTTCCTGTGCCCGTTCGATTGCAAACGTTGGAATTATTATCTTTCCCTTTCGATCAACAGCCTTGCGAACCAAATGAACCAAATCATCCATAGCTGCACTCTGCTTTTCATGCAAACGATTTCCGTAGGTACTTTCAACAAAAATATAGTCGGGGGCAGGAATATTTACAGAAGGATTTCTAACAATAGGTTTTCCAGGTCTGCCAAGATCCCCTGTATATAAAATACGAATTTCATCAGATGGAGCTCCACGCAGAGCCTCTTCACCATTGACAACACTTCCACCTTTCTTTACAGCCGCATCAGTACGATTAAAAAGCCTATGCCATAAGCGACGGCTTCCTAAACCGAATCCTCCAGCAATTTGCCCTGAAATAGGATTTTTACGCTGTCCAGTAATAGTTATATAAGCAAAAGCACTGCCTAAAATATGTCCTGCATCAAAAAACTCAAGCTGAACATCAGGAGCTATATACATCTGACGGTTATAGCTTAACGAAATTATCTGATTTGCAGCCTTAACGCAATCATCCTCAGTAAAAAGAGGCTTCCAATTGAACCTTTCTCCTTTTTTTGAAGCCTGTTTACGAAGATATTCTGCATCACGAGCCTGAATGCGGGCACTATCCATCATTACTATATTAGCAAGATCTCTAGTTGCAGGAGTTGCATATATATTCCCACGATAACCGTTTTTTGCAAGAATAGGCAAAAGACCACAATGGTCATAATGTGCATGAGTTAAAATAACGCTTTCTATTTTATCTGGAGCAAAATCAAAATCACGGTTTTTCTTATCAGAATCATTGCGCTTTCCTTGAAAAGCTCCACAATCAACCATAAAACTTCTTCCGTCAACTTCAAATATATGTTTACTTCCAGTTACTTCCTGAGCCGCACCTAATGAATAACATGTAACACTCATAGCTTACCTCCAAAAAAAAAGTACTTCCTATCTTTAATTATAAAGCATATAACCTAAATTCTCCAATTATTTTTTACAACAAATGCCTTAATTATAATTTAAATCAAGTTTTTTAATTTTTGGGGGTTCATAAAATAAAGAAATCCAGTATAATATTCGATAATTTAAGAGAATATGTATTAATATTCTTGAGTAAGGGGTCATTTTTGTACACACGGCAGCTAAAAAACTGTCCTAAAAGTTTTGTTAAAGACGGAAAACCTGTATTCGGAACCTTTTCAGGACATTCAGAAAGACTTGATATAAGGGGAATTAAACAGCCCTATATAACATTGCCGACATTTGTTTCCAACCTTCGTATAAAAAGTCGCATCTCTTATTTTTTTAATATCGGTTCTTATATTGGATGCATAGAATTCTTTGATGCCAAGATGTTTGGATTTTCAGAGGTTTGTTTCTGGAATAAGACTACAAGGCAAAGATTCGTTTACCGTTCTGTAATGGGCCCCAGAAGACGTTTCGTTCCTCACAGCCTTATTCAGGCAATTACAGCCAATTACAGTAAGCGCCGGTATACAAGACTAAGCTGGGACAGAAAAAACGACAAATTATCAGTTATATTTAATCTTCATGGAAACAATATCCGTCCCGGCTCTAACGGAGCCCTCATCTCCAAATTTTCTGGAGGACAGGTAGGAGAGATTATAACATCATCCCCTGCACCAACATCACGAAGAAGTTCCGTGCATTACATGCTTTCCACTCCTGTACATGGAGCAATATCCCAGGAAAAAAAGCATGCAAAACCAAAAACCATGACGGATTCTGAAGGTTCTGCATTATTCGAAATGACAAGAATCTACATGAAATTCCGCAGTAAAGGAGAAATGATAACTGGTATCGGGATTTTGAATGAAAAACAGATTTCTTTCAGACTTCAGGTAACATCTCAGGATGCTGTAGAGAATTATGCGTACAATGCAAACGTTCTGTTCTACAATGGAACAGTAACGCCTCTTCCTCCTGTAGTAATTACACATCCATACGGAAAAATGGAAAAATGGATTATTCAGGACACTGAAAATATGGTAGACTTAACCTTTACACCTATTTCTGACAATCCGAACGTCATAAGTGCATTCGTATTACGTTCTGAATATCACACAATATATGGACATTTTGAGGGAACCCTTCTCACTGCAGAAGGAGAAAAGCTCTCTTTCCGTTCACTCCCGGGCATATCTAAAAAGTACCGCATAAGACTTTAATCCGGGACATTTATAAAACTGGTAAAGAATTTTATTACAAAGGGGTTAATATATGGCAGAAAGAAAACAAACCTATGAACCTGGTACTCTCGACCATACCAGACAGAATATCGGACCTATTGACATGCAGGAAGCTCTGGAAATGCAAAAGAAACTTGGAGGAGAAATAATCCAGGAGAGGTCAGAACCTGTAAATTCACAAAATATGCCTCACCGTTCTCCTAGAAGGACTGTAGTAAAATCATCAGGAATGTCATCATCTGACGTTTCTGCAAAAAGCGCAGCAGCAGCAAATTCTATGCAAACAAACTCTTACTCAAGTTCAGCTAATCATACTGTCAACTCTTCATCATCCGTAAAAATGACTAACGATGAAGACCTTCAGCCTATGGCTGCAAAAGACTTAAAGCAAATAGAAAATTTAATGATGGATTCAGAATTCAACCTGAAACCTAATTACGGACTCTTAAATTTTCTGTACAGAATGTCTTCCAAAAACAGAAAAAAACTATCCCGCGACTTTGGAGAGTTTTATGTAAAGAATTATGTTGATCATTTACAGGCTTTCATTACTACAATAAAGACTTTCATTCAGATTTCTCCAGATACATATAAGGCAAAAATAGCTACAGATACAGAACTAAAATTCAAATTTCTACGTACAGTCGGAAAGTGGACAATGCAAAGCATCAAGGTCGCTGCATTGGAACTGGAACAGAGGGCAGACAACCTTACAACTTCGATGACAGTCTCTTTTGTTTCAGAAGTATACAAAGAATTGCTTACAATTTATTATATTGGAGAGCAGAAAATTCCACAGCTGATTAAAGAAATTTATACAGATTTAACAATCTATCCAAAAATAAACAAAGATAAGATACAGGAACTTGCAAAGCAGGGCATTACAGAATGGCTGTATATCTGTGATCAAGTTATAAAAGGCATGTATCCTTTGCTCATGAGGATGTGCGGAACAGAATACGCAGAATATCCGCAATTCTTTACATCTCAGGTGGGTCCTATATTGAAATTCGTAGGACTGACAAAATTTGACCTTCTTGTACCAGAAAAGAAAAAAACTCCTAAGGAAGAAGAAAAAGTTGAAGAAAAAAAATCCGATGAAGTACATCACATTGCAGGTCAGAAAGATGACATAGTCGATGCTGGACTTAAAATTCTTGAACAGCTATTCCCTGAAGCAGGATTTTCAACTCTTGAAACACATCCTGACATGTATCCATACTTTCAGCCTTTATACAAATTCGCAGATGGATTTAACGCTCTCAATCCTAAAAATGGAATTCAAGTAGCAGTTGTCCTTATGAGGATTATTGAAGACTTATTCCAAGGATGCAGAAACATAGAATTTAACTTAAAGGCTGACGAAGTACTTAGTGAAATTCCTGATGACATTTCATTAATACTGTCTGACTGGAGTTATTATAGGGAAGATCTGTTTGATAAAAAATACGGAGATTATCTGCGTCAGTTTGTAAATTCAACATATTCAAATAAAGACTATCCTAATACGCAATATGGAAAAGAATCTATAAACAATATGCTTTGGAGAACAAAGTACTATTTCTTCCCGAATTTCAAATTTAATCCGCCCGTCCTGACAAAACCTCTGAACGACAGTAAATATAAGCCAATATATGCAAGAACAGACTACATAAAGACAGTTTTCTCAACTTTAAGCAGAAGAATTGATGAAAACATTGCTTCAAGAAAGGCAGTTTTAGGAGTTATAAATCCATGGAACCGTTATAATTTCGACATTCCTAATATTGTATCAAAACGCCTTGATGTGCTTTTGGGAGCAAAAAAAATGGATAATGTAACGTCTGCAACAAATGCAAACTTAATAAAGTACACATTACTCATTATGTCTGTACTGGACTGGTGGCTTAATAATTCTTCAAGTCCTGCACACACAACTGATCCTATGCAGATTTACAGGGTTTCTGAACAAGACGGAACTCCAGAATTTTCAGCACCAGAGAGAACAGACCAAAACCAGCTGTTTGCCAATTCAATAAAAAAAGCAATAGCCAGCAAAAAATCCTAAAAGATAGGACACAAACACCTGAAGTGCACCTCTAAAACTGGACAAAAAAGTTCAATTTTAGCAGGTGCATTTTTTTCACAAATACTCAGAAGTATTTAAATTAAAGTTGAATTCCTGTGCGAATTTTTTCTTCAAACCGTTTTAATTTTTTTTCAGACAAAGGATTTTCCTTTCCAGAAAGAACAGCCCTAAGAGCTTCCATTTCTTCACCGTTAAATGTTACGCCACAATTCAGATTATTTTCAAATGAAGAAGTTGCAAGAGGACATACTTTTCTAACCATCTCAAGAATAACTTTTGCATATTCCCGAATTTCATACTGAGCATGACTGTCCAACCTTAATTTTAAAAAATGGAAAAGATTGTGCAGATCCATCTGCCAGTAAAATTCTGTATACAATGCTAAAGGAAGATTTATTCGAGCTATTTCTCTGGCAAGACCACTATCAACCATATCAGAATAGGTTTTATAAGCATTTTCCTGTCCGGAAATAAAATCATGACGAACTTTTTCTGCCTGATCTTTTTCGAGAGGTTCACTTGAACGCCCCTGCTTATTATCTGAAGATTGATTTGCAATGCAACTATCTTCTGGCACATAAAATTCATCCTTCATGATACTGTATCTTCCAGAAACTTCATTCATCCTTCCCATTCTATGCCTAACCCACTGCCTTGCAACAAAAATAGGCATTTTTAGATGAAATGTAAACACAACCTGTTCAAACGGAGACGTATGCTGATGCCTAAGAAGATAATCGATCAAAGCAGCATCTTGACTGACAGTCTTTGTGCCTGCTCCGTAAGAAACACGAGCGGACTGTACAATACGCTGATCGCTTCCATAATAATCCACAAGTCGGATAAACCCCTTATCAAGAACAGTAAATTCCTTATCCAGAATTTCTTCAGCTTCAGGAACAATACAGTGTGCCATAAAAATAATCCTCCAGTCTATTTATTCTTCAAAGCCTGATGATTCAGAAGAATCGACATTCTCTGAATCCATATCTTCAGAAGAAGTGACATCTCTTACGCTTTCAGGCTCTATTATAATAGAAGGATTCCGCAATGCATAAATTGCATAACAGGAACCAAACAACATAACTGCCAAACCTAAAATGCGAACAATAACAACACCAATATGATGAGATGACATTATAAAAAGTAATATTGCAGCAGCAAGTTCACTCACTGCCTCAAACAAGAATAAAGTTCCCTCAACATTACTTTCCTTAAGCGTTACAAAAACAAAAAAACGCATTACAGCAGCCACTACAAGATATACTGCCAAAATATACAGCATAAAGCGGAAAACCGACTCTGCCGCACTAAACATTACAAATGGGAGGAAAATTGCAAGCAATCCTACTGCTATACTCAAGAGACTATGTACCATTACATTAAGCTTATAGTTCGAATTATCCAACAAACTGCGAACTTTAAGCAAATCATACAGCCCATTCATAACAGCAGCAGCACCAAGAAGTATTACAACAACCTTTATACTCGCCTCTGGAGCTATAAGAACGATAAGCCCTACAAGAGCAGCCATTAAACCAAATAAGAAATTTGTTTTTCCCATAGGATAAACCTCCTGTATTTGCCAGTATATCATTGTTTTTCCTTTTATTATATACTTTTTTCTATTAAATTCACTTGACACAAATATCAAATTTAGTGTATATTCTGTATACAATTGATTGGAGCGATGGCAGAGTGGTCGAACGCGGCGGTCTTGAAAACCGTTATACCTTTTCGGGTATCGGGGGTTCAAATCCCTCTCGCTCCGTATCCTAAAAGACTTTTTTAGGACTTTGGAGGTGTGGTAGAGCGGTAATACAACGGTTTGCTAAACCGTCGGTTCCTAAAAGGGCCGGGCAGGTTCGACCCCTGTCGCCTCCGCTACCGAAACAGGTTTACAACTTGCCTTGGCAGAGGTAAAACTGTTAGGATTTTTGAGACTGTGGCTCAACTGGATAGAGTGTTGGCCTGCGGAGCCGAAGGTTGGCGGTTCGAACCCGCCCAGTCTCATTATTATTACAGGTTTTTGAATTCTTTATCTAGCTTTGGCATTGTTGCTGGATTAAAGAGGGAAAGCTTCAGATGTTCCTTTTAAAGTATGCTTTTCCTGTGATTCAAAAAGTCCTGTATTTTTTTTGCTCTTTTAAATTTCAAACGCATTTAGGAAAGATGTCCGAGTGGTTTAAGGTACATCCTTGGAAGGGATGCATAGGTGAAAGTCTATCGGGGGTTCGAATCCCCCTCTTTCCGTTTTGAGTCCAGATGCTCTGCACACAGCAGCTAGAAAACCCCGCCAGATTCGGAAGAAAGCAACGGTATTTAGATTGTTGTGGTGCCGGAGATTATCTGGGCTCTTTTTTATTTTAGCAACAGGACTTCTTTCATCACAGGTATAGAAGGCACCGCACTTTTCCTGGAAACTGCCAAAGCAGAAGCTTTGGTTGCAGTATCAAGAACTTCCTGCACAGGTAATTTTTTTTCAAAGTACAAATAACAGAAATACCCAGTAAACGTATCACCGGCTGCAGTTGTATCAACAACAGGAATAGGATAAATTCCACATTTAAATACCTTATCTCCTTTGCTGAAAATACATCCTTGTTTTCCAAGAGTTAAAACTTTTGCTGATTCAGGATAAAGGACATTCATTTCTTTTAATATTTCATCTGGAGATTTTTTTCCTGTAATTTGCTCCCCTTCAACCTCGTTTATAAAAAATAAACTAACTTTATTAAAATCACATGCAGACAATTCTTTGTTAAAGGGAGATGGATTCAAAACTATTTTCATCTTCTTCTCATAAGCCCTTTCAATTATATAGTCCACAAGGTTTATTTCATTTTGAAGCAAGATTACGTCATTTTCTCCAAAATCAGAAAGTACAGAATCTACAAAATTTTTCGTATTTGTCTTATTTGCACCACCAAAAAGGACAATGCTGTTTTCTCCTGCATCAGAAACCTGAATCAAAGCATTTCCTGTTTTTTCTTTTTTTACAATAATATATTTAGAATTAATATTGTTTTCATTACAGACATCAATAAGTAATCCTCCATCTTCTCCAATCATTCCTGCATGATATACATTTCCACCGGCACGACTCAATGCAACAGACTGATTAAGACCTTTTCCCCCTGGTGCTACTGTTATATCATAAGAAGAAACAGTTTCTCCAGGAGCAACTATATGAGGAACTTTGTAAACAATATCCAAATTCAAGGAACCAAAATTTAAGAATTTCATTATACCTCTAAGAATAAACAATTGTTATATTATAAAAAAAAGAATTGCCTGAATAAATTACATTCATCCAGACAATTCAAATCTAAAGGGAGACTACTTTACAATATCACATCAATAGCATCTTCTGGAGCAGAATGATAGTATGTACTCCAACCAAGATATTTCGTAACAGCTTCATAAACTATACCTGCAACAGACCCCCTTACCATTGCAACATGATGTTCAAAACCATTTGAACATATAACTTTAAGGAGTTTCCTCATCTGAGGAACCTGACAAACAGCAATGCCTCCATCCATAGGGAACGGTTTATCAATGAACTCTCCGTCACCAACATAAGCTTTTATTTTTCCATTTACATCATCCGTACTTATCCTAAAATAAGACATAGGACCAGACTGAACATGCCCCTTTACAGCACCAAAGCAATTTTCAGGACCAAAAGTTTTTCCAAGTAAATCCAAATTTCCTATATTAACATTTGTTCCCATAAAACTTTTCGGAAAGTTAGAACAGTGTGTATTCACGCAAACATTCTTTTCATAGGCATAGTTATTATTCCAGTCAAGTAATGCGGCAGGACTATCACTTGCAAGCGTTAAAGCATACATAGAAACTGCACCGGCAACATCAGCTTCGCATGCACAAGGTTTTTTCTGCTCACTGAGCATACTCATAGTAACGCAAGCTGCACACCCGTAATGATCTTCAAGGGAATTCCAACATTGAATTGCAGAAAAATCAATATCATTTTCTTCGCACCATTTATCTATAGCAACCGAAAATTTTGCGTGCTTAAGAATTTTCTCGTCTTTTATGCAAGGTTCTATCGTTCCATAGGCTTTCATTTTAGAAATTTTTTCAATTACAGCCGGATCATTATCAGTTAACTTATCATCAATTCCATGAATATCAGTTAAATCAACAGGAACAACTGTTATACCACTCTTTTGTAAAAGTTTTTCACTGAATCTAACTGTCTGAAAAGCAGTAGGTCTTGCACCAATCAGACCTACACGAGCATGTTTTATACCAGTTACAACACGACAAATAGCAGCAAATCTCGCAAGATCATTTTTAAATTCTTCTCCGGAAATATCACTAGTATGAGAAGTCGTATCTGTAAATGGAATGCCATACTGATAAAGATTATTACATACAGAAATTTTACCGCAAAAGGCATCTCTTCTGGAATCGATATCAACCTTGTCAATTTCATCATTAGAGGCTTGAACCAATACAGGAACCTTCAAGCCGCTACGATTTATAGATTCTACAACAGACTGTTCATCTCCAAAGTTTGGAAGTATTACTATAATGCCGTCTATTTCATCCTGATGAGATTTAAAAATATCTGCAACAACTTTAGCATCATCTAACGTACTTACTATTCCCTTAAATTTTCCTTCCGGTTTAGGGAGTATATAAGAATACCCAAGTTTATCCAAAACGTTTGTAAGTTCTCTTCCACTATCCAATGCTAGTTTTGCATTAAAAAAACCTCTGTTACTTACAATCACTCCAAATGTAATTTTCTTCTTTGTCATATCCATTATCAGACTCCTATGATTCTTATATTGTAAAGTTATTTAGATTTCTTTCCTTGCATTTGCTCAAGTATAACTGCGATAATAATTACAACTCCCTTAATTACAGTCTGCCAAAATGAAGAAACTCCAACCATAACCATACCATCATTTAGAACTCCTATTACAAAAGCTCCCACTAGTGCTCCAAGAATAGATCCCTTTCCTCCTGCTAGAGACGTACCCCCCAAAACAGCAGCGGCGATGGCGTTCATCTCAAAACTTTCTCCAGTCGCAGGATGAGAAGCCACCAGTTCAGAACTTATAATCAAGCCGACTATGGCGGCACAAGCACCAGAAATGATATATACAATAGTCACAACTTTATTAACTTTTATTCCAGAAAGTCTTGCTGCATTTTCATTTCCACCAACAGCATATACATATCGTCCGAATGGAGTTTTTGTCGATGCATAAACAGCAATGCCTACTAGAAGAATCATAATCCATATAGAAATAGGTATTCCAAGAATAGTACCGGCACCAAGAATAGGAAATCCTGTATTTCCAAGTTCTTCTTTTCCAATTAAATTAGGAAACGTTTTACCATTTGAACGTAACATTGCAGAACCGCGGCATATAAACATCGTACCCAATGTTGCAATAAAGGCAGGAACTTTAAATTTCGTTACGAGAATTCCATTTACAAGACCAACAATCATCCCCATAAGAATTGAAATTAAAATGATAACAGGAACTGAAAAATACACCGTTATACCCAAAAAGTTAAATACGAGACCTTCATAAATAAGTCCTCCTGCAATCATTCCTGAAAGACCACAAATTGCTCCGACAGAAAGATCTATTCCTCCTGTTAAAACTACAAAAGTCATTCCAACAGATAGAATTGCAGTCTGAGCAACATGCTTTGACATAATTATTAAGTTACTGCCACTTAAGAAATTAGGACTAAGAATTGAAAAAACTATTACTAACAAAATCAAAGCAATAATTGTTTTTCCCTTATCTAGATATGATTTTACAGTAAATGCATTTATTTTATTCATTTTTTTCTCCTTACATGTCCTGCCTTACGGCATAATATTTTTATTTATTCACTAGCATTCAAATCTAATGCAGAAGCTTTTACCAATTTTTCCTGAGTAACATCCTTACAAGAGAATTCTCCATTCAACTTTCCACCACTCAATACAATAGTTCGATCCGGAACAGCCAGAATCTCCTGCATTTCTGATGAAACAAAAATTACAGCAAATCCTTCACCGGCAAGTTTATTACAAATAGTAAACACATCATGCTTAGCTCCAACATCAATACCACGGGTAGGTTCATCCATCAGCAAAACTTTTACATTCGTAAGAAGGCTTTTTCCTATTATAACCTTTTGCTGATTACCTCCGGATAAAGATGTTATTAAATTTTTTGTCGAAGCAAGCTTTATCTGAAGATTCCTAACCATTTCTTTTACCGCTAAATCTTCTTCTTTATTAGAAACAATCGTTTTTCTGGTAAATCTTTCCAGATTAGAAATAGTCATATTCTTTTCGATAGATAAATTAGCAAGAATTCCAAGATTCTTTCTATCTTCTGGAATTAAAGAAAAACCATCCTTTATTCTTCCAGCAATAGTTTTTGAAACAACTTTCTTGCCTTCTAAGTATATTTCACCTTCCATATTAGGTTGAGCACCTATAAGGCATTCCAAAAGTTCTGTTCTGCCAGCACCTCTCAAACCGTATATTCCAAGAATTTCATTCCTATGCAATACAAAAGAAACATCTTTAAGAATATATCCCCCTCCATTTTTTGGCAGAGAAAGATGTTCAACTCTTAAAATTTCTTCTCCCGGCACACGATTCGATTCAATTCTATGAACCTTATTATTATTTGTCATTTTTGCAATAATCCAAGGAATATCTATATTTTTTACTTCCTCCTCTGCAATAAAATGACCATCTCGTAAAATGGTAATATAATCTCCTATCGTCATAATTTCTTCAAGACGATGAGAAATATAAATAATTGTCACGCCACTTTTTGTAAGATCGTTAATGATATTAAACAGGATTGAAACTTCACCTTGACTTAAAGAAGACGTAGGTTCATCCATAATGATAATCTTTGACTTCTGAGAAAGAACCTTACAAATTTCTACAATCTGCTGCTGTCCGGCCCTCAAGTCTTTTACAAGAGTCGTAGGTTCTATAAATAACTGAAGTCTGTCCAAATATTTTTTTGCTTCCTCTATCTGTTTTTTATGATTTATGCTTACAGGATTCTTTTTTATTTCCCGAGTCATATAAATATTTTCTGCAATATTCATATTAGGAAAAAGATTTAATTCCTGATGAATCATTCCAACTCCGTGTTCAAGTGCCTCCGAGGGAGTTGTATACAATACCTCTTCACCATTAATAAAAATTTTTCCTTCTGTAGGAACCTCAACACCTGCAACAATTTTCATTAATGTTGATTTTCCAGCACCGTTTTCTCCAATAAGAACATTAACCTTTCCTTTCCTAACTTTAAACGTTACATCATCAAGAGCAATCGTTCCAGGATATGTTTTTGTAATATTCCGTGCTTCCAGAATAATTTCTTCTCCCGTCATTTATTCCTCCACACTTTTTATTTTAACAGGCACTGCCTTTATTCCTTCAGAATCCTTATTCAAAGGAAAAACTACACTGACATAAAATTCATTTCCTTCTTTTGAAGAAAAATCAATTCCATTGACAATAGTATCGCGAACCTTCATATTTAATTCTGTACCAAGTTTCGCATACGAAACCTGATTCAGGAAATCATTTATAGAAATAAAATTCAGATAATCACGCATTGCCGTTCCTTTGAAAACAGGACCAATCTGAAGGATAAAATCAGGATTACCGTCATACGGTTCTACATCAACATTAAGAATTCCATTTCTAGACTCTGTATTTACAGAAATAACTTTAACCTTACCCTCTCCTGAAAAATTATAATTACTTCCTTCATTACCCACACAATAGCCATATTTTTTACATGCAGAATCAGGATTTTCTTCCAATTCTTTAAATAGAACTCCTAAATCAACTGCTTTTTCTTCAATCAAAGGAAGAACTTTTGGTTCCCAAATATCTTCTACATACTGCTTTGCATCGAATGAACTATCACCAAATGTAACACCATCCTTTGCAACAGCTGTAGTTCCTCCAATATCAGAATGACGAACTACAGTACAAGATAAAAATAATGTGATTAGACATAATTCCACTATTAATAATTTTAATTTCATAACTTTTACCGAACAGCCTTTCAGGCCTGAACGCCTCCTTATTTTTATATATTAACAGGGATAACACCCTTCTTTATTATCACGCATCCATATTTTACAGTTTCCCCAGAAACAACAACAGCATAAGCTTTTTTAGCCCTTTCATAAAATTCGAATCTATCAATAAAATTTATTGGTGGCGTATCAGGCCAATATTTATCTATAATTTCACGGTATTTCTTTTCAATATTCGGATCTGCACTATCACCAGGAACAGGAGACATCATTGTTACAGGATCTTTCACAAAATCATCAGGATTCATTAAACGTAAAATTCCATCCAGCAAATCAGGAACCTTTACTCCATCAGCCCTAATGCATCTTGAACTCATCGTACTTCCTGGATAAAAAGCATCTGCCAGAACAATTTCATCTCCATGCCCCATGCTGGCAAGTGCGTAAAGTAAATCCGGACTAATTACAGGTGATATATTTATAAGCAAAGCATCCTCCTTAGAAAAATGCCGGAAGAAACAATCAGTTAAATTCCGGCATTTTAATTGCCACTACTTTTTTATTATCTATTATTTACTCATTGCAAAATTATCAAGCTTTCTTGCATTTTCTTTATTTATAAGAACACAGTCTACAAGCTGTTTTTCTGGAAGACCTGTAGAACCAGTCTTAAGATACTGCTGAGCCTGTTCCACTGCCATTTCAGCAATACGAGCAGCCTGCTGAAGTCCGGTTGCTTTTATTTCACCAGAAAGGATTGAATCACGAACATCATTAGATCCATCAAACCCTACAACTATTACATCATCTTTTTTTGCAGCCTTAAGTGCAGCCATAGCTCCCATAGCCATGGTATCATTTCCACAAATTACACCTTTAATATTTGGATGAGCCTGAATAATCGATTCCATCTTAGAATAAGCTTCTGGCTGACTCCATCTTGCAGTCTGCTGAGAAACCATCTTCATATCAGGATACTGATCTATTACATCATGATAACTGTTAGAACGCACACCAGCATTAGTATCCGACTCAAGACCTGTCAATTCTACATATTCACCTTTTTCATCCATAAGTTCAACAAAGTATTCAGCAACAAGCTGTACTCCCTGGTAGTTGTTAGCTACAATCTGAGCAACAGCATCACCAGTCGTATTAATTTCACGGTCAATAAGGAATGTCGGTATCCCAGCCTTTTTAGCTTTCTTCACTGCAGAAACTGTTGCATCTGCACCAGCATTATCAAGAATAATAGCAGCAGCTTTATCAGAAATAGCCAAGTCAATATATTGATTCTGCTTATTAGCATCATCATCATGAACATACACCTTAGTAGTATAACCCAATTCTTTTGCACGGGCTGCAGCACAATCCGCTTCAGTTTTAAAGAATGGATTTGAATGTGCAGGTGTAATAATTACTATCAAATTAGATGATTTTGATGCTTTTTTACTCTTTTTTCCCCAACTCCATCCAAATGCACCAGAACTGCAAAGCATAAGGCCTGCCAGCAACAATAAAACAATTTTCTTCATAATTAGATTCCTCCTAATTTTTTAACAGCACTTTCGTTTATTTACTTTTCACTGTTATTAGTTAAATGTTACGAGCGTTTCTTTCATTTGTCAATAAAAAACTT
>JAILPY010000025.1 GCA_024699235.1 Treponema sp. | reverse complement strand
TTTTAAATCTTGTTCATCATCAATTTCATACCAATTGTATTTATCCAAGATAAATGCTTTTAAATTTGAATACCTAACGTGAGCAAGGATTTTCAGGACCATCTCATAATATTGGTTTTTCCCATACGCCTTTATATACGCATCCAAAAAAGGAATGTATTGCTTTTGTATAAATCGCTTGCTAAATTTATAAATATTAACTGTTTTAAAATATTTATTAACATCAGCAAATTTAAAATCGACTTTTTCCACAAAATCCGATATGGCACCATTATTTCCTAATGTAACGACAGTTCCGTCCATCCACTGCTCATATTTTGCAACAACAGCCATATTTTCTTCAGGTGCATTGACTAAATCTATTATTAAATTTTTATCATAAATTAAATCCGACTCAATCAGAATGGTATCATCTTTATCAAATTCATGACGAGCTAAATACAAGGAATAAATATTATTTGAATTCTCATAGTCATTATTCTCTACGAATCTCAATTCTAAATCACTAGCCGTTTTTTCAAGATGCTCTTTGACTTTGTTACCGTAGTAGCCTATAACAACAACGAGCCGTTTAATTCCTGCCAGACGAATAGCATCCACAGCCCTATCAACAAGTTTTATGCCGGCGACATCTACCATACACTTAGTATTTTCTTTTGTATATTTACCCAAACGCTTGCCCATACCGGCAGCTAAAATTAACGCTTGCATTTACACTCCAAAATCAGGAACTTTTATGTCACTTACAGGATGAACCTTACGTTTTTCCACAGGCGGCAATTTCATATAATCGCCATAGCACCTAATAAGATACGCATCATAATCCTTAGCGCCTGGAAAACGCAATCCCTCAAAATCATACAAGGCTCTATCTTCATACCATTCTCTAGAATAGCCATAATCTTTTGTTGGTGAAGGAAACATTAACATTCTAACATTTTCTGTCTCTTTCTTATTACCTCGTTTTATAAAACGCCAGTAATAATTTTTTATAGTCTTTTCTGGAATTTTAGACAAAAAGAAATACACAACACGCTTAATAAAATTTTTATCTGCTTTTTTCCCAATTTCTGACCAGAATATTTTACGAATGCAATAACAATGAAAATTATGCAAAGTCCTCAGAAAATAATTATCAGGAATATTATCCATAGGAAAAACATCAAGAAAAATTCCCTGTTCATAGGGCATGGATTCTTGGTGCTCTCGCAAAAACAGTGTATTCTTTAATCTCAGTTTTCCATATCCCCAACGATATCCAACTGTGTTACGTTGATCTTGAAAATAAAACTTATTCTTATCAAGCTCGGTTTCACAAGCTATTCTAAAGCGCTCGTATTCCGGCCTAAGCATGGCAACATCGGCATCATCATCCCAAGGAATAAATCCTTTATGGCGAATCGCGCCCAACATAGTCCCTGCAATAATATTATACTTTATGTCTAACTTAGAGCAAATTCTGTCGATTTCTTTCAGCAATTGTAATTCTGCCAATTGTAATTTTCTTAATGTTTCATTATCAAGTTTCAACAAAGTTCCCCCTGCCTTCAAAAGCACAGAATCTTACCAAGTTTTTCTTGACAGGAAAGATTCTGCAAAGATAGAAACAAAGGCTTTCTCTAAAAGCCTTCCATTTTCTTTTTTTAATATATGAGATTTCATTTTTTGATGTCGCGTTTGTCGGTCCGAACATTATTGCAATTATTACATATTACTTAGTAATTACCAAAGTGCCATTACAATCACACAAAGGCATTTTACACAAGATTATATTATTATCACGCTCATATCTATCAACAGCATTCTCAACACCACGCAGATCAGAATTATAGTCATGAACAAACAAATATCCGCCATTAGTCAACCTAGGATAAAAATATTCCAAGCATTCGTATATCGAATCTTCAAAATCACAATCAATTGAGACAAATGCAAAAACATCTTCAAGGCCATTAAGCGATTGAGGGAAAAAACCTTGTTTTACCACAACATTATCAAGATATTTCATTTTTTGAAGAACAATACCAACACTTGTTTGTTTGTATGCTTCAACAAAGGCTTTTGTTGCATGACCATCTTCCATTTCTTTCAAAGCCTCTTTTGTATCAAAGCCGTCAAACGTGTCAAATAAGTATAATTTTTTTTCAGGGAACGCTTCATTTATATATTGCGCAAATTCTCCTCTAAAAACGCCCACTTCAGCAACATTGCCATAAACATTGCGCTTTCTCATTTCCTTGACCGCAAGTTCAAAAGACTTCATACGTACATAATCAGTTGTAAAATAACCTTCGTTTTTAGACTTCGCAAAACATAGATTTCCATAAGCATCTACACCTCTCACTGCATGATATCTATTTTTTATAACATCAGCAAAGTCCTTTCCAAGCGCTTTTTCAACAAAATCATAATCTTGATTTACATCTACCATATCACAATTTTCATATGCAAATACAACTTTGCCTAAGTCAATTCCAAGTTCAATGCATTGCTTTCTTATTTCTTTTCGAAAGAGATTCGCTACAAGTATAACATCAAAATCAGCATTATGAATTTCTGTTGGATGAACGACAGGCTTGTCCATATAATTTTTTTTATTTTTGTCGTTATCAATGAAAGCTTTAACAGAATTTAAATCGATATACTTTCCAACTACTTTACCAACCAAACGGCCTGTACCCCAAACATATACATTCATTTTTTTCCTCCAATCAAATATTTCGACTTATCTAAAAATATAAAGTGCCAAGTACCATTCACTGATTATACTTTTCCATTCCCCACTACTCCAGCCTTCTATCCTCACCCGCTCCAAAGCGTACAAAATCCAGCCGGCCAGTCTTTGTGTCCACAACCAAAATATCCCACAGCTCCTGGGTTACGTCGCCCATCTTTCTTGGATAGGTGGTGGAGCCTGGGGACTTTTTTATTTGGTCGTCCTCCACTTTGGCACAGCCGATTGAGACAATCGGAAAGCTTTGGCTTTTTTTTTCTATCCAGTCCGAATGAATGTGGCCGTGGACAAAGGCCAGTATCTTTCCGCCGGACCTTTGAAAGTCTTCCATAACTTTTAGCATTTGGGGGCCGTTCTTGATTTCGTCGCTCCAAAAGTGCATCTCTGCCAAAATCGGAACATGCGACAAGACAAGGACTTTCCAATCCTTGGGAGTATTATCCAAGACGGCCTTCATCCAATCTACTTCCTCATCCGGAAAACCGTACCTATTGTTTTGGCCAACCTGAGTGTGGTCAAAAGAAAAAAGGACTATCATGCGGAACTTTCTGCCCTCAAAGTCCACATAGTAGCATGAGTTCTTTCCTGCCAGAAAAAGTTCCCTTTGTTCGTTTTCTGAGAAAGGCTCGGTATTTCCCCTAAAGTAATTTGCGTCATGATTGCCCAAAACAAAATACAAAGGACAGCCCAAAAAACGCAAGTCATTAAGATTGCTGTAAAAATACTCCTTAGTGATTGCAGAGCTTGTCATTCCGTCGGAAAAGTCCCCCAAATGAATCAAGCCGTCAAATCCAAGAGCCTCGTTAACCTTGTAAAGGTTTGATACAGTGTCCTCCCAACCGCCGTTTATAACATAATGGCTGTCGGCAAGCAGGGCAAAGACCAAAGAATTTGAGTTTCTTACAGCCCTCACCTTTTTTACAGTATCTTCTATTTCATCCGCAAAGAATGGCTTTTCTTTATGGGAAAGTTCTTGCCTTATAATGAGGAGGGAACTTTGAGCGGCTCTCTTTTCACTAGGCTCAATATTAGCTCCATTCGCTTTCTTTACGGCAATTCTAACCCAGCCATGTTTTTTTACCAGAGTTTTGGAATTTTTCCATGAATTTTTTCCAATATTCTTTGTAAAAGTCGCCCAGCTTTCTTCCGGTGAATAGCAATAGGTATGGATGAGATTTTCATCAATATCATTGCAATAAAATGCTACTTGGTAAAGCCAGTCCTTGTCAAGACATACAATTTTGTCACCGGGGCTTACCCTATAAAAATGGAAATCCGCCATAACAGGCTCATTCCGACTTTCCATGACGCCGGTCTCATAATTAAAAGCCATGTTAAAATCCAGAATAGGAGTCTGTCTTCGAGGAAATTTAAAATACTCCTCCGGGACATTGGTAAAAATATCGGTCACACCCATGTCACCCAATTTCTTGAGGTCGTTTATCTCAAACTCCTCTTTGTTAGGAAAGAATGACTCGGGCGTTCCCCAAGTTCGGACAGGCAAGGAGCTTTTAAAAAACAAGCAGTCCTCATCCAGATTCAAGAGGCATGGATGTAAGGCATCAACATTATTTGACCGTGAAAATTCCAGGCATACCTTTGCTGAAGCTGCAAGGATTCCTGTTTTTGCCGATGGATTAAGCTTTTTTATTAAGGATATAGACTCTCCGTTAAATGAAGAATAAAGAACTTTTTCTTCAAGACCGTAATCCTTTACCAAAGAAAGAATCTTTTCTTCCATCCCCTCATAACGGACCCGGCTGTTCTTAAGCTCAATGTTTATGTAAAGTCCTTTTTGGAGACAGGCGGGTTTTAACAGATCCAGGACTTCCCTCATAGTAGGAATGCATTCGTATTTTTTGAACAGGCCAACAGACTTGGCTTTTATCTTTAGTTTCTTTAATTCTTTTAAAGTAAGATTCCTTACAGGTCCGCTTCCGTTAGTTGTCCGATCAAGGTTCTCATCATGAATTACGACAAGTTCCCCATCTTTTGAAAGCTGAATGTCCAGCTCGATTCCGTAAAGGCCCTCAATCTTTGCTGCGGCCCTAAAAGCCTGCAAAGTATTCTCCGGGTAGCGTCCACTACAGCCCCTGTGCGCCCATATTTTTATAGATTTTTTTTCCTTTGATAAAGCCTCATTATTTTTCAAAAATCTCACATCCCCTTCATCTTCAACATTTATAAATTAGAAAACCTTTACACAGCCTTTAATTTATCAATCCATTCCGAAAAATGCCTGCATGTTTGACATAACGCTTCAACTCCAATTTTTTCTAAAACAGAAACACCCATTGTCGCCTTATCATAATCAGGAATACATCGCATAATTCGTTTTGAGGGAGCTGTTTCAGGTCCATCATTTATTAATTCAGGATTTTTCTTTTCCTCTAAACAAGCCCTCAAAGGCTTTATATCATATTCAAAATACGACTCCGACAAAATGTCAAGATTAGAAAACAATAAGGCCTCAAATTCATGAAGCTGTATATAGGGAAAATATACATTATTAGTTAATGTCTCGTAATCCCCCATAGCTTTTTCGATACAAGAAACTTTCTCATAAGGATCTGTAATTGACTCTGAATCCTTATATCCAGGAGTATCAGATGGGAGTGCATAAAAGTCAAACATTGTAGTAACAAATGTATTTGAATCTTTTATCGACGATAGATTTTTTTCTATAGTCAAGCGGGCTTTTGCATAAGTACGCATACCGCCTTTATACATTCTGCCTTTTTGCGCATCCACCTTTGTAAGTACAGTTGTTGGGATAAGAATTTTTCCATATTCCAAAAAATACGGCGCCAAGACCTTATTTACAAAATTTGTTTCGGAGTGGCCTTCCGTTACCACATAGATTCGTTTCATGGCTGTCCTCCGAACACATTTTTTTCCCAAAGTTCAGAGACGCTATAATCTTCCAGCCAATCTTTCAATTTTTCTTCATCAAGGCATCTAAAAATACTGCAGGAGTTTTGCCTATCATATTGAGCCACAATTATTTGAGATGGTGCAAAGCTGTCTATAAGGCGTGCTGATTGGGTCGCAACTATGACTTGCACATGTCGCGAAGCGGTTTTTATCATTGAGGCAAGAATATCGACTGCCTGAGGATGCAAGCCTAACTCAGGCTCATCAATGATAATTACATTGGGCAATAATTCAGGGGGCTGCAAAAACAAAGTGGCGAGTGCTATAAAACGTATTGAACCATCTGAAAACTGTTCTGGACCAAATGGATATTCATAGCCATCAACAGAACGCCACTGCAGTTTAATATAATCCTTATTCAAGACCTGCGGCTCAAGAATAAAATCAGAAAATTGCGGTACAACAAAGCGAATTCTTTCCACGATACGGTCATAGTATTTCTTGAATTCGGATGAAGTATTTTTCAGCCTGTAAAGATAGGCAGCAAGGTTTCCACCATCACTCATCAGAAATCGGTTATTATCTATTTTGGACGAGCTACGAATATAAGAACTTGCCGAGGTGTCATGGAACTGAAAAGTCCTGCAATTTGACAGAATCTTTTTTATGATTTTCTCACTAGTATGACATGCTTTCTCAGAAAGGAGATAGCTTTCCTTCTGACCACTGGACAATTCATAGCGCCGACCATTCCATGTCAGAGCTTCCGAGGAAAAAATAAGTGAGTCCTGGACAGCTCTGACCAAGGCTATCTCATAAATATCGGTATTATTATCATTTCTGAACTCAAGACTTGCTTGAATGACAGGAGTCTGTTTTGAACCGAAGTGCAACAAATTCTCGGCAGACCCGTTTCTTCCAACAAAGTTTTGAAAAGCACCTGTCATCATGTTATTGAGCATTTTAAAAAAAGAAACAACATTGCTTTTTCCGGCACCATTCGGTCCTATAATTACATTGACATTTGACAGTTCTAAGTCAAGAGAATACTCACCAGAAGCTATTGACTTAAAGCCTGAAACTTTAATTTTATGAAGTATAGATTTGTCACTCATAATCTCACATTCCCTTCATTTTCCACAGCTGGTCATTCCGTATTCTAGCAGAAGCTTTGTATGGCAAGGCAGC
>JAILPY010000005.1 GCA_024699235.1 Treponema sp. | reverse complement strand
TATAATCCTCAAAATCGTTAATTTCAGTCAAGAAAATGTACCACACCACCCCAGGGCGCCCTTAACACTGTACAGTGTTAAGGGTCTTGACTCAAGACCCTTAATGCGAATCCGTGTGGCGGACAGCGCCTTCGGCTGCTTCCCGCCGTACACGGATTCGCATTAAATATTTTTTCTTATTTTAAATCTGTGGAGGATTTTATGAAAAGTTTTTCTAGGTTTGCTGCAATTCTTGCAGCATTAATGCTGGCATGTGCATTCATTGCATGCTCTAATGACAGTTCTGATGATAGCAGTTCTACAAGTTCTACAAGTTCTACAAGTTCTACAAGTTCTGGAAGTTCTGGAAGTTCTGGAAGTGGAACTATAGACAGTTCTGCAACTCTCAGCGCTAATTTCACAGCTACAAGCGGAGCTGTTTTGAGCGATGGCATTACATTCAAATTCTATAGCAACAATCAAATACTAATAACTGGTACTGGTGGTTATAGCTCTGTTGGAACTTACACAGGGGATCCTACTTCTACTTCTGGTTCTGGTACAATTACTTGGCATGATAATGGGGCAAATCAAGATTTTGTTGACAGCTATTCAATATCAGGCGCTACAATGAATTTGTCAGACTCTAATCCTGGTTGGAAAGGCACTCTTACTCGCCAGTAAGAATTAAGTTAAACACAAAAACCGTTCCGAAAGGAGCGGCTTTTTTATTAGAGCATAAGCATTCCGTCCTTTCATGCAAAATGTCCAAGAGTTAAAAATAGACTCAGCCTGACTAATTTTGTATCTTTATATTTTCTGCTAAAAATGATAGATTTAACCTACAAATTAAGAAGTTCCGTAGGAGGATCTATTTATGGAAAAGTTCTTTCATCTTAAAGAACGCGGCACTACCGTTAACAAAGAAGTTATCGGCGGCATTACAACATTCCTTGCAATGGCTTACATTCTTGCAGTAAACCCGGGAATTCTTTCTGGCGCAGGAATGGATTTTAATGCTGTTTTCACAGCAACAGCCATCTCTGCATGCATTGCAACACTCGTAATGGCATTTTTAGCCAATCTCCCTGTTGCCCTTGCTCCAGGACTCGGCCTCAACGCTTTCTTTACATACTCAGTTGTATTGGGAATGGGCTGTTCATGGCAGTTTGCCCTCACAGCAGTTTTCGTAGAAGGCCTTATCTTCATCCTTCTTTCTTTGTTTGGCATTCGCCAGGCAATCATCAATTCCATTCCTTCTACCCTAAAAAAGGCTGTATCTGTCGGCATAGGCCTCTTTATTACAATAATCGGTCTTGTAAATGCCGGCATTTGCACTAGCGATACAGGCACAATCATCGGATTCGTAAACTTCAATATAAGCCATGCTTCTGCAATTGTAGCAGCCCTCGGCCTTATCATTACCATAGTCCTTTTCATTCTGAAAGTTCCAGGCTCAATTCTTCTGGGCGTAATAATTACAACCATAATCGGCATTCCTTTTGGAGTAACAAAAGTTCCAGAGAACTTTTCTCCAATTTCAACGCCTGCAGCACCTTACTTATTCCAGTTTGAGTGGCAGAATGTCCTTACATTAAAGTTCGTTATCGTCCTTATAACATTCCTCTTCACTGATATGTTCGATACAATCGGTACTTTGATGGGAGTTGCCGAACAGGCAAACCTTAAAGACAAGGACGGAAACATTGTAAACGTAAAGGGTGCATTGATGGCAGATGCTGTTGGTACTGTTGCAGGTGCAGCCCTTGGCACTTCTACAGTAACTTCGTTTGTTGAATCAACTTCAGGCGTTGCTGCCGGAGCTAAGACAGGCCTTGCTTCTGTAGTAACAGGACTTCTGTTCCTGGTTGCACTATTCCTTAACCCTTTGTTTGCACTTGTTCCTTCTGCAGCAACAGCCCCTGCATTGATTTTTGTAGGATACCTTATGATGAAGAACATTAAATCAATTGAATTTACAGATGTAAGCGAAGGCATTCCTGCATTCATTACAATTATGACTATGCCTTTTGCATACTCTATTTCTAAGGGCATTGTATGGGGAATCATATCATTTGTAATCTGTAAGACCGCTGCAAAAAAGGCTAAGGAAGTTCCAGTTATTACATGGATACTCGCAGCAGTATTTGTAGCTGACATTATTTTTGAAGCAATTAAATAAAAGCAGCAGGCAATAATAAAAATAGGCTATCCAATAATTGAGGTGCATTTACACTTCAATAAATGGATAGTCCTTTTTATTTGCGACGCAGTAAAACTAAGCTTTCAGCACTGCTTTTGCCAGTTGGTCAGCACAGCTCGTCCTTTTGCCGCCGCATGTGTTGCCAGAAAGCTTTGCAGCAATTTCCTGAGCAGTCATGCCTTCACAAAGAATGCTGACAGCCTTAAGATTGCCGTTACACCCACCTTCAAAGCGGATATTACGTATTACATCGCCGTCACGAGTAAAGTGGATGACTTTTGCACATGTTCCTGCAGTCTTATAAGAAACTTCTTCCATAAAAACAACCAAGGGCGGTCTTTCAACCGCCCCATGACATTATAAAACTTTCACACAATTAAGCAATTGTGTAAATCCAGCCTTCAGGAGCTTTTTCTGTACCCATCTGGATTCCTGTGAGAGTTTCACGGAGCTTTCCAAGGACAGGTCCAATCTTTTCCATTCCAGAAGGAATAGCAATTTCTTTATCATGGTCTACAATCTTTCCAATTGGAGAGATTACAGCTGCCGTACCGCAGAGGCCGCATTCAACAAAGTCCTTAAGCTCATCCTTATGAACCTTGCGCTCCTCCACTTCTATGTGCAGATAGTCTTTTGCAACCTGAACGAGAGAACGGCGGGTAATAGAAGGAAGAATGCTGTTAGACTTTGGAGTTACAAGCTTTCCGTCTTTTGTAACAAAAAGAATGTTTGCTCCGCCTGTTTCTTCTATATATGTATGGCTAGCAGGGTCAAGATACATGTTTTCTGCATATCCCTGACGGTGAGCATCCATAATGTTATGAAGGCTCATTGCATAGTTAAGCCCAGCCTTAATGTCACCAGTTCCATGAGGTGCTGCACGGTCAAGGTCAGAAAGCCTTACAACAATAGGCTTTACCCCACCCTTAAAATAAGGTCCTACAGGAGTAACAAGAATTCTGAACTGATACTCCTCTGCAGGCTTTACGCCAATTACAGCACTGGAACCGAACATATAAGGACGGATATATAAAGTAGCTCCTGATCCGTAAGGAGGAACATAATCAATATTAGCCTTTACGACATCAAGAACAGCCTGAATGAATCTTTCTTTTGGGAAAACCGGCATTTCAAGGCGTTCGCAGGAATCCTTCATGCGGTCTGCGTTCAAATCAGGGCGGAATGTGACGACCTTTCCGTCTTTTGTTGTGTATGC
>JAILPY010000079.1 GCA_024699235.1 Treponema sp. | reverse complement strand
TTTGCGGCAATAGAAATTTCCTTTATGAATTTTGTGAACAACTGTCCACGTTTTGCATCGGCAATACCCTTAGCATGTTTAATGGTTGACCATTTACTGTGTCCTGACATCGGGAACTCCTCTAAATTAAAACAGATTATTGAAATGAGTTTATCACAAAACTACATTATATGTCAACGTAGTAAAAAGAATTATGATTTTTACCCATCAAGTGCAAAGCACTAGACGGATAAAAATACAAGAAAAAAAAGGATATTATAATCCAAATTTCTTGAACAATTTATTTGCTGCATCTGTAGCAGCTTTTGCAGCATCAGAATTTCCTGTCATTTCTTCAACTTTTGATTGAATTTTTTCATTTGCACGATTCTTTATTTCTAATTCAAGTTCATTTCTCTTTTTTTCAAGAATAGACTGAATGTCAGACATCTTTGTATTCTGAACATCAACATCTCCCTCTATTCCCAGAAATTCCTTTGCTTTTGAAAGATATTCATTAGAAGATGAATTTATATATTTATTAAGTCTCTTAACAGCCTCTTCTTTTGCATCATTTCCAAGACTTTCGACTATCCCCTTTATTGCTGCGGCAAATTGATCTGCAAAATCACCATCAAGTGACAAATCAAGTCCCTTTAACTTAGAAAAATCCAAAAGATATCCAATATCCATGGTTTCTACAGATTCCAGAGCCTGTCGATAATACTTTGTAATAATGTCACTAGCAAATCCATCAGTTGAAAGTTTTACAGGATTCAAATCAACCATTCCTGAAGCAGCAAATTTATCTATATCAGCAGAAGCCTTCAAAGCAATTGAAGCAAGGCCATCTATTGACGGAACACCACAAACAGAAGCGATTTTTGAACCATCTATGAGAGCCTTAAATCCACTGCCTTTATATCCCAATGAAATCAAAGGCTCTGTACTAGCAGAACGGGCATCAAGAACAGCTTCAACAGCATTACTTATTCCAGCTAAAGTTAAAGTGCCGTTCATTGTCATTGGTTTGCCCCGGACATTCTGATCATTAGTAATTTCCTTTACATTTACTGAGAAAAAATCACTAGATACAACAGCATTTTCAATAAGGACTGCAGGACTTTCAGAACCATACCAGAAAGTAGTTCCCTTCAGACGTTCTCGAGAAGTCTTTTTAGATGACGCAGCGCTAGATTCGGAAGCTTTTTTTGCAGCTTCCTGAACAAGAGCATTAGACTTTAATCTGTTAGCATAATCCACAGCAGTAGTAACATAAGGATAATACTCACCTAACATACTATACGCTACAGTATCCAATGCATTTCTTAGTAATTCTTTTCCATTTTTCAAAGCATTCACAGTTGTTTCAAGCTTATCTTTCATTAAGTTTTTATCTGCAATAACTGCATCAGCAACAGACTTTGAAAGAGTCTGAACGCTCGAACTATCAGATTTTACATCTTTAGTTAATGATTCTGCATAAGACTTCAATTCCTTACTTTGATTTATAACATCATTTATTTTTGTAAGAGCTGCCTGCAAAGTCTGAACATCCTTTATAGACGCCACATCAAGATTCTGCAAATCTTTCACACTCTGAGAGAAAGCCTCAACCTTCTGCTTAACTTCATCAGGCTTACCTTTCCACTTTTCAACAAGATCTTCTGTTTGAGTTATGGCAGATTTTGCAAGGTCTGGAGTTTTTAACTGTGATTCAAGATTTTTTACAATAGTTTCAACATCAGAACCGCCTAGCATATCAAATGCCTGATTCTGAAGATTTGTCAATGCAAGCTCACTTCTTTCCTTTATGAGAGCCTTCATTTCTTCATTCTTTTGAGCCTTCTTTTTTTCAGTTTCTTCATCGATTACTCGTTCAGGCAGTTCACAGCTTTCAGTCCTGTCAGTATTAAGTGCTACTCCTGTCACTTCAAGATTCTGAGCATACAACTTGCCCCGCAATGCCTGAGTAAGATTGAACTTAAGGTTAAAATCTCCAACTTCAAATAAGTTTTTCATAACAGAATCTTTATTTCCGACAGCAATATCTTTAACTGTCAAAGACGCATCTAAAATCCTTAAATCAACAAACCCAACGTCAGTTTTTGCTCCAAAAGCAGTTTCACATCCATATATAATGGCCTTTTTTACAATAACATTCTTGAAAAGACCTATGACAGTTGAAACTATAAAAATAAAACATACTACAGCGATAAGAGGCATGAGCATAATTCGCCCCTGCCGTTTTGTTTCCCTTGCTAAAAGTTTTAATTTTGAAACTTCTCTTTTTGTAAAGAGCATATCAGAAGGTATTGAAAAAAATTCAGGTTTCTTTTCATTTCCGCCTTTTACAAACAGTTTTTCAATAAGAGCCTTATCCTGAGGTATTGCAATCCTTTTCAAAAGCTTAGATTTTAATTTCTTTTCAGAATAAGACTTTCTGAAAACTTTAGGAAGTTTCTTTACGCTTATAGTAGGATTTCTTTTTTTTAAAGGCTTTTTCTGAGAAGATTGAACTTCATTACTAACATTTGCAACTTCTTTTTTTTCATCATTAACATTTACGTCATTAATATTTTCGTTATCATCCATCATTTAGGCCTCCTGTATTGCAGCAGAAATCTTTTCTACAAGAGGTATCTGCTTTATCATCTGCAAGAATTTGATTTTGCGTACAAGATTGCCAATATATCTTCGCCAGACAAACACAAAAAAGCGTGACAGTACATACAAAGGAATATAGGCAATAACACCACAGGCAAAACTACCCATAACAACAGTATTATTTAATCTTGTAAAAGACACGAATGGAATATCTAGTATACGTGCATAAGTATCACGCATGTCTTCCCTTGATAGAATAGAATATCCAACATGATGGAACAAAGGATCAATAGAAGGGGCAATCAAAGCCCCCACAATCAAAGCAATTGTAAATGCCCCCCTCTGAATGCGCATAAACAATATGAAAATAAATAGGATGTACCATAAGGCATTATCTTTAGGCATAAGTCCAAGAACAATTCCACAGGCAAAAGCACAGGCAATTGCTCCAGGGTCACGGTTAGAGCTTAAGGCTTTTAATAATTTTGCTATCGGTTTAAACATGAAAAAATTATATCACTAGCTTTTAGTATATGCAATATTAGTATATGCAATATAACATTATGGCTTGCAAATCTTACATGGAGAAAGCCCCATTTTTTCTGCTTCAGCTTTTAAAACAGCCGTAACTTCCGATTTTTGAATCGTACGGCAAGTACGGAGATGATATTTCTTTCCTTTTTCAGTAATATATACGGTAGAACTCTTATTCTGAGCCTCAACAATAGATAAAGATGCGTAAAT
>JAILPY010000076.1 GCA_024699235.1 Treponema sp. | reverse complement strand
AGTGACCAAGGCTTTTTGCGCAAAAAAAGTTCCTGGCGGATACAAGCCCATTGCGATTACAAAAAACGCCGCTTCAACTTTTTTAATTCCCGCTGGAAAAGAAATTCAAAGCGATGAAATTGACGTAGATGTTAAGGCTGGCGACACAATCGAAGTGAGCATGTACTTTGCAGACTTTACTCAGATGAATGCGGGAACCGTAATTTTAAGTCCGCTGGAAAAAGGCTCTTTTGCCTACGGTGATTTTTCTGAAGCAAAAGATTTTCCTGCCGACCTTTCCATGCCCACAAATGTATTTTACTTTTTAAACACCATCGACATTTAGACCCAAGAAAAAAATCATGCGCTAATCTGCTACGGAGACTCAATCACCTGCTGCAGCTGGCCGGATTACTTAAAGGAGCGCGCGTTCAAAAACGGCGAGGGAAATGTTTCTGTAATCAGGAGGGCAGTCTGCGGAACAAGAATCCTTCGCCAATATGACTGCATCACCTATCAGGCTTATGGATTGAAGGGCGCCACGCGCTTTCCAATTGAAACGAATGTTTGCGGCGCGGACTCCATCATCATCCACCACGGAATAAACGACATCATCCATCCGGTTGGTGTTGAAGTAAATAAATTCCGTCCCTGGAGCGACATGCCAACTCTGGATGATTTAATCGAGGGCGTAAAAAAAATCTATGTGGAGCCTGCAAGAAGACTTGGCCTTAAAGTTTACAGCGCGACCCTCATTCCCATTTACGGCTGGAGAACGTATAACGAGGACCGAGAAAAACTGCGCAATGATTTTAACGAATGGCTCAGAAGCTCAAAGGATTTTGACGGCTGCGTTGATTTTGACAAGGCTGTCCGCGATTCAAAAAATCCAAAGACCTTTGCGATCGAATGCGATTCCGGCGACCATCTTCATCCAAGCGAAAATGGCTGCAAGCTGATGGCGGATGAAGTTCCTGAAGAAATAATAATTTAGGTTATGTTAAAATGGCTTAACTGCACTCAAAAAACATTACTAATTTTTCAAAAGTCGTGTTATACTTTTTATAATTATGCTTTCAAAAAGTGCGGCATTTGGAGTTTTTATGTGCATAAAGAAACTTAACCAGCTTTATAAGCCAAGAAGAATCCTCTATTATATTATTCCTTCAAAAGAGGAAATCAATGCTTTTTACAAGGGAATTCTACCGGAAACGATCAAGCCATTTGAAAATGCCTTCGGAGCCTACGACTCACCAGGCTTATTTTTTGCCAGGGACATTGAAAACGATGTAATTGGAATTGAATTCAGAATAAATGACCCCCGCATTCACTACCCCACGCATTTAAAATCCCTCGAGCTAGAAGAACATTATTTTTATTCAATTGAACTTGATGAAGAAACCCACATCACAGAAGATTTTATCAAAACAATTTTTACTTCAATCGCAAAAGATGACGACGCACACAGAAGATTCTCTGATTTATCGGTGCTTGAAGATCCTAACATAATAGGTGTTTTTACAGAATTTAAGAAGTACAGAGTGCTCTACGAGAGCAAAATCGAAAATGATGATGCCAAGCATGTAATGAACGAAAGAGAAGAATTGTTGGATAAAAAGAAACTCTTTCGGCTTGCCTTTTTTGATCCGATTACAGGCCACTATAACTGGAATCACCTTGTGAGTTATCTTGAAATGCCAAAAAACAAGGGAATCAGTGATTACGCTTTTGCTCATTTTGACGTTAAAGATTTTCGCGTTATAAATGAAGTATACGGTCATTCCGTCGCTAATAAGCTCTTATGCCAAATTGTTGACGCAATGAAAAAGGCAGATTTTATTTACACAAGCTCTCGCTGTCACGAAGATAATTTTGCCATAATGATTAAGGACATGCCTGAAGAAGAAACCATAAACAAGTTGAAGCAATTCTTTGCAGGCATTTCTCACCTGGACGAAGATCCTAACTATACAATCTTTTATAGATGCGGTTTTGTACCGATGCAGAAGGCTATGCTGTTAGGAAACAGAGTTCCCGATGCGGGAAAGCTTGCGCAATCTTTTGGGCAGAATCACAACGAGACACAAATCATCACGTATACAGATAAAATGCACAATGACATTTCCTGGGGAAATTACATTAAGACATATGTGGCAACTGCAATTGCAAACGATGAATTCGTTGTTTACCTTCAGCCAAAGTTTGACATCAGCAAGGAAGTAATAAAAGGAGCAGAAGCCCTGATCCGCTGGAATTATAAAAACAAGGAATTTCTTTTGCCGGAACGCTTCATCCCCTTTTTTGAAAAAGATGGCTCCATCGGAAAAATTGATGACATCGTTTTAAAGAAAGTTTGCCAGGCACTTGCCCGTTGGAAGAAAGAAGGAAAGCCGCTCTACCCCATTTCTATTAACCTTTCAAGAAACCGCATGTATAACAAAAACCTCATTTCAAACCTTTCTGATATTGTGGACAAATACGGCATTGACCATCGTTTAATAGACTTTGAGCTTACGGAAAGTGCAGGTTACAATGATACTGGACACATGATAAGCGTACTGAAAGAGCTTCGGTCCTCTGGCTATAAAATTTCTATGGATGATTTTGGGACTGGATACTCCTCATTTTCTCTTCTGACAAAGATGCCTCTGGACACATTAAAAATTGATAAGAGCTTTGTAGACAACCTTGCCCTATCTTGCGAGCACAAAGAAGACATCGTAGTAGTAAAACACATCATCAACCTTGCAAAAGAACTCGGTTTTACCTGCCTTGCGGAAGGTGCAGAACGGAAGCCCCAGGTGGATTGTCTGCGCGAGCTTGGTTGCG
>JAILPY010000072.1 GCA_024699235.1 Treponema sp. | reverse complement strand
TCTAATTTTACTAATCTTTTTTAAGGACATTGCTTTCCTAAACATTTTACATGAAAGAAAAAGCATGCTATATTAAATAAATGAAAAACCTACAGATAGAAGAAGCATTAAAGAAGTACATACATAATCAAAATGCAATTTTTGTCTTTCCAACGCAGGTTGCTGCAGACTTATGGGCAGACAGGGCAACTTTAATAAGCGGAGTCTCCGCAGTTGCAATGGAAAGATTCATTGCATGGGATGACTTCAAAGGCTCATCAATAAAAAGCCAGCAGCAAACAAAAAAATCCATTCCATCTGCAATGCGCTCTATTTTCGCCCTTCATATCCTGCAGGAAAACGCAAGCCGGCCTTTTCTGCATTACATAGTTGCAGACAGATATGCAAGCGAGGCCGAAGGCTTTGCAGACAGGATTGCAGGACTCCTTCCATCACTTGCACAGTGGAAAAAGCATTTTGAAGACAGCTGCCTAACTGCTGATGAAGAAGACAAAGACCTTCTTGAGCTTTATAACAGGTACAAAGACTTTCTTGATGCTAATAACCGCTTTGACCCTGCATGGGAAACTCCTCCGTTTTATTCAAACGGCAATGCATATATTATTTTTTATCCAGAAATCCTTATGGACTGGCTTGAATACAAGTCCATCCTTGAATCAAGCCCAGACATACATCTGATCCACCTAGATGCAAAAGAAAGCGCTCAGCCCCACGTCAGCCTCTTTCAGAATTCCCGCGCAGAACTGCGCAGCGTAGCTCAGTACATAAGGAAAATGCATGATGAAAGACATGTCAGATGGACAGACATGTCTATAAATATCCCCGACATCCAGACTTACGGTCAGTACATAGAAAGAGAACTTTCCCTATACGAAATTCCTTATGTAATGAAGAACGGGCAGCCTTTGTCTTCTTTTGGAGCGGGAAGTTTTTTTGATCTTGCCCAGCAATGCATTTCACAGGACTTTTCATTTGACAGCATAAGAAAGCTTCTGCTAAATACAGACCTGCCATGGAAAGAACCAAAACTTAATGAGGAAATAATACAGTTCGGGCGGGACAATAACTGCCTTTGCTCATACAATTATAATGGCAAAGAAATTGATGTATGGCAGCAGGCCTTTGAAACAAGACCTTCTGAAGAACTGCTTAAAACGTATTACGAAACCTTAAAAAAAACGCTAAAAACTTTCGTAAGCTCAAAATCTTTTGCAAAAATAAGGGAGAACTATTTTTCCTTCCGTGAAAAATTCTTTGACATGTCATTATGCTCTGAGCAGGCTGACTTAATCATAAGCCGCTGCATTACAGAGCTTGGTTCTCTCATAGACTTAGAAAACGAATTCCCTAACTGTGCCTTACACTCTCCTTTCAACTTTTTTACAAATTACCTTTCTCAGAAAATGTATCTGGCTCAAAAAAAGGACAAAGGAGTCCAAATATTACCCTATCGCCTTGCAGCAACAGCTCCATTTCAAGTGCAGGCAGTCATAGACTCAAGCCAAGCATCGCTTTCAATCCAATACAAGCAGCTTTCATTCCTCCGGGACGACAAGCGCCAAAAACTGGGATTTGCCAGCGACCCTAACGTATCGGATTTGTTCATAAGGCTTTATTCCATGTCTGCACAGGAAGACATTCTGTTTACGTGCTCGTCAAAGACGTTCAAGGGATATTCATTAAGTCACAGTTATTTTATAGAAGACAAAACGGATGCAAGCAAGGACGACCCTTACTCTAAAGAAAAAGACTGGTTCTTAGAAAAGACAGAACATGCAGAAAATGATGAAGCCTTTCCTTCCATCCTGTATAAATTACAGAATCAAGGCTTTAGTTTCTGGCAGCAGGTACAGGGTTCCAATTCAGAACTAAATGAAGAATCCATATCATTAATTCAGCAATGCATAAACAATAAAATATATGACGGCAAAAAAATAAAAGTTTCAAGTACAGATCTCAGAAGTTTTTTTTCGTGTCCCCGTGCATGGGTTTTTGAAAAAGTCCTAAGGCTTAAGCAGCAGAACAATGAGGCAGAACTCATGGACACATTTGCCATGGGAAACCTGTATCACAAAATCATGGAATTATACTGCATGGAATTAAAAAAAAGAAGCATGAAGCTTTCGACAACAGAAGAAGGACTTTCAGAAGAATGCAGGAAAATATTATATGACAGCATAGATAAAGGAATTGATAAGCAGCATATAAGTCATCTTGGAAAACAGCTTATGCTGACTACCCGCCAAGCCATTATTCAAACAATGCTTAATACTGTGCATAGGTTTTCAGAAGCCTTTAACGGATGTGAAATTTCAGAAGTCGAATCTAATTATGATTATGCCCCAGAGGGAAAAGATTATGCCTGTACTGGAAGAATAGACTGTCTCCTAAAAAATCCCGATGAAGCAGAATACATTCTTGTAGATTTTAAAAGTACAAAGGGAGCCATACATAAAGACATATTCTATGTTAGCGACCAAGTTGACATCCCTGACTTTCAAATGCCGATGTACCTTTACTTAATGGAAAATGCAGAAAAAAACAGAAGAAAGACTGTTGAAAACTGTGCATTCTTCGACATCAAGGACGCAGAAGTCGTGCCAGTAACAGGTTCTTTGGTGATGAAAAAGGAAGGCATTGACTTTGAGCCTACAAGACAAAGGGTTATCGACTTAATCGACTTATACTGTAAAAAAATAAAGTCTTATGATTTTTCTGTAAATGAACAAAATCAGGATTTTTCTACATGCCAGTCATGTGCATACAAATCAGTATGCAGAAGAACCTTTACAGTCAGCAAAGAACAGGCAAAGAAAGGAGAATTTCATGAGTAAAAATGACCCTACAGTTTCACAGCAGAAAGCCATAGGCATAGACATAAATGCAGTAGTCAGTGCAGGGGCGGGTTCGGGAAAGACAAGCGTCCTGTCTCAGCGATTCGTTCATCTGGTATTAGACAAAAAATATAAGGTAGATGAAATCCTAACCCTAACCTTTACGAAAAAGGCAACTGTAGAAATGTATGGAAGAATCTACCAGAAGCTAAAAGAAAAGTCTCCAGAAAGCGTATCTGACTTTTACAAGGCAAACATCAAGAACCTTGACAGTTATTGTACAAACATTGCCCGGCAAGGATGTCATTTTTATGGAATCAGCCCAGACTTTACAGAAGATGAAGATGCATTACATGAAAAAATCGAAAGCCTTGCACTTCCCTTTATCCTTCAGCATAGGGACAATCAGGCCATAAAAGCTCTTGTACAGACAAAAAATTTTTCAGACATTGCAAGAGAACTTTTTGTAGACCCAATCTTACAGCAGTCCACCATTGCAGAACCTATAGACTTTGATAAATGCAATGAAAATCAGAGGCAGGAAATAATTAAGGGCTGGGACAAGGAATATAAAAAAACATTAGGGCTCTTGAACAGCATAAATGGAGAACTGAATGATTTTGAAGGCAACAGGAACAGCGCATTCATAAAAAAGCTTACAGAGGCCATGAATCAGGACTGGCCGGAAATCTCAGACCTCACTGAACAAAAAATAGAGGATTCTGACTGCCAGCAGGAAATACAGTTTCTTAAGGCCTTAATCAACGTTACATCGCTTTCGCTTCGCACCCCTAACGGATGCGATGAAATAAAAAGAATAATAAAAGATCTTAGAGAGAGCCTTCTGATTCTAACATCACTTGTTCAGTACGTTTCGGGATATGACATAATAAAAACAATAACTCCTCTCTTAAAGGAATTTCAGGATAAAGTGCTTCATATAAAAAGAAGCCTAGGAATTCTTTCGTTCAATGACGTTTCATCCCTTGCAAAATGCATCCTTAGGGATTATCCAGAAATACGCCAGTTAGAAAAACAGAAGTACAAGGCCATCATGATAGATGAATTCCAGGATAATAACATGCTGCAAAGAGACATCCTCTTCATGATTGCAGAAAAATTAGAAAGGACAGACAAAGGCATTCCGTCTGTAAGCGACTTGTGTCCAGGAAAACTTTTTTTTGTAGGCGATGAAAAGCAGAGCATCTACAGATTCAGAGGTGCAGACGTAACTGTATTCAGAGGACTCTCAAAAGACTTTGAAAAAGGAAATTTGGAATTAAAGGAAAACTTTCGTTCTGAAAAGAACCTTGTTTGCGCATTTAATACAATTTTTGGAGGCTTTTCTTATCCAGATAACAAAGAACAGAATCAACCGTCTGTATTTTTTAAGCAGGATAATGGCGAAGCGGGCGAAGAAACACCTGAATACGAAGCCGTCTATCATAAAGTAAACTATCCAGAAGCAAAGCCTCAAGAATCCTGCAGCAAAGAACTCATACACGTTGCCTTATATGACAAGAATCAAGAAGCAGACGAGGGAATGCTTATAGAAGAAGAAGCAGAAGCCTTGTGGGTTGCAAAAAAAATAAAGGAATTAATTACCCCTGCATCAAAAAGCACTCCAGCAAAATATAAGCCGGGGGACATAGCCATTCTTTTTAGAAATTATTCGCTTCAGCCTCTTTACGAACGGATGCTTTTACAGGAAGGCATTCCATACAACTGTGAAGTTGTAACGGGATTTTTTAATGACGGTCCTGTCAATGACATTTTTGCAATGCTTAGGCTATGCGCATACAAGACGGACACACTTTCTTACGCTGCAGTCTTGCGCTCTCCATTTGCAAACCTCAGCATAGAAGAAACCAATGCTATTCTTGCACAAAGCAGCCTTTCTCAAAGCGAAGGGCCTTTTGCAGCAGACAGCGCAAAGATTTTAAATCCTCAGTCAGAAGCAAAGTACCGTCATGCAAAAGAAGTATATGAAGAATTATGCGAGCGTTCCAAGACAGAGTCCCTGACATCTCTGATATCATTCCTGTGGTACAATGCCGGCTATAGGCTTGAAACTTTATGGAACACAAGTGTCTCAATGTATGCAAGCCTTTACGACAGAATGTTTGAGCTTGCACGTAAGGCTGAAGAGCAGACAATGAGTCTTGCTTCATTTGTCGACAGCATGAGGACATATCAAGATGAAGCTCAGAAACTCAGCAACATGGACATTCCTTTGGAACATGAAGACAGCATTCATATCCTTACAATTCATAAAAGCAAGGGCCTAGAATTTCCTGCAGTTTTTGTCTGCGGAACTCATAAAGGGTCAAAAAAGGAAACTAACAGTACTCCTGTTTACTGCTCAAGAAAATTCGGAGTCTCAATCAACACCCCTCCTTTAAAAGAAATTTCCGATTCAAAAGAAAACTATTTTTATGCAAGAGTAAAAAAAATCAATTCAGCAATGGAAAGTGCAGAATTAAAG
>JAILPY010000070.1 GCA_024699235.1 Treponema sp. | reverse complement strand
CAGATGGAAAAAAAGTACATCTTTATACTGTATCTAACGGGCGAATGAGTTTCTCCGTTACAAATTATGGCTGCATTATAACAAGTATCATTGTTCCTGATAAAAAGAAAAAGAATGTTGATGTTACTCTTGGTTTTTCTACTCTTGATGGTTTTGTGACAAATACTTCAAGTTTTGGTGCAATAGTAGGTCGTTTTGCTAATAGAATTGGTGGCGCTTCTTTTAATTTGGAAGGAAAAACTTATTCTTTGGATAAAAATGATAACGGAGTAAATACTTTACACGGTGGTTTTGACCGATGGGATAAAGAAGTCTGGAAAGCAAAAAAAGTTAAGACTTCTTATGGAGTCGGAGTAGAATTTACTAAAAGAAGTAAGGATGGAGAGCAAGGTTTCCCAGGTAATGTAGATTTTTCTATCGTATATACATTAAACGAAAATAATGAAATTACATTAGAGTATAGGGGAGTGACTGATAAAGCTACTCCCATTAATATAACTAATCATGCTTATTTTAATTTAAAGGGGCATGATGGTGGATCTGTTGCAGATCAAAAATTAAAACTTTATTGTTCTAGTTATCTGGAAGTTGATGATAAGCTTATTCCAACGGGAAAGATTATTAATGTTTCAGGTACTCCTTTTGATTTTACTAAAGAAAAACTTATAGGAACAGATTTAGATAAAGTTGGTGTGGGATATGATCATTGTTTCTGCATAGATGGATTTAAAGATGATGAAAATCTACATATGGCTGCTGAAGTAGAAGATCCTGCAAGTGGACGGAAAATGACAGTTAAGACTACTAAACCTGGTATCCAATTTTATGCAGGTAATTTCATAAATGGCATTTCGGGAAAAAATGGCTTTATATATAATAAACATGATGGTTTATGTCTTGAAACTGAGGCATATCCAGATGCTCCAAATAAAAGCTCATTTCCTTCTGCTATTGTATATCCTGATAAGGAATATCATCAGGTTACTCAATATGCATTTATATTTTAATTTGTAAATTTTTTTTTAAGAGAGGTCACAATGGACGTCCAGTTACAGGAACTAATCGATAAGATTAGAAAAGACGGTGTAGCCAGCGCAACTAATTCTGCTCAGAATATTATTGCTGAAGCAGAAAAGAAAGCAGCTTCAATAATTAGTGAAGCTGAAGAAAAAGCTGACAGCATCATAAAGAATGCAAAAGTTGAAACAGCCCGCATGGAAAAAGCCAGTGAGGACGCAATTACTCAAGCTGGTCGAAATTTGATTATCTCTTTCCGTGATGGTATTAATAAAGAACTTTCTGCACTTATTGGAAATGGAATTGCTAAGGCTTATGATAAGGATTTGCTAAAAAAGCTTATTCCAGAAACTGTAAAGGCTTGGGTTGCATCCCCTGATACAAAAGATTTGTCAGTTCTTTTGTCTGCTAAAGATTTGAAGACTTTAGAATCTGGATTGAAGACGTCTTTGAAATCTCATATTTCAAAGGGACTTGAGATAAAAAGTGATGACACTTTATCTTCTGGTTTCAGAATTGGTGCCAAAGATGGAAGTGCATTTTATGATTTTAGTGCAGAAAGCGTTGCAGAATTGTTCAGTTCTTATTTGAATCCAAAGACAACTGAATTAATGAAAAATGCTGCTGCTGGAATCCCTAATGAATCTGCTGAAGAAAATTCTGTTGTAGAAGAGCAGGATTCTGTTCCTGTCAAAAAGACTTCTACAAGAAAGAGAACTTCTTCATCTAAAGAAAAAAAGGAAAAGAAATAGTGGAACATCTCTATTATTTAGTATCTCAGCTCCCTTCTTTTAAAGCTGATGATGACAGTGTTTCAAAACTTCCTATTACGACAGACTACTATAAAGATTTGTGTCAGCGTTTTATGTCTGAAAAAAATGCCTCTGTAGCAGTCTCGTTGTCATTGGAACCTCCTTTGGACTCAGTCTCGACAGGATCTGTATTTCTTGATGGCTGGTACCGTAAAGAAAGAGATCTTCGTTTTGCTCTTGCACAGCTTCGGGCGCTTAAAATGAAAAAAGATGCTAAAGATATTCCTGTTGTATTTGATGGAGAAATTGTTCAGGCTGCAAGAACGGCAACGGGAATGGATAGTCCCTTGTCAGCTGAGCAGTATTTGAATGAATACAGGCTTAGTGTCCTTGATAGAATGACTCCGTTGGATTCTTTTTCTGTTGATGCTGTATTTAGTTATGGTTTACGCCTTATGCTTACAGAAAGAATGAAGAAGTTTACGAGGGATGAAGGTTTGGCTTCTTATCATAAAATCTATGAAGATATTCTTGGAGAAAATAAATGACTGAAACTAAAGGTAAGGTTGTTGCCGTTAATGGAAACATGGTTTCTGTTGAATTTGACGGTAAGGTCGCCCTTAATGAGGTTGGCTACGTAAAAGTCAATAATCAGAATTTAAAGGGTGAAGTTATTCGTATCCGTGGAAATACTGCGCAGATGCAGATTTATGAAATGACTAAAGGAATTTCTACTGACTGCTCTGTAGTATTCACAGGAGACTTATTAAGCGTTGAAATAGGTCCTGGTCTTCTTGGTCAGGTTTATGATGGATTACAGAATCCTCTCCCTTTGCTTGCTGAACATTCTGGTTACTTTTTGGAGAGAGGCGTTTATCTTCCTGCTCTTGATGATAAGAAAGACTGGGAGTTTACACCTACCTCTGAACCTGGAGATAAGGTTATGGCAGGTGATTCTGTAGGTACCGTTCCTGAAGGACCTTTTACGCATAAAATTCAAGTTCCTTATGGATTCTTGGGTACATATACAGTGAAGAGCATTGCAAAACCTGGAAATTATAAGATTCATGATACTATTGCTACTCTTACAGATGAAAAAGGTAAAAATCATGATATCTGCATGAGTTTTAAATGGCCTGTAAAGAGAGCTGTAAACTGTTATGCGGAAAGACTTCGTCCGGAAAAGCCAATGGTTACTAAGGTTAGATTGATTGATACCTTCTTCCCTGTTGCTCTTGGCGGTACATATTGTATCCCTGGTCCGTTTGGTGCTGGAAAAACTGTTCTTCAGCATACAACTAGCCGTAATGCTGATGTTGATATTGTTATTGTTGCTGCCTGTGGTGAGCGAGCAGGAGAAGTTGTTGAAACTCTTACTGAATTCCCAGAACTGAAAGATCCTCGTACAGGGCGTTCTCTTATGGAACGTACGATAATTATCTGTAATACATCATCTATGCCTGTTGCATCACGAGAAGCTTCTGTTTATACAGCAGTTACTCTTGCTGAGTATTATCGTCAGATGGGTCTTAATGTTCTCATGCTTGCAGATTCGACATCACGTTGGGCACAGGCTATGCGTGAAATGTCAGGTCGATTGGAGGAGATTCCTGGAGAAGAAGCTTTCCCTGCATATCTTGAAAGTACGATAGCATCATTTTATGAACGAGCAGGTATTGTAAGGCTAAGGGATGGGGAAACTGGTTCTGTTACAATTGGTGGTACGGTTTCTCCAGCTGGAGGTAACTTTGAAGAACCTGTTACTCAGGCAACTTTAAAAGTTGTAGGTGCCTTCCATGGTCTTTCAAGGGAACGTTCTGATGCACGCCGTTATCCTGCAATAGATCCATTGGATTCTTGGTCAAAGTATAAGTCTGTCCAGAATGAAAATCGAGTAGAATATGCAAGATCTGTTTACAGGCGTGGTTCTGAAGTAAATCAGATGATGAAAGTTGTTGGAGAAGAGGGAACTTCGCTAGGGGATTTTATTGTATACCTAAAAAGTGAATTCCTTGATGCTGTTTATATGCAGCAGGATTCATTTGATGAAACTGAGGGTGCAACAAGTCCTGATAGACAGAAATATGTATTTTCAAAAATTATTGGCGTGTTAGGTTCTTCATTTGATATGAAGGAAAAAGATGAGGCTCGTTCTTTCTTTAATAAATTACGTCAGGAATTTACAGATATGAATTATACTAAATTCCAGAGTAATGAATTTAAGGAACATGAGGCATCAATTGATAAATTGCTGTCTTCTGTAAATGCACAGATATCTGATGAAGTAAAGGTTCTTCTCAAGGATGGTGAGTAATGAATAAAGTTTATAGCAAAATCGAGAGTATTAACGGTAGCGTTATAACTGTTCGTGCTAAAGGTGTAAAATTAAATGAACTTGCAGAAATCACTACTCGCTTTGGTAAATCTTTAGCTGAAGTAAATAAAATTGATGGTGATTTAGTTTCTCTTCAAGTATTTGCTGGTGGTCGTGGTGTATCTACAAATGACCAGATTAGATTCCTTGGTCAGGAAATGAGAGTTTCTTTTAGTGAAAATCTTCTTGGTAGAATTTTCAATGGATCTGCAGAACCTAGGGATCATGGTCCTGCACTTGTAGATAATCTTGTTGAAATTGGAGGTCCTTCTGTAAACCCTTCAAAACGTATTATTCCAAGTAGAATGATCCGTACTGGTATTCCAATGATTGATATTTTTAATACATTGGTTGTATCTCAGAAACTGCCTATTTTCTCAATTTCAGGAGAACCTTATAATCAACTTTTGGCTCGTATTGCTATGCAGGCAGAAGTTGATGTTATTGTTCTTGGTGGCATGGGTCTAAAATATGATGACTATCTTTATTTTAAGAATACCCTTGAAGAAGGTGGCGCTTTAAGTAAGACTGTTATGTTTATTCATACTGCAGCTGATCCGACTGTAGAATGTATGAAAATTCCTGATTTGTCTCTTGCTGTAGCTGAACAATTTGCTCTTCAGGGAAAGAATGTTCTTTGTCTTCTTACTGACATGACAAACTTTGCAGATTCTATGAAGGAAGTTGCAATTACTCAGGAACAAGTTCCTTCTAATCGTGGTTATCCTGGAGATTTGTATTCTCAGTTAGCAGCTCGTTATGAGAAAGCCGTTGACTTCTCTGATTCTGGTTCTGTTACAATTCTAGCAGTAACAACAATGCCTGGAGATGATGTTACTCATCCAGTTCCTGATAATACAGGTTATATTACAGAGGGTCAGTTCTATTTAAAAGGTGGTCACATTGAGCCTTTTGGATCACTTTCTCGTCTTAAGCAGCAGGTTAACGGTAAGACACGCAAAGATCACCGTGCTCTTATGGACGGAATGATTCGTCTTTATGCTTCTTATAAAGATACTCTTGAAAAGAAAAGTATGGGATTTAACATGAGTGCATGGGATGAAAAACTGTTAAAGTATGGAGAATTGTTCGAGGCTCAGATGATGGATTTAAGTGTTAATATTCCATTGGAAGAAGCTTTAGATAATGGCTGGAAGATTTTGTCAAAATGTTTTGAGAAAAATGAAACTGGCTTGAAAACTGAACTTATTGAACAATTTTGGCCTGCAAATTAAATGAGGATTCTGAATGGCAAAGATTAAGCTGACAAAAAACGAGTTAAAAGCACAGAAAGATTCTCTGAAAATGTATCAGCGTTATCTTCCTACTCTTACTCTAAAAAAACAACAGCTGCAGTCTGAAATCCGTACTATAGATGAAAAAGCCAAAGAGGTCCGTGCTCAAAAAAAATCTCTTGAAGAAGATTTTGAAAAATGGATTTCTGTTTTTGGTGAAAAAGAAGCCTTTAAGCCTGGAATGGTGACTGTGAATAATATTAAGAAAGGCTGGGGTAATATAGCCGGTGTAAAAATTCCGATTTATGAAGGTGCTGATTTTGGTCGTGGTGACTATGATCTATATAAGACTCCTTTGTGGATTGATATGGCTGCAGACCGAATGGAAAAGGCCTTGGAACTTGATTTGCAGGCAGAAGTTCTTGATGAACAGGTTAGGTTGCTTTCTCAAGAGTTAAGGACAACTACTCAGCGTGTTAATTTGTTTGAAAAGGTAAAAATTCCTGAAACTAAGGCTAATATTAAACGTATTAATGTTTTCCTTGGTGATGAGCAAGTAGCTGCTGTTGTTCGTAGCAAGATTTCGAAAAGAAAACTTGAACGTGTTAGTTCTAAGGAGGCTGAAGCATGATTGTACCAATGAAAAAGGTTTCAATTGTTGTTCTTGATTCTACAAGAAAAGAGTCTCTTAAGCAGTTGAGAAAAGTTGGGGTAGTGCATCTTGAATCTCTTGAAGGTACAAGTGCTCTTTTATCTTCGTATAAAGAAGCTTCTGCTACGACAGATAAAGCTATTTCTATCCTAGAGGAAATAAAAGTCTCAAAGCAAAAGGTTATAAAGCAGATTTCCTTAAATAAGGATGCTGCTTCAGAAACTGCTTCCAATATTGTTGCCTTGAGTGATAGAAAAAAATCGCTTCTTGATGCTATTTCTCAGGGGACAAATGAACTTGAAAGACTTTCCCTATGGGGGAATGTCGATCCTGATATGCTGTACTCACTTGCAGAGTCTGGCATCTATATGTATTTATATGAAATTCCAGAGGATAAGTATTCATTAATAGGAAATGATGTAAAGACATTAAGGGTAAATGGATATGCTAAGACTGTTCGTTTTCTTCTATTGTCTGATTCGGAACTTTCTGAGCGACCTTCTGCTTTGCCTCCAGAAGCATATTCAGTACCATTGCCAGAGTTATCCACGAATTCTATCAGAGAGAATATTTTAAAATGTAAGCAAGAAATTTCTCGTATAGAAAGTGAATTGCTTGATGATAAAAAATTTCTTGATACCCTTAAATCTTATAAAAAAGATTTGTGTCTTGATATTGAGTTTGAGAATGTGTATAGCGGAATGGCTCATGATGCTGAAACTGAAGAATCTGTTAGTAATAACGCTTTTTCTGAGACTAAACTTGCATGGATAACAGGTTATGTTCCTGTTGATTCAATGAAGAAGTTTAAAAAATCATGTACAGATAATTCATGGGCTTATACAGTATCAGATCCTTCAGATGAAGATCCTGTTCCTACAAAATTACACAATTCTAAGATTGTAAGTATAATTTATCCGCTTACAGATTTCTTAGATGTAACTCCTGGATACCATGAGTTTGATATTTCTGGCTGGTTCCTTTTATTCTTCTGTATTTTCTTTGCAATGATATTTGGAGATGCTGGATATGGTGCTCTTGTTACAATAGTAGGATTTATTTTGTTTGGAAAGAGTCCATCTGGTAAAAAGTCTTTGCCGGCTCTTGTTACTCTTCTTGGACTTTGTACTTGTCTTTGGGGAATTATGACTTGCTCTTGGTTTGGAATTGATAGTTCAAAGTTGCCTGATGCTTTGGTAAATCTTTCATTCTACCCTGTTTCGTCTGCTAAAAATCCAGAACATTATGAAAGTAATCAGAAAGTGTTCTGTTTTATGCTTGCAATAATACAGTTGAGTATTGCTCATATAAAATGTTTTTTTGCAGATAAAAAGAGTTTAAAGTGTCTAGGGGATTTAGGATCATTATTGCAGTTATGGGGAATGTTTTATGTCGTCATGAATATGGTTGTTGATAGTAATCGTTTCCCATTGTCTAATAAAGGTATCCCTATTCGAATATTTGGAGGAACTTTAAGTCTGCCTTCTAGCATTCCTTTTATTGCAATAGGAGTGTTGCTCTTTGGTTTTGTATTAAGCTTTATATTTTCAAATTATGAAGGAAGTATAGGTAAATCAGTTCTTGAGAGTTGTAAGAATATAATAAGCGTATTATTAGGAGTTGTTAATGTCTTTAGTGATATAGTTTCTTATATTCGTTTGTGGGCAGTAGGTTTGGCAGGAGCCGCAATAAGTCAGACTGTAAATAATATGGCAGGTCCAATGTTTGGAAAGCTTGCAATTGTAATTTTTGCAGTTGTTCTTCTTGTATTTGGTCATGGACTTAATATGATTTTGAATTTACTCTCAGTAGTTGTTCATGGTGTTCGTTTGAATACTCTTGAATTTTCTCAACATTTGGGAATGGCTTGGAGTGGAACAAAATATAGACCATTTAAGGATTCAGAAGATTAAATGAATTAGGAATTTCTATTCCTAATATTAAGAGTTTTGGTATAATGATGAATAGATTTATTCATCTTTAAAATTGAATAAATAATCACAGTATAACTGTGAATAAGGAGTAATTTATGAACTGGGGTATGATTGGTGCTGGTTTGGTAATGGGTATAGCTGCTATGGGTAGTGCTATCGGAATTGGTATTGCTGGTCAAGGGGCAATAGGTGCATGGAAAAGATGTTATCTTAATAATAAGCCTGCACCTTTCCTTTTGGTTGTTTTTGCAGGTGCTCCTTTAACACAGACTATTTATGGTTTTCTTTTGATGAATTCAATGAAGTCTAAGGTTATTGCAAGTCAGCTTGATCCTCTTTTTTCTTTAGGTTTAGGACTTGCTGCAGGATTGGCTATGTGTATGTCTGCAATTGCTCAGGGAAAGGCTGGTGCTGCTGGTAGTGATGCCCTCGCTGAAACAGGAAAAGGTTTTACAAATTATATTATGGTTGTTGGTCTTTGTGAAACAGTTGCGTTGTTTGCAATGGTATTCGGAATGATTGCATAATCATATTAATTATATTCTGATTTATTAAAATAAAAGGGCATTGCTGTTTTACTTCAGTAATGCCCTCATTCTATTCTAAGGCTTTTCTATGAAAAAAACACGAGTTGTTACAATTGGCGGAAAACATGATATAAGAAAAATAAATATTGGTGGTAATAATCCTGTTACAATTCAGACTATGTGGAAAGAGGGGATAACCGATATTTCAGAAAATTCTGATAAGTTGCTATCAATTTTAAAAAGAATAAATACATTGAAATCTTTAGGATGTGATATCATAAGATTTGCAGTTCCAGATGTTAACAGTGCAAAAGGTCTTTCTGTTATAGCAGAACATACGGATGTTCCTCTGGTTGCAGATATACATTTTGATTATAAACTTGCATTAGAATGCTTGAAGGGATTTGTCTCTGTTATAAGAATTAATCCTGGAAACATAGGAAATAAAGAACGCGTTAGGGCAGTGGTCGAAGCTTGTAAAGAAAAAGGGACTGCAATTCGAATAGGAGTGAATACCGGCAGTCTTCCTAAGGATTTAGAAAAACTTGTTTTAGATGGAAAATTGAAAAGAGCAGAAGCTCTTGCTCAAACAGCTCTTCGTGAAGTAGAAGTCTTTGATGAATTTAGTTTTAAAGATGTTGTTGTTAGTATGAAATCGTCTTCCGTAAGTGAGACAATAGAAGCTAATAAAGCCTTTTCTGAAATAAGTGATATACCTTTACATATAGGTGTAACTGAAGCAGGGCCTTTGATTTCTGGTATTGTAAAATCTACAATTGCTTTTACAGAACTTTTAAAAAATAATATAGGATCTACTATTCGTGTTAGTCTTTCTTCTTCTCCTGAAAATGAAGTTCTAGCTGGCAGAGAGATTCTTCATGAGTGTGGATTAAGAAACGATGGCGTTACACTTATCAGTTGTCCTCGGTGTGGCCGTATTGGATTTGATGTCCATTCATTTGTAGCTAGATGGCAAAACGAATTATATTCTTTGAAAAAGAATGTAACTATTGCTGTTATGGGATGTATTGTTAATGGACCAGGAGAAGGAAAACATGCTGATTTAGGAATTGCAGGTGGAGCCGATAAAGTCATCATTTTTAAAAAAGGTAAAATTATACGAACGATTCCTGCTGAAGATGCCGATACTGAATTTAGGAAGGAATTGGAAAGTTTATAACCTCGAAAAAAGGTTTAGGAGACTTTATAATTGATGAAATCTAAATATTTTATTTGTATTTTTATATTTTGTTATATAATTGGTAGTTTTGTATTTGCTCAACATATTAATTCTGTTCATAAACCATCAGGAGATGAATACTGGTATATACTAAAACAGGCTCAGAATGCCTATGATTCAGCAGATTACGGAGATGCAATAAAACTAGCAGAAAATGCAAAGAGTAAAAAAAAGGAATTAGCAGAATGGGAAAGTTTTATCCTTGATCAAACTCAAAAGAATTATAAGGTAAGAAAAGTTGGGGATTATCTGGAAGAAATTTTACCTGTATTAAAAGACAAGAATTATGATGATGCTGTTTCTATTATAAATAAGAATATAGAATCTTATGGTATGGATTTTTTCCATGGCAAATTTTCAGAATTATGTAAGTGGATTGATGAAGATTATATATACCCTGAAGCTGATTATCTTATAGGTAAGATATATAAACTAGAAGGAGAATTTGATTTAGCATATCAATATTTAATTAGGGCTTATGAAAATTTAGAGCGTCTGGATATTCCTGATGTAAAATATGATATTTTATACGAAATGGCAGAAATCTCTGAAATGAAAGATGATTTGAATAATTATGAACAGAAGTTACTTGCAGTTTTAAAGGATGATAAATTCTATACAGATACAGGTTTTATGAATGCACTCGTACGTCTTATAAATCAAAATAAATCTGATTCTGTTCAAAAATTTTTTCTTTTATATAGAAGTGAAAATGATATTTCTATAAAAGCTCTTATTTTACTTAATGAGTATTATTCAGAATTAGGAGATACAGAGAAAGCTATTGGGTGTGCAGCCCTAGGTAGTATTGCAGCAGTAACAAAAATCGAAGAGACTTTAAAGGATCGTCTTATAGATTATTCTTATGATGGGTTTGCAGATTTGTTGGGAAAGGCATCTTTATATAAAGATATACTTGTATGGGGAAATGACAATGAAATTTGGAAATTGTTTTATAATCTTGCAGAGACAAGTAATCTTTGTAAATATAATGTATTTGCAAAATCGCTTCTAGAAATACTATCTAAATATGAACCAGAAGAATATTGGAGAAAAAAATCTTCAGTAAAACTTTCTTCTCTTGAATTAGAATAAATGTCCGACCCCTATAAATAATTCATAATCTTTTGTTGGGGAACGCCATTTTTTATTCTTACTCAAATCAAAACCAAGACTTGCTCTAATAGCATAACTTTTCCATTTTTCTGGATATAATATTAATTCAAAACCTCCAGCATATAATCCATTTTTTATGCTAAAATATTCCCCGGTAGTTCTATTTTTTAATAATCCAATATCTAAAAAAGGTGATATATGTAATTCGAATCCGATATAATTTAATAATTTTCCTATGCC